>DATFWL010000529.1:0-22379 GCA_035259385.1 Vicinamibacterales bacterium | reverse complement strand
GTAACGGCCGTCCTGCAGCTTCTCGACGTGCGTCATCACCCCGCTGCAGCCGATCGGGTAGATCGGCGGCCGTCCTTCGTAGTCGCGCTCCCAGCCGGGACGGAGCAGCACCATGCCGATCATGCGGTCGCTGCCCGCGGCGTCGGCGACCATCTCGCGGTAGCGCGGCTCGAAGATGTGCAGCGGCAGAAAGACATTGGGGAAGAGCACGACGTTGGGCAGCGGGAAGAGCGGTAAGAGATCTGACATGGCTAATGGCTGATGGCTGTGGTCAATGGCAGATGGCAAACCGGCAATGGTCGTGAGAGGCCAAGCGCTGAGCCATCAACCATAGCCATCAGCCATTAGCCATCAGCCATCTTCAGTGAATCGTCTTGGTCTTCTTGTCCATGTAGTCCATCAGCACGTACTGCCCGAGCGTGTACGGTGTCGTGAAGTACGCCTTGCCTTTGCAGATGTCGGCGACGCGGCGGACGAAGCTCACCAGATCGTAGTCGCGCGCCAGCATGAACGTGTTGATCATGATGCCGCTCTTGCGGCACGCGGCCACCTCCGCGCACGTCTCGGCGACGATGAACGGGTCGAGGCCGAACGCGTTCTTGTAGATGCGGCCGTCGGGCTGGGTCAGCGCCGACGGTTTGCCGTCGGTGATCATGATGATCTGCCGCATGTCCTTCCGCTGGCGGTCGAGAATGCGCCGCGACAGCCGCAGCCCTTCGCGGGTGTTGGTGTAGTACGGCCCGACGCGGACGCGGCCGAGCTCGGCGAGCGGGATCTCTTCGGCGGAGTCGTGGAAGAGCACCACCTTGAGCGCGTCGCCCGGATACTGCGTCTTGATCAACTGCGCCAGCGCGAGCGCCACGCGCTTGGCCGGCGTGAAGCGGTCCTCGCCGTAGAGGATCATGCTGTGGCTGCAGTCGAGCATCAGCACGGTCGCGCAGGAACTCTGGTACTCGCCCTGGACGACCATCAGGTCCTCGTGGGTGACGTGGATCCTGCGAGGCGAGGGGACCTGGGGACTGCGGGACTCGGTGACTTGGGGACTCGGGGACTCGGGGACTAACGACTTGAGACTTTCGACTGACGACTTGAGACTTGCGACTGCCGACTCCCTTGCTTCGCGCGCCTCCCGCTGCACGGCGTTCAGCAGCGTGCTCGCCGGATCGAGGTTGAGCGTGTCGCCGAACTCGTACGGCTTCGGCGCGCCGGTGGTTTCGACGCCAGTGGCCTGCTCGCGCGTGTCGTGGCGGCCGTAGCTGCTCTTGCCGAGCGAGCCGAGCAGATCGCGCAGGGCGCGGTAGCCGAGGAAATCGAGCGTCTTGTCGGTGACCTCGAAGGTCACCGGCGGCTGGTCGGGTCCGCGGCCGCCGGTCCGCCCCTGACGCCGCGCCCGTTCCGCGTCGAGATCGGGCGGCGTCGTGATGTAGCCCTGCTCCGTCATCCGCTCGATGATCTGCTGGATCAGTTCTTCGAGCTTCGAGCGCGCGTCCTCCTGGTCGCCGTCCGCCGGATCGCCCAGCAGGCGTTCGATCGTTTCCTCCGGCAGCACGCCGCCGTTGAAGAGCGCGTCGAGGATCGCGTCGTGCAACGCCTGCAGCGTCCGCTCGTCCTCGTCGATGCCGTGCGGGTTGCCGAAGCCGCTCGCCAGCAGCAGATCGGAGAGCTTCGCGACCAGATCCTCGAGATCGAGATCGTCGAGCTCGTCGCCAGTGAATTTGGTGTAGCGGTATTTCATGAGCCCCTAGTTGTAATACTTCTTCTTCGTATTCGGCATCCGGATGTCATCGTCGATCGTCACTTCGTCGCGCCGCGTGCTGCCGCGCCGCGGCGCGGCTTCGGCGCTCGAATAGCCGCGCTCGTCGGTGCGGCTGATCTTCTTCTGCGCATACAGACCCTCGAGGACGAAGTCGATCGCCGACGCCACCAGCGGCGCCGGCGCGCCCGGCGGCAGGCCGGCGCGCTCGGCGAGCTCGCGCAGCCCCTGCACGGTGCGGCTCTGCGCGATCACCTCGTCCGCCGACGTGCTGTCGCTGAGCGGCAGCGATCCCCCGAGGTCGAACCACTCGACGACCTTCCGCGTGTCGACGCCGTCGAACATCCCGATGAACACCGAGCCGACCGCCGACCGGATCAGATCGCGCGCGATCTGCTCGGCGCCGCGCAGCTCGCCTTCGTATTCGAGCTCGAACTTGCCGGTGATCGACGGCAGCGCCGCATAGACGTCGGTGACGCGCGGCGCAACCAGCGTCTCGCCGTTGGCGAGCGCGCGGCGTTCCGCGTTCGAGACCACCAGCTCGAGCGTCGAGATTGGCAGGCGCTGGCTGACGCCGGATCGCCTGTCGACCTTCCGATCGGCGCGCGCCTGGAACGCGATCTCCTCGACCACCTCCCGCACGTAGGCGGGAATCTCCGTCTTCAGCGCGCCCTGACGCTCGGTCCACGCCTCCTGCCTGGTGATCGCCAACGCGTGATGGCGCGTCGACGGATAGTGGGTGCGAATCTCGGATCCGATGCGGTCCTTGAGCGGCGTGATGATCTTGCCGCGCGCCGTGTAGTCCTCGGGGTTCGCGGTGAAGACCAGCATCACGTCGAGCCGCAGCCGGATCGGGTAGCCCTTTATCTGGACGTCGCCTTCCTGCAGGATGTTGAACAGGCCGACCTGGATCTTCCCGGCGAGGTCCGGCAGCTCGTTCACGGCGAAGATGCCGCGGTTGGCGCGCGGCAGCAGGCCGTAGTGCATCGTCAGCTCGTCGGACAGGTTGAGGCCGCCCTGCGCCGCCTTGATCGGATCGATGTCTCCGACCATGTCGGCGATCGTGACGTCGGGCGTGGCGAGCTTCTCGACGTAGCGCTCGTCGCGCGTCAGCCACGCGATCGGCAGCTGGTCGCCTTCCTCGGCGACCCGGGCCCGGCACGCGGCGCAGATCGGCGCGGTGGGGTCGTCGTGGATCTCGCAGCCGGGGACCACCGGCACGCGCTCGTCGAGCAGATCGACCAGACCGCGGAGGATGCGGCTCTTCGCCTGCCCGCGCAGGCCGAGCAGGATGAAATTGTGACGCGAGAGCACGGCGTTGACCAGCTGCGGCATCACCGTCTCGTCGTAGCCGATGATGCCGGGAAACAGCCGTTCACCCGCGCGCAGCTTGCAAACCAGGTTGTCGCGGATCTCCTGCTTCACGGGCCGCGATCGATAACCCGATCGCCGCAGATCGCCCAGGGTCTCTATGACCGCCATTCGGCGATTCTATCAGCTAGACTCCGTCGGCGTGCGCCATCGGTTTTTTTCCGCCTCGCGGCCGCTCGTTTTCGCGCATCGCGGCGGCAGCGCGCTCGCGCCCGAAAACACGATCCGGGCCTTCGACGACGGTCTCGCCCTGGGGGCCGATGGGGTCGAACTCGACGTCCATCTCTCGCGCGACGGCGTCGTCGTCGTCCACCACGATCACACGCTGGAGCGAATGACGACGCTCCGGGGGCCGGTGGCCGCGCGCTCGGCGCGCGAGCTCGCCGAGGCCGGCGTGCCCGCGCTGCGCGAGGTCCTGGAGCGGTACCGCGAGGCGCGTGTCATCGTCGAGATGAAAGTGAACGGCTCCGGGATCGCGGCCGCGGTCGTCGACGTCGTGCGGCGCGCGGATGCCGTGGATCGGGTGTGCCTCGGCGGGTTCGGCCGCCGGGCGCTGCGGACCGCGCGCGCGATCGAGCCGGCGATCGCGACCAGTGCAGCGCGCGAGGAAGTGCGATGGGCGCTTTACCGCTCGTGGGTGCGCTGGCCCGTGACGCACCCCGGCTACGGCGGCTATCAGGTGCCGGAATGGGCAGGGCGGACGCGCGTGGTGTCGCCACGGTTCATCGACGCCGCGCATCGCGCGGGACTGGCGGTGCAGGTGTGGACCGTGAACAGCGAAGAGGACGCACGGCGGCTGCTGACATGGGGCGCTGACGCGTTGATCACCGACAGACCGGATATCATCGTGCCGCTCGTGAAGGGGCTGGGGGCCCCGACGTGAACGATGCTTCCACCAACTCTCAAAGACATCTATGCCGCGAGACCGAGAGTCGCCCGCGTGGTGCGGCCGACGCCATTGATGCGGCATCCGCTGCTCGCGCTCGAGACCGGGCTCGACATTGCCGTCAAGCACGAAAACCACAATCCCACCGGTGCCTTCAAGGTGCGCGGCGGCGTCAACCTGATCGCCAGCCTCAGCGCCGACGAGCGGCGCGGCGTGATCACCGCGACGACCGGCAACCATGGCCAGTCGATCGCGCTCGCCTGTCAGCGTGAAGGCGTGCCCTGCACGATCGTCGTCCCGCTCGGCAACAACCCGGAGAAGAACGCGGCGATGCGCGCTTACGGCGCCGAGCTGATCGAGTTCGGCCGCGACTTCGACGAAGCGCGCGAGCACGTCGAGCGGCTGCAGCACGAGCGCGGGCTGCGCTACGTCCACTCGGCGAACGAGCCGCTGCTGATCGCGGGCGTCGGCACCTACGCGCTCGAGCTTTTCGACGAGCAGCCGCAGGTCGACGCCATCTTCGTCCCGATCGGCGCCGGCAGCGGCGCGAGCGGCTGCGGCATCGTCCGGACCGGGCTCGGCAGCCGCGCCCTCGTGATCGGCGTGCAGGCCGCGCGCGCCGACGCGTTCACGCGCTCCTGGCGCGGCCCGACGCGCGTCGTCGGCGAGACCGCAGATACCTTCGCCGAAGGGATGGCCACGCGCGTGACCTTCGACCTGCCGTTCGGCATCCTTCAGCACGAGCTCGACGACATCGTCACGCTCAGCGAGGACGAGCTCGCAGACGGCGTGCGGCTGGCGCTGCGCACGACGCACAATCTCGCCGAAGGGGCCGGCGCGGCCCCGCTGATGGCGGCGATGAAGCTGCGCGATCGGTTCGCCGGACAGCGGGTGGTCTGCGTGATGAGCGGCGGCAACATCGATCGCGCGACGCTCGCGCGCATCCTCGCGTGACCCTGACGCGCCTGCATCGATCGGCGCGTCGCTTTCAGTCGGCGATGTTGAGTCCGGCTCACGCTCGGACACTTACGGACACGAGGCGCTGTCGGCAATGACGACAGAGCACGTAAGACATGCGCCGTCGCCTGACTCACGCGCCCAGTTCGTTCCTGTGCAACTGCGGAACACTGGCGCCTGCCTGGTCTTGAATAAGCCGGTCAGGACCTGACGCGTCGGTCTTTTGACGCTCAGCAGCGCGGCGCACGACGGCGTGAGCATCGTTCATGCATTGCGGCCGTCCCTGATGCCTACCGATCGCCGCGAGACGCGGCACGAAAACAACACTGAACGCAGGGACGACGCAATGAAGCCTGCACACAGTCCGACTAAAAGTGTAAGTGTCCCGTGGGACTCAGCCGCGGACACCGGGATCCCGGAAAAGAACCCGCACGCCGCAGCGCTCGGCCGCCTGGGCGGCCTGAAGGGTGGCCGCGCCCGTGCGATGAGCCTGAGCGCCGCGCGGCGCCGCGCGATCGCGCGCAAAGCCGCACGGGCCCGCTGGCAGCGAGCCAAGTCCTAAGCGGGCGCGCGCGCTAATTGAGTCGCAGCGACTGGATGTTGCCGCCGGTGATCACCGCGTCGACGGCGGCGACGATCTGTCCCGACGCGTCGCGCACCGTGAGCGTGAACCTGTCGCGTCCGGCTCCCGGTTCGCCGGCGTCTGTCGCCACCGCGTTGAACGTGTAGCCGCCACGATCGTTCCAGCGGCCGAGCCCGGCAAACGACACGGTGTCCACACCTGATGGCGGACGGCGGCCGGGTGAGAAGCCAGGGACGTTGAAGAAGTCCACGCTGGTGATGGTTGTCGACTCGAAGCGGTCGATGCCGCGATCGCTGCCGGAGCCCGCTTTCGCGCGGTACGTCAGCATGCCCTCGTCTGCGCCGCTTGCGCGCTCCTGCACGGCGAACGCGACCTGATGCTCGCTGCTGCCCGACGCGATCTTCGCGTCGCCGGTCATCCGCCCGGGCACGGTGTCAGCGGTCACCGTAACGGTGAACGATCCGCTGGCGGTGTTGGCGTGCGCGTCGGCCGCGGAGCACCTGACAGTCGTGACGCCAATAGGGAACGTCGCGCCAGACGCCGGCGTGCAGGCGATTGGGTCCGCGCCGTCGACGAGATCGGTCGCGGTCGTCGCGAACGGCACGGCCGTCCCTGCCGGTGTCGTCGCCGTTGCGGCGATCGAACCTGGAAGCGTCAACGCTGGCGGCGTGGTGTCGTTCACTGTCAGGCCGACACTCGCCGTTCCCGTGCAACCGCTCGCGGCTGTCGCCTGCACCGTCAATGGGAATGAGCCGAGCGCCGATGGTGTTCCGATAAGGACTCCTGACCCACTGAGGGCGATGCCCGGCGGCAGCCTGCCGCCCGCCGTCGCGAACGTGTACGGTCCGGTGCCTCCCGACGCGGTGATCGTCTGCGAGTATGCGAAGCCGTACTCGGCGGCAGGCAGCGCCGCCGTCACGGTGACGACCGGGCACGCGACCAGGCCGGTGAGGGTCACGCTCCGCGTGCCGCCGTTGACGCTCGTCACGGTGAGCGTCGCCGTTCTGCTGCCCAGGGTCCCGGCGCTGAACGAGACGTTCGCGGTCGTGTCGGCACCCGGTGTGAGCGTCGTAGTGGTCGGCGCGCCGGCTGCGAAGGCGGCTGCGTCGCTGCCGGTGATGCCGAACGGCGGCGTCAGCGTGACCGCGGCCGCGTCCGCGTTGCTGATTGTCAGCGCTGCGGACGCGGTTGAACCAGGCTCGATCGATCCGAAGTCGATCGTGGCAGGCGACACGACGATTCCCGGTGTGCCGGCTCCAGAGAGTTCGACCGTGATGACGCCGCGATCGGAGGTGACATTCAGCTGCGCCGAAAACGTCGCAATCGTCGCCGGGTGGAACGAGATCGGCAGCGTCGTGCTGGCGCCAGCCGCGACCTGGGACGAAGCCGGCGTGGCAGCGTCGAACGAGGCTGTGTCGGCCCCCGCAATCGCGGTGTTCGTCAGCGTGACTGGCGCCAGCAGCATGGTCCGAATCGTGAGCGTCGTCGATCGCGTGCCGCCGGTCGGCGTCGGATCGAACGCGACGCTCGCCGGCGCCGTCGTGAACACGAGATCCTGCGGATCGCTCGGGGCCGTGACCACGAAGTCGCTGCCGTTGTCGTCGGTGTCCTGTACCGCGCCGGCGGCCGCAGGCTTGCGCGCGTAGCTCCTGTCGGCGTTCGTGGTGCCGAGGTACGCAAGCACACCGCCTTCCTTGTACGCAGAGCCGGCGCTGAGGCCAACCTGATCGAGGATCACGTTGTTCCGGTCGACCAGGGCGACACCGCCGTCGTCGGTGATCCCGGTGGCGTAGCCGGTGTTGCCGGCCACGGCGCCTGAGTAGCCGGCGGCTCCGGTGTTCACGAAAAGATAGCGTGCGTGCGCGGGCAGCACGACGTTGGCCGGCACCGTCGCGCGCGTGCTGTTCGTCCCGGTGTTGTTCGATCCGTGCACCGTGTAGCCGCTGATATCAACGACGGCGGTCGTGTTGTTGACGATCTCGATGAACTCGTCGTTGCCGCCGGCCGGACCGCGGAAGCGGAACTCGCTGATCACCACCGGCGACGCGCCGCTTCCGGAGAGCACGACCGACGCCGATCCGCCTCCAGTGCTGACGACGTTGAGCGTGGCGGTCTTGATGCCCGGCGTCGTCGGCGCGAAGGTCACGACGACCGTCGTCGACGACGAGCCTGGAAGCGTGGCCGACTCAGGCGCGCTCACCGAGAATTGCGACGCGCCGGTGCCCGTGATCGTCAGCGGCGTCGTCAGCGTGATTGCGTCTGCCGTGTTGTTCGTGAGCGTAACGATCTGTGTCGCCGTAGCCGGCGGGAGGATCGATCCGAACCCGACCGACGCCGGCGCAGCGGTCAGCGTGATGACTGGAACCGTGACCGGCACGGTGAAGGTGCCGCTGCCGGTGCAGCCGTTGGCGCCGGCAGCCTGCACGGTGAAGGTGAAGCTGCCGGCGCTGGTCGGAGTCCCAGCGAGCGTGCCGCTGGCGCCGAGCAGCAGGCCGGATGGCACGGTTCCATTCGCGATCGTGAACGTGTATGGGCTCACGCCGCCGCTGGCCGTGAACGTCGTCGTGTAGGCGATGCCGACGAGGCCTGCAGGCGGCGCGCCGTCGACCGCGATCGCCGGGCAGGCTGCCGTACCGGTCAACGCAACCGATCGCGATCCGCCGTTGACGCTGGTCACTTCGAGGGTCGCGCTCTTCGGGCCGGCCGTCGCCGGCTGGAACGACACCACGAGCGTCGTGCTGTCTGCTCCGCCCAGGAACGAGGTTCCTGGTGCGCCGACGCTGAACGAGCCCGAGTCCGGACCGATGATCGCGAACGGCGGCGTGAGCGTCACGCTGTTGACCGGATCGCTATTCACGATCGTCAGCGTCGTCGGCGTCGTCGAGCCAGGCGCCACGGTGCCGAAGTCGAACGACGGCGGAGTGACGGTGATGCCGGCGATCGCGTTGCCGATCAGCGGCACCGCAATCGTGCCGGCAGATGAGCTCGTGACCGTCAGCCTCGCCGACTTGTGGCCGGCCGCAACCGGCCGGAACGTCACTGGTATCGTCGCCGTGGCGCCGGAGGCGAGCGTCGTCGTGCTCGGCGTCCCGGCGGTGAAGTCGCCGGCGTCGGCGCCGCCAATCACCGTCGCGTTGAGCGTCACCTGAGCCAGCAGCAGGTTTCTGATCGTCACCGGCTGCGACACGCTGCCGGGCGCCACGAGCGATCCGAAGTCGACGCTCGACGGCGACGCCACGATCGCGACGTTCTGCGGATTGCTTGGCGCCGTCAGCTGGAAGTCGGCACTGTTGTCGCCGGTGTCCTGCAGCGTGAGCGAGAGGCCGCCCGGCTTTCGCTCGTAACCGCGGTCGGCGTTCGTCGTCAGCTGCGTCGGGATTGGACTCCCTTCGCGGTATGCAGTTCCGGTGGTGGCGATGCCGACCTGGTCGATGATCGTGTTCGCCGCATCGGTCAGCGCGACGCCGCCGTTGTCGGCGAACCCGGTCGTGTACCCGAGGTTGCCGGGCACCGCGCCCGAGTAACCGGTCGCCGCCGTGGTGTTGGCGAACAGGTAGTGCGAGCGTGCCGGCAGCGTGACGTTTGCTGGAATCGTTGCGCGGGTGCCGGTTGGCGCCGCGTTGCTCGATCCCATCAGCTTCCAGCCGCCGATGCTCGCCGGGCTGTCGCTGTTGTTGTAGATCTCGACGAACTCGTCGTTTCCACCCAGCGGTCCTCGGAATCTGATCTCGCTGATCACGACTCCGCCGCCCCCGCCGTCGGGCGCGACGCCAGTGCCCGCAAGCGCGATCGTCGCGAGGCCGCCGCCGGTGCTGGTGATGGTCAGCGTCGCGCTCTTCGCGCCGGGCGTCGCTGGCAGGAAGGTCACCGACACCGTCGTCGAGGCGCCGGCTGCAAGTGCCGTCGTCGCAGGCGACGCGACGGTGAATTGCGACGCGTCGGGACCGTCGATCGGGAACGGCGTGTTGAGCGTGACCGTATCCGTGCTGGCGTTGGTGATGGTGAGCGACGCCGCACCGATCGAACCGGTGGTGACCGATCCAAAGTCGACCGACGCGGGGCTCACCGTGAGCACGCCCGTCACCGTCACGGTGAACGACGCGGATCCGGTGCAGCCGCCGGTCGCGGTCGCGCGCACCGTGAACGTGGAGATGCCTGCGAGCGTCGGAGTCCCGGAGACGATCCCGTCGCCGCTCAGCGCGAGACCGGCCGGCAGCGATCCGGTGAGGATGGTGAAGGTGTACGGCGCGGTTGCGCCGCTGGCGGTCAGGGTCTGCGAATACGGCGTGCCGACGACGCCGCCCGGCAGCGAGCCGCCGATCGTGATCGGCGGGCACGCCGGCCCGGCCGGGATGATGTCGGCGAGGCTGCGCGGGATGATCTGATACCCGCTGTCGAACGGTGCGGTCGTGTCGAACTGGCTCGCGAGGCCGATCAGCGAGAACGTCCCGGTGACCGTCGGCGTGCCGTCGATGTCGGTGTCGCTGTCCACGCGCATGATGGCGGTGCCCGTCGTGTCGGCAATCGTGACGTTGCTCGAGCTGCCCGTCGCCCCGAAACTGCCGGCGGTCACGGTGACGTTGTCGACGCGTACCAGCCGTCCTTCCAGCGCTTCGCCGACGCCGTCGGCCAGCTGCGACAGCGTGATGACCTGCGGCGCCGGCGCGGATCCTGCGCTGAGGAAGATCACGCTCGTGACCGTCACCTCGGTCAGGCCGTTGAACTGCGTGATGGTGCCGGTCGCTTCGACGTTGTCTCCGATCGCGAACGCCGGGCTCAGCGACGTGCTGAACAGATCGATGCCGCCGGTCGCATCCTGGATGTAGTACTCGATGCCGGTGCCGCCGCGCAGATCGATCGAGGTGACCGTCCCGCGGACCGTGACGACATGGCCGAGCAGATCGGGAATCGTGTCGCGCGGCGGGTTGCCGTCGGCGTTGGTGACGGCGTCGACGCGCGCCTCGGCGATGGTCAGGAGCGGTGGCGGAGGCGGCGCGGTCGCGCCCAGATCGACGGCGCTCCGCGGCGCGACGTCGTAGCCCGCGTCGAACGGCCGCAGGAAGTCGTCCTGCTGCACGATCGCGACGACGGCGAAGGTCGCCGGCGGCGTGAAGCCGTCGATGTCGGTGTCGTGGTCGATCTTGAGCGGGAAGTTCGAGGTGCCGTCGGTGACCGTCACGAAGGCATCGAGCGATTGCGGCGTCGTCGGGAACGTGCCGCTGACGAGCGAGACGTTGGGGATCGAGACGAGCTGACCTTCGAATGCTTCGGGAGTGGAAGCAAGCACCGCGAACGTCGTCGCCAGCGGCGTCGGCGCCGTGGCCGTGGAAAGCCGCGTGATGCCGAACGGCGTCGTCGTCTTTTCGACCGACTCGGTGAGATCGAGACGCGCGCGGCCGCCGTTGAAGCCGATCCGTCCCCGCGCTTCGATCACGTCGCCGGGCTTCGTCGACGTGAACGGCGTGACAGTGTCGGTCGATCGGTAGACGTTGATCGCGCCGCTCGCGTCCTGGGCGTAGTCGTCGTTGGTGCCGGCGCTGTAGCCGCTGGCGGTGATCGTTGCCTGAATCCGTGCCGCATAGCCGCTGTAGAGCGGTTCGCCGAGCGCGTTCAGCGCGCGCAGCGAGGCGATCGGCGTGACGCCCGAGAAATAGCCGCTGCTGAAGGTCGTCGCCTGGCTGCCGGCGGCGCCCGCGACGGTGAAATCGATCCGGGTGCCGTCGGGCTGCCCCGGAATCGTCGCCTGGTAGACACCCGAGGCGAGCGCCATCGTCACCGGCGGCTGCGGCGTACCGTCCAGGCTGTAACTCAGCGTGACGTCCGAGATCGGCGATTCGCGATCGTTGACGGCCGCGCTGACGACGACGTTCTCGTTCGCAAGCGGAAGGACCGGCGATTCGTCCACGACCACCGTCGGCTTGAAGTCGGCGGTGAGCCCCGGCGATGCGCCGTCCACCGCGTAAGTGTGCACGCCCGGGTTCAACCGCACGCCGCCATCGTCGAAGCTGCTGAGCGAGTACGTCGTGCTGCCGTCCGTCGCGAGCCGCACGGTCCCCTGGCCGGCGTGGCCAGCAGCAGCGCCCGTGTAGCCCTGCTGCGTGACGCGGTCGTCGCCGGCGGGGCTGGCTTCGTTCTGGTAGAAAACGGGACCCACGCCGGCCGGAGGCACGCCGGTTCCCGGGAACGTCGCACCCGCGGTGTCGGGCGTGTTCAGGAACTTGTTCGCGGTTTCGCGGTTCGGATGGCCGAACGTATTGTCCTGGCCGGTCTGCGCGAACGCGACTTCCGCTTTCAGCGCCCTGAGAAAGGTCTGGTTGTTCGCCGTGGTGCTGCCGTGGTGATCGAGTTGCACGACGTCGACGTCGCCGACCATCTGCGCAACGTAGGTTTCGACGTCCGGCGTCTTCACCGTCGAGGTGCTGCCGCCGCCGGTGAGATCGCCGGAGACGAGGTAGTCGAAATCGTTGTACTCGATGAGCGTGCTGATGCTCTCGGAGTTCAGGTCGGCGTTGGTGATCGCGACCTGGCCGCCGCTGAGGAAGTGCCCGCCCGCCGCGACGAACGTCGCGCGCATGCCGCCGCCGAGATCCAGCACGGTGCCCGGGATCGCCGTCTGACGCGTGATGCCGGCATGGCCCGTCGCGGCGACGTAGCGCAAGTAGGTGCCGCGCGTGCTGGTCGGCGAGGTCGATGTGCCGGGCGGCTGCACCGCTGGATCGTCACCGTTGTCGAACGCGATGCCGGCGACCTTCCCGGCGTTCATCGCCTCGATCATCCCGCTCATGTGGTCGATGTGGTAGTGCGTGACGACCGTGTAGTCGATCGTGCTGATGCCCAGCGTCGCCAGCAGGCTCGAGATCTTTGCGCCGCTGCCCGGAGGGCCGCCGTCGACGAGCAGGGTCTTGCCGGCGGGCGACACGATCAACGTGGACGCGCCGGTGCCGACGTCGACGAAGAAGATCTGTGCAGTACCGCCGACCTGTGCGTGCGGACGTGCGAGCAGACAGAGAAAGAGCGCGCAAAGGCCGAACAGTTTTGTTTTCATGGGCGCGGATGAGTCTAGACGGCCGCCTCGAAGGCGGTCAAACCAATTACTTGTAACGTAGCGCGCGCGCCGCGCGAACAAACACGTCGTCCATCATGCGGGCGGTCAGCTTGCCGGTGTTCGTGTTCTGGCGGCTGGGGTGGTAGCAGCCGATCAACGTCTGGCCGTTCGGCAGCGTGTGCACGCCGGCGTGTTCGAACGCCGGTTTCGGCCGCACGACGACGCCGCGGCGTTTGAGACATCGAAGATACGCGTCGAACCCAATCCGGCCGAGCGCGACGACGACGCGCACCGCGGGGAGGGCGGTGATTTCGGCGTCGAGATGCGGCAGGCAGTTGGTGATCTCTTCGGGCGCCGGCTTGTTGTCAGGCGGTGCGCAGCGGACGGCGGCGGCGATGTATGCGCCGGTGAGCGTCAAGCCGTCGTCTGGATTCTGCGCGGTCGGGATGTTCGCGAAGCCGGCGCGATGGAGCGCGGCCATCAGGAAATCGCCGGAGCCGCCGGTCCCGTCGCCGGTGAACACGCGGCCCGTGCGGTTGGCGCCGTGCGCCGCCGGCGCCAGGCCAATCAGCAGCAATTGCGCGTCGGGATCGCCGAAGCCGGGGACTGGTTTGCCCCAGTAGGTCTCGTCGCGGAAGGCGCGCCGCTTCACGCGCGCGACGTCGGCGCAATACGCCCGCAGCCGCGGACACTTCTCGCACGAGACAATCGCCTCGCGAACCTGGGTCAACGCGGCACTTGAACGCAAAGGCCGCAAAGGCCGCACAGATAAATTGCTCTCTGCGGTCTTTGCGCGCTTTGCGTTCCCTACCACACCCGGCACGAAGTCTCGCGCACCATCGGCTGTCCAGCCTTGCACGAGAACGCTTTCGCGAACTCCGGGATGTTCGAGACGACGCCGTTGACGCGGAAGTGCGGCGGCGAGTGCGGATTGGTCTGCGCCAGCATCCGTTCGCGTTCGGGTCGCGAGTTGGTGCACCAGCTCTGTCCGTAGCTGATGAAGAAACGCTGCTCTGGCGTGAAGCCGTCGAGCGTCTTGCCGCCCGCCGATCCCAGCGAGGTGAGATAGGCCATCAGCGCGATGCGCAGCCCGCCGTTGTCGGCCACGTTCTCGCCGAGCGTCAGCTTGCCGTTCACCTTCACGTCGTCGACCGCGGTGAAGGCGGAATACTGATCGACGGTGCACTGCGCGCGCTCGTCGAAGGCCTTGGCGTCGTCCGGCGTCCACCAGTCCTTGAGGTTGCCCTGCGCGTCGAACTGCCGTCCCTGGTCGTCGAACCCGTGCGTGAGCTCGTGGCCGATCACCGCACCGGCCGCGCCGTAGTTGATCGCGGCGTCGGCGCCCGGTTTGTAGAACGGCGGCTGGAGGATGCCGGCCGGGAAGTTGATGTTGTTCTGGAGCGGATGGTAGTAGGCGTTCACCGTCGGCGGCGTCATCTCCCACTCGCCCTTGTCGAGCGGCTTGCCGATGCGGTTCATCTGCCGGCGGAACTCGAACTGGTTCGCGCGCTGCGAATTGCCGATCGCGTCGCCGCGGACGATCTGCAGCGCGCCGTAGTCGCGCCACTTGTCGGGGTAGCCGATCTTGTTGGCGACGGCGTGCAGCTTGACGAGCGCCTGCTGTTTCGTCCCATCGCTCATCCACGACAGCCCCTTGATGTCGCTCTCCAGGGACGACTCGAGCTCGCGCACCATCTTCAGCGTGTCTTCCTTGGCGGACGCCGGAAAGGCTTCACGCACGAACGCCTGGCCGAGCGCTTCGCCGAGATCGCCGTCCGTGTACTGCACGCATCGCTTCCACCGCGGCCGCAGCTCCTTCGCGCCGGTGAGCGTGGCGCCGTAGAAGCGGAAGTTTTCGTCGACGAACGGCTTCGACAGCATCGCCGCCGAGGCGTGCACGAGCTGCCAGCGGAGGTAGGTCCTGACGTCGGCGACCGGCGTGGAGGCGATCAGCTGATCGAACGCCTTGAAGAAGTCTGGAACGGTGACGTTGAGCGCGTCGATCGGCGGCGCGGCGACGCCCCTGAAATACAGCGCCCAGTCGAACGACGGCGTCAGCGCCTGCAGCTCTGCCGGCGTCATCTTGTGGTAGATGGCCGCCGGATCGCGCCGGGTGACGACGTCGAGCGACGCCTTCGCGAGCGCGGTTTCGATCGTCATCACGGTATCGGCGGCCGGTGTGGCCGCGGTCTTGGCGCCGGTCGTGGCTGCGGTCAGCGCCATCATCTTGCCGACATGCTCGACGTACTGCTTCCGCAACTCCACCGACTTCGGATCGTCGCGGAAGTAGTAGTCGCGATCAGGAAGGCCGATGCCGCCCTGGTCTGCGATCGCGCGCACCAGGCTCGCTTCCTTGAAATCGGCCTCGGCGCCGAAGCCGAAGAACGCGTTGACGCCCATCGTGTGCAGGTCGGCGAGGAGCGGCGGGAGATCACGGAGGTTCGACCACGCGGCGATCCGCTCGAGAACCGGCTGCAGTGCGGCCGCGCCGCGCGCGTCGATGCGCGATTCGTCCATGCAGCTCGCGTAGTAGTCGCCGATCTTCTTCGTCGCCGGGTCGGTTCCCTTCGACGCGTCCTCGAGGATCCTGCGCAGCCGCGTCTCGTTTTCTTCCTGCAGCCGCTCGGCGACGCCCCACGACGAGCGATCCGCCGGAATCGCCTGATGCTTCGTCCAGCCGCCGCACGCGTAGGCGTAGAAGTCGGTGCACGGATCCGCGCCGCGATCGAGCAGCGAGAGGTCCAGGCCGGACTCTGATTTGGCTCCTGGTTGCGCATGCGCCAACGCGACGGCGAGCGGCAGCGCGACGAACGTGAACGCGATCACATGACGACGCATAGAACTCCACTCCTCACCACACGCGGCACGCATTCTGCCGCATCATCGGCGCGTTCGCCTTGCACGAGAATGCCTTCGCGAACTCCGGCATGTTCGACAGCGGTCCGTTGACGCGGTACCGGTTCGACGAGTGCGGGTTGGTGGCCGCTTTCACGCGTTCCGCCTCCGGCCGTGCGTTCTCGCACCAGACCTGGGCCCAGCCGAGGAACACGCGCTGATCGGGCGTGAAGCCGTCGATCTTGTCCTTCATCTTTGCGCCGGGACCCGCAAGGTAGGCCATGAGTGCCAGGCGGATGCCGCCATTGTCCGCCGTGTTCTCGCCCAGCGTCAGCCGGCCGTTGATCGTCGTGTCGCCGGCGACCGTGTAGCCGGAGTACTGATCGGCCACGCATGCGACGCGATCCTCATACGCCTTCGCGTCACCGGGCGTCCACCAGTCTTTCAAATTGCCCTGGCCGTCGAACTTCCGCCCCTGATCGTCGAAGCCGTGCGTCAACTCGTGTCCTATGACGGCGCCGGCGCCGCCGTAGTTCACCGCCGGATCGCGGCCGGCGCGATAGAAGGGCGGCTGCAGGATGCCGACCGGGAAGTTGATGTTGTTGCGATCGGGACTGTAGTAGGCGTTCACCGTCGGCGGCGTCATGCTCCAGTCGCCGCGGTCGACCGGCTGTCCGATTTTGGCCAGCGTTCGCGCGCGGTCGAACGCCAGCGCCCGCTCGCGGTTGCCGATCGCCTCGTCGCGCGACACGGTGAGGCTCGAGTAGTCGCGCCAAGCGTCCGGATAGCCGATGCGATCGACGACGGCATTCAGCTTCAGCATCGCCGCCTTTTTGGTCTCGCCGCTCATCCACGGCGCCGCGTCGATGTCCTGCTGCATCGCCCCCTTGATGTCCTGCACCATCTTGAGCATGTCGGCCTTGGCCTGCGGGCCGAATGCTTCCTCGACGAACGCCTTGCCGAGCGCTTCGCCCATCCGCTGATCGGTCTCGGTGACGCACCGGCGCCAGCGCGGCTGCGGCTGCTGCTGTCCGTTGAGCGTGCGCCTGAAGAAGTCGAAGTCGGCGTCGGCGAACGGCTTCGGCAGCAGGTCCGCCGACTGGTGCACGACGTGCCAGCGCAGGTAGGCCTTGAGGTCGCCGCCCGCCGACATCGCGCCGACCAGACGATCCACCGCCTTCAGATAGTCAGGCGCCGCGACGTTGAGCACCTGGAACCTCGGCGCCTCCGCCGCGGTCGCGTACTTGCGCCAGCTGAAGTTCGGCGTCATGGCCTGCAGCTCGTTCATCGACAGCGTATGCAGCCGGCTCCTCGGATCGCGGCGCTGGACACGATCGAGCATCGCCGACGCGAGCGCGGTCTCGACCGACAGCACCGCCTTGGCGTCGGCCGCAGCCTGTTCGGGCCGCGCGCCCGACAACGTCAGCATCTGCTCGACAGTGGCGACGAACTTGTCCCGGAGATCGACGGATCGCGCGTCGCTCTTCAGGTAGTAGTCACGATCCGGCAGGCTCAGATCCGCCTGATCGACGTCGGCGATCTGCTGCGTCGAGTCGCCCAAGACATCCGTCCTTGCACCGAACCGGAACAGCGCCGGCACGCCGATGGCGTGCAGACGCGCGAGCAGCACCGGCAGGTCGTCCGGGTTCACCAGCTCGTCAATCGTCAGCAGGTCGGATGCGATCGGCAGCACGCCGCTCGCCTCGATCTTCGATTCGTCCATGCAGGCCGCATAGTAGTCCGCCGCCCTGTGTCGATCGTCTTTCGCGTCTGCAGCCGACGTGCCCGCGGGCGTCTCGAGGATGCGGCGGAGAATCGTGAAGTTGCGATCCTGCACCTCCGCGAAGCGGCCGTACGTCGAACGATCTGGGGGAAGCGGGTTCCGTGCGATCCAGCCGCCGCAGGCGAACTGATAGAAGTCGGCGCACGGATCGGCTTTGCGATCGAGCGCGTCGAGCTCGACGCCTCTGACGTCGCCGGTCCGCGACGGCGCGGCCGTGGTCTGCGCCGACGCGGCCGCCGGCGTACCGTGCGCGACCGCGAGCGCGGCCGCCAGCGGGATCGAGATGCACGTCAGGGCGAAGATATGGCGACGCATGGTTCCCCTTCGTACAAAGCCAAGGTACAATTCATGGTTGGCCTGCGCCCGACCGGCCGGAAAGGCCGGCAGTTCGGCGAGCCGATGTCAGTGCTTGTCACTGCCGCTGAAAGGATCCCGTTTCCGTGAAATACATCTCTCCGAAGGAACAGGCGGAGCTGGACGCCACTGAAACCCGTGAATGGCTCGACTCGCTTGATTATGTGCTGCAGAGCGGCGGCCCGGCAAAGGTCGCGAAACTGCTGCGCGAGCTGACGATTCACGCTCGACAGAACGGCGTCAAGCTGCCCTTCACCGCCAATACCCCGTACATCAACACGATCTCCGCCGACGAGCAGGTCCTGATGCCCGGCAGCCCCGATCTCGAGCGCCGCATCAAGAGCCTGGTGCGCTGGAACGCCGCCGCGATGGTCGTCCGCGCGAACAAGGCGGAAGAGGGCATTGGCGGGCACATCTCGACGTACGCGTCCGCGGCGACGCTCTACGAAGTCGGCTTCAACCACTTCTTCCGCGGCCACGAGAGCAGCGACGGCGACGTCGTCTTCTTCCAGGGCCACGCCGCGCCCGGCATCTACGCGCGCGCCTACCTCGAAGGGCGGATCGACGAAACCCACCTCGAGAACTTCCGGCGCGAAACGAAGGAGGGCGGCGGCCTGTCGTCGTACCCGCACCCGTGGCTGATGCCCGACTTCTGGGAATACCCGACGGTCTCGATGGGCCTCGGCCCGATCATGGCGATCTACCACGCGCGGTTCATGCGCTACCTCGAGGATCGCGGCCTGAAGCAGAAGTCGAACGGCAAGGTCTGGGCGTTCCTCGGTGACGGCGAATGCGACGAGCCCGAAGCGCTCGGTGCGATCACGCTGCCGGCGCGCGAGAAGCTCGACAACCTGATCTTCGTGATCAACTGCAACCTGCAGCGGCTCGACGGGCCGGTGCGCGGCAACGGCCAGATCATCCAGGAGCTCGAAGCGGCATTCCGCGGCGCCGGCTGGAACGTGATCAAGGTGCTGTGGGGCCGTGAGTGGGACACGCTGCTCGCAAAGGATCGCGAGGGGCTCCTCGTCAAGCGCATGGGCGAGATCGTCGACGGTCAGTACCAGAAATACGCCGTGTCCGACGGTGCCTACGTGCGCGAGCACTTCTGGGGCGTCGATCCGCGGCTGCTCGACATGGTGAAGCACCTGTCGGACGACCAGCTCAAGAAGATGACGCTCGGCGGCCACGACCCGGTGAAGATCTACAACGCCTACAAGGCGGCCACCGAGCACAAGGGCGCGCCGACCGTGGTTCTCGCGCGCACGATCAAGGGCTACGGGCTCGGCGAGGCCGGCGAGGGAAAGAACATCACGCACCAGCAGAAGAAGATGAACGAAGAGGAGCTGCGGGCGTTCCGCACCCGCTTCGGCATCCCGATTTCAGACGCGGAGGTCGGCAAGACGCCGTTCTATCGCCCCGCCGAGGACAGCATCGAGATCAAGTACATGCGCGATCGCCGCAAGGATCTCGGCGGCTACGTGCCGACGCGCAAGGTGCGCAGCGAACCGCTGACGTCGGTGCCCGGCGAGCTCTTCGAGGAGTTCCACAAGGGCACCGAAGGCCGCAAGGCGTCGACCACGATGGTGTTCGTCCGGCTGCTGTCGAAGCTGCTCCGCGACAAGGATCTCGGCCGGCTGATCGTGCCGATCGTGCCCGACGAAGCGCGCACGTTCGGCATGGAGGCGCTGTTCCGCGCCGTCGGCATCTACTCGCACGCCGGCCAGATGTACGAGCCGGTCGACATGGACACCCTGCTCTACTACAAGGAAGCGTCGGACGGACAGATTCTCGAGGAGGGGATCACCGAGGCGGGATCGATGTCGTCGTTCATCGCCGCCGGCACCGCCTACGCCACGCATGGCGTGAACACGATCCCGTTCTTCATCTACTACTCGATGTTCGGCTTCCAGCGGATCGGCGACCTGATCTGGGCGGCCGGCGACTCGCGGACGCGCGGCTTTCTGCTCGGCGGCACCTCCGGCCGCACGACGCTGGCCGGCGAGGGACTGCAGCACCAGGACGGCAACAGCCAGCTGTTCGCGCTCGCCTACCCGAACTGCGTCAGCTACGACCCGGCGTTCGCCTACGAGATCGCGGTGATCATCCAGGACGGCATCCGCCGGATGTACGTCGATCAGGAGAGCATCTTCTACTACCTGACCGTGATGAACGAGCAGTACGCGATGCCCGAGATGCCGAAGGGCGCGCGCGAGGGGATCCTGAAAGGGCTCTACAAATTCCGCAACACGTCGAAGCCCGACGCACCGCTCCGCGCGCAGCTGTTCGGCAGCGGCGCGATCCTGCCCGAAGTGATCAAGGCGCAGGAAATCCTCGAGTCGAAGTACAACGTCGCGGCCGACGTGTGGAGCGTGACGAGCTACACCGAGCTGTACCGCGAGGGGCATGCGTGCGAGCGGTGGAACATGCTGCATCCAGGCGCGCCGCGGCGCGTGCCGTACGTCGCGCAGTGCCTGGAGGACGCCCCCGGCGTGTTGATCGCGGCGTCCGACTACGTCAAGGCGATGCCCGACGCGATCGACCGCTGGCTGCCGCGCCCGATGACGGTGCTCGGCACCGACGGCTTCGGCCGCAGCGAGACACGCGCCGCGCTGCGCGAGTTCTTCGAGGTCGACTACCGCTACGTGATCGTCGCGACGCTCGCGGCGCTCGCGCGCGACGGCCGGATTGATGCCTCCCTTGTCGACCAGGCCATGAAGGCTCACGGGGTGCATCAGGAAAAGGAAAATCCTGCGATTTCGTAGTCTGTCAATGGCTGATGGCTGATGGCTGAGGGCTGATGGCGTATGGTCGATGGGTCATGAGCCATCTGCCATCAGCCACTAGCCATTAGCCATTGACGAGGAGCAGATCCCCTGTGCCCGATTTCACACTTCCCGAACTTGGTGAAAACGTTTCCGCCGGCGACGTCCTGCGTGTCCTCGTGAAGCCGGGTGACACGGTGGCGATGGAGCAGCCGGTCCTCGAGCTCGAAACGGACAAGGCGACGATTGAAGTGCCGTCGTCGGTCGCTGGAACGGTCGGCGAGGTCAAGGTGAAGGCGGGGGATAAGGTGAAAGTGGGGCAGGTGATTCTTACTGTCAGTGACGCGAACAAGGCAGAAGGCGGGAAGGCGGGAAGGCAGGAAGGGAAGGCGGAAGGGCAGGAAGGAAAGGCGGGAAGGCAGGAAGGGCACGAAAGGCGGGAAGGGCAGGAAAGGCAGGAAGGGCGGGAAGGGCAGGAGGGGCGCGAAGGCGCCGTCGGCGCGAATACCGTTGCGAAGGTGCCCTCCGACGAGCCCGGGTTCGAGCAGCACGTCGAGGGGGAGCGGCGCGATGCCGGGGACAAGGCGGCGACGCCGCGCGGGGCGCGCGAAGCGGCGGCCGACGCGGAGCCGGCGCGGCAGAAGGTCGTGGACATCAGCCGCGGCGCGCGGCAGCCGGCGGAGGCCGCCACGCCGGAGATGCCGCCCGCTCCGGCTGCGCCGTCGGTGCGGCGCATGGCGCGCGAGCTTGGCGTGGACATCAATCAGGTGCCCGGCACCGGCCCGAGCGGACGCATTTCGGTCGACGATGTGAAGACGTACGCGAAGCGACTGGTGGAAGCCGGCACTCGCGGCGCCGGTGCGGCGGCGGTGCCATTGCCGGACTTCTCGCGATGGGGTGACGTCGAGCGCCAGCCGATGCGCGCCGTCCGGCGCAAGACCGCCGAGCACTTGAGCGCGGCATGGCAGACGATCCCGCACGTCACGCAGTGCGACCTTGCCGACATCACCGCGCTCGAGGATCTGCGCAAGAAGTACGCGAAGCAGGTCGAGGCGGCCGGCGGCAACCTCACCGTCGCCGCGATCGCCGTCAAGGTGGTGGCGTCCGCGCTGCGCGTCTTCCCGCAGTTCAACTCCTCGATCGATCTCGGATCCGACGAGATCGTGCTCAAGAAGTACGTGAACATCGGCGTCGCCGTCGACACCGATCGCGGGCTGCTCGTGCCGGTGATCCGCAACGCCGATCAGAAGAACATCGTGCAGTTGGCGGCGGAGCTGACGCAGCTGTCCGAGAAGGCGCGCAACCGCAAGATCGCGCTCGAGGAGATGCAGGGCGGCTGCTTCAGCATCTCGAACCTCGGCGGCATCGGCGGCACCTATTTCACGCCGATCGTGAACGCGCCGGAAGTCGCCATCCTCGGCATCTCGCGCGCCCGCATGGAGCCGGTGTACCAGAAGGACAGCGGCGACTTCGCCGCGCGGATGATGCTGCCGCTGTCGCTGTCCTACGACCACCGGGTGATCGACGGCGCCGACGGCATCCGTTTCCTGCGCTGGGTCGCGCAGGCGCTCGAGGATCCATTCCTGCTTTCGTTGCACGGCTGACAGAACCGCCTGTCACGCTGCGAAGAACCGTACCGTGGCCCACGAAGACACGAAAGCACGAAGGGACACGAAGAATCTCTTTTTCTTAATGATGTCTTCTTCGTGTCTTCGTGCCTTCGTGGGCGCTTTGTGATCTCATGACGTCTACTCAACTCGTTGTCGTTGGCGGTGGTCCGGGCGGATACGCCGCCGCGTTCCTTGCCGCGGATCTCGGGCTCAGCACCACGCTCGTCGATCCGGAGCCGAATCCGGGCGGCGTGTGCGTGTATCGCGGCTGCATTCCGTCGAAGGCGCTGCTGCACGTGGCGAAAGTGGTGGACGAGTCGCGCCACGCGAAAGCGTGGGGCGTCGAGTTCGCCGAGCCGAAGATCGATCTCGACAAGCTGCGCAGCTTCAAGGACAACGTCGTCAAGCGCCTCACCACCGGCACCGGCCAGCTGGTGAAG
>DATFWL010000528.1:0-8004 GCA_035259385.1 Vicinamibacterales bacterium | reverse complement strand
GAGACGTCGAGCAGGTAGTAGAACTCGATGTTCTCGTCGTTCGGCTGAATCACGACGCGCGACTGGCTGCCGATGGTCACCGTGCCGCTCACCGCAGGCGCCGCCGGCGCTGCAGGCTTCGACTTGTCGGTGGCGACCAGCATCAGGCGGATGCCGCCGCGCGTCGGCGCGGGGAATTCCCGCGATTCGAGATGCTCGCCGTCGACGTCGACGACCGCCTTCACCGTCGAACCTGGCGGCACTTCGTTGAACTGCGCCCGCCCGCTCTCGTCGGTCTTGACCGTCAGCTCCTTGCCGCCGGCGATCAGCTTCACCGGGTAATCGACGATGTTGTTCGACAGCGAGCCGCGAATCAGCCGGACCGAGATTGCCCCGTTCGGGAGATCCTCGACAGGCCTCGGGATGCCGGACATCTCCTTCGGATCCGGCATCGCAAAGCCGCCCTGGGCGCTCGCCGGGCTCACGGCGACAAGGACGCAGAGGAAAGCACAGAGGACAGAGAGGATGAAGATCTCACCGGCGCGACGCAAAATAAACGCTCCTTTGCTGCCCTTGTCGCGCGGCGTCGCTGTCATCGGCCGCTAAAAGGCTGGCCGCAACCCTTGCAGAATCTGGCGTCGTTATCGTTGGCGGTTTGACAGCTCGCGCACAGCCGTTCGGCTGAGGCCTTCGCGCCACGCTCTTCTGCCGACGACATCGCGCCACGCTCCTCTTCGTCGCGCGAAGGCTTCAGCCGAGCGTCAGGATCCGGTCCCAGCCGCTTTGCGAGATCTCTCTCGATCTGGTCTCGATACCCCGCTCCGGCGTCGAGTTGCCTGATCAGCGTCGCCGCGCGCGCGCGCAGGCGGCTGGCCATCTCGTGATAGTCGGCTTCAGACAGCCGGCCCATCGCGCGGTCGAATTCGAGCTCCTTGATCGATCGCAGCGTGAGCAGTTTCTCGCGCTCGAGCGCGACGCGGGTGCGCTCACCGATCATCACCGTACGATCCTCTTCGGGCGCGACGAGCGGACGCACCATGCGAAGCGTCGCATACCCGACGAGTCCGGCCGTGCCCATGAGCAGGCTGAGGAGAATGATCGCCGTCGGTCCCTGACCGCGCGCGACGAAGGTGACCGCCGTCGCGCAGCCGAGCGCGGCGAGAACGAAGAATTGCCAGGGTTGCAGGCCCGCGTCGGCGTCCTGATCGTGGTCGGCGGAGCCGGCGCTGCCAGGCCCCGCGCTTCGCGCTCCGCTGCCCTCGGTCCTGGCTGCCCTCGTCGCGTCCGGCTTCAGGCGGCCCGTCTCAGTCGAGGTCGCGGAGCTCATCGTCGATGCGTTCGTCGAGGGCCGAATCGATCGCGGCCGCGCTCGCCGGCTCGGGCGGCGCCTTCTTCGTCCACTTCACCGCCGCGAATCCCACGGCGACGGCGCTCGCCGCCCCGACGAGATACGGGATCAACCACGCCAGCCGGTTGAACCCTTTGTCGATCGGCGCGCCAAGCATCTCCTCGCCGCCGTACTTGGCCATGAACGCCTGGATGATCTCGTCGTGATTCTTGCCTTGATCGATCATCGCCGCGAGCTCGCTGCGCATCTGGTGAGAGGTGCTGCAGTTGTCCTTGCGGCATTCGGCGAGATTCTGGTGCCCGCACGCGCCGCAGGTGCAGACGATCTCGTGCTGCATCTGCTTTTCGAACGGCGTGCGCGCGTAGAACGATGCCCGTGTGTCCTCCGGTCCGCCCATCCCCTGCTGCGCCGAGGCGGGGCGCGCGCCGCCCAGCAGCACGATCAGCAGCAGCGCGACGGTCGTCGTTGCGGCTTCGGCCGGCATCCTGGCGATCGCGAACGCGAACGCCCGCTCCGGCAGGAGCGCGATCCCCGTCCCCAGTGCCAGGACGCCGAAACCGAACCAGATCCAGTTCACTAGCGGATTGACGACCAGCTGCAGCGTTGCCGACTGGTCCGCGAGATCGAAGCCGCCCAGCACCGCATACAGGTCCTCCGCGGGCGTGCGGCGCATCGCAACCTCGGTGGTCGGTTCCTGTTCATGCCGGCGATATGCCCAGCGCGCCGGATAGAGGCCGTCGATCTGCTGACCGTTGACGAAGACCGAGAGGTACGCGGTCGTCATCTGCTTCTGGCCGTCGTCGCTCACCTTCACGCCGTCGTTGCGGATCGTGTACTTGCCGATCTTCACGTCCTGTCCGACCTTCAGGTGCGCCTGCTCGTCGAGCTTCCGCGCGTTGCCGGCGAAACCGAAGAAGATCAGCACGATGCCGACGTGGACGATGTAGCCGCCGTAGCGCCGCTTGTTGCGGCCGACCAGGCCGACGAGCGCAGTCAGGAAGTCGGTGCCGGTGTTCTTCCGGCGGATCACCGTGCCGCGCCAGAACTCCTGGCCGATCGTGCCGGTGACGAACCCGCACAACGCGAAGCAGAGGCCGGCGGACCACAGCGGAATCTTGAACAGCATCGCGACGGTGCCAGCGACGAGTCCTGTCACGACCGGCCACAGGAACTGATCGACGAGGTTCCTCGTCGTCGAACGGCGCCAGGCGAGCAGCGGGCCGATGCCGGTCAGCATCAGCAGGATCAGCCCGACCGGCGTCATCCACTTGTTGAAGAACGGCCCCGCGACGGTGAGCCGCTCGCCCGTGACCGCTTCGCTCAGCGTCGGAAACATCGTGCCGAAGAGCACGAACATCGCCGAGAACAGCAGGATCCAGTTGTTCAGCAGGAACGCGGCCTCGCGGGACATCCACGAGTCGAGCTCGTTGCGCGCCTTGAGCAACGGCAGCCGGTAGATGACCAGGCCGAAGCTGAAGGTGAGAATCGCGACCATGAAGCCGGTGAACAGCTTCGCCAGAATCGGATCGTCGCCGAACGCGTGCACCGACTGCACGACGCCGGATCGCGTCATGAACGTGCCGAAGATCGTCAGGAAGAAGGTGACGATGACCAGCGTGACGTTCCAGACGCGCAGCATGCTGCGCCGCTCCTGCACCATCACCGAATGGAGAAACGCGGTGGCGGTGAACCAGGGGAGCAGCCCCGCGTTCTCGACCGGGTCCCACGCCCAGTAGCCGCCCCAGCCGAGCTCCTCGTAAGCCCAGATCATCCCGAGGAAGAGACCGATCGAGAGGAACAGCCACGCGAACATCGTCCACCTGCGGACGGCGCGGAGCCACGAATCGTCGAGGTGTCCGGTGACGAGCGCGGCGATGCAGAAGGCGAACGGAATCGTCATTCCGACGAAGCCCGTATAGAGCGACGGCGGATGAATCGCCATGTAGAAGTTCTGGAGCAGCGGGTTCAGCCCCTCCCCTTCCGCCGGCGCCTTCGTCAGATAGGTCGTGAATGGGTTCTTGTGCACGACCATCAGATAGAGGAAGAACATCTGGACGACGGCGATCGTCGCGACGACGTACGGGATCAGCTCGCGGTGCCGCTCGCGGTTCACGTACACGGCAATCGATCCGAACACCGACAGCAGGAACACCCAGAACATGATCGAGCCGTCGAGCCCGCCCCAGTACGACGTGATCTTGTAGAAGAGCGGCTGGACGCTGTCCGAGTAGTGGGCGACGTACTTGATCGCGAAATCCCCGGTGAGGAAGGCGTTGATCATCACCGCCGACGCGGCGACCATCAGCGCGGTGATCAGGTGGAACGCGCCGATGCCGCTCTCAATCAGCCGCCGCGACCGTTGTCGCGCGCCGACCACCGAGACGACCGCCGCGTAGCTGCACACGACGAACGTGGCGAGAAGTAGCGCCGAGCCGAGTGAGGCCATAGGCTCCTACGATCCGGCCGAAGCCGATTTTTCCTGTGCTTCGTATTTCGAGGGGCACTTCGCCATCACGCCGTTCGGGTCGGTGTGAAATCCCTCCGGCGAGAGCTTGCCTTTCAGGACCACTTCGGCTTCGTCCTTGAAGGTGTCGGGGACGATGCCCTTGTACGTCACGCTCACGACGTTGCCCGCCTCAGAGGAACGGGCGGGATTGTTCTGGACCTTGAACCGGTACTCCAGCGTGTCCTTCTTCACGAAGATCGAATTCGGCACGACGTAGCCATGCAGCTGCAACTGCTTGCCCTGCCATGGCTCAGTGTTCGTCATGACCTCATCGATGTTCTTGTAGTACTCGGTGCCTTCACGCAGCGTGCTCCAGAGCATGCCGGCGAATGCCAGGACCAGAACGGCCGCAGTCAGACCTACCTTGATATATCGATGTGTCATAAGGACTTCCGCGAGAAGGGGCGCAAGTCAGAATAACGTGCCCGACGGCCAGATGCAAGGATTCGGAAGTGGTAAAAACGCGCGGAGTCGGAGCTACCGCGGACCTGGCGCGCGTTTCAGGATTTCAGCCAGCACAGCCGCAACGACCCGGTCGCAGCGTGTCGCGTGGAACTGGAACGCCTGTGGCGCCGATGCGCCGAGCCGGTCGCTCAGGGTTTGCCGAACCATCGCCCGCGCCCTGTGCAGCCGCGTCTTCACTGCCTCTTCGCCGACGCCGAGGCCCTCGGCCGTTTCGAGCGTGCTCAGCCCCTCCACGTCGCGCAGCATGAACACCGCGCGGTAGGACTCGGGCAACGCATCGACGGCATCCTCGATCAACCGGCCGAGCTCGCTGGAGTACGCCAGCCGATCAGGGCTGGCCTCCGCTGAACTGACCCGCTCTGCCGCCTCGTACTCCGCGTCGTCGCGCATGCTCAACGGTTCCTCCGGACGCTGTTTCCGCCGTCGGGCGAGCGCTTCATAGATTGTGATGCGCGTGAGCCACGTCGAGAACTGGGCCCGCGACTCGAACTGCTTCAAGTGGATGAAGGCGTTGATGTACGCCTGCTGCATCACGTCCTCGGCCTCGGCGTCGTCTTTGACGATGGCGCGGGCGGCGCGATAGACGCGCTGGTTGTGGCGGCGCATCAGGATCTCGAACAGCGCTGTCTCGCCGTTGCGCACCCGTTCCACGACCTCGCCATCGCTGGGCGCACTAGGCGGCGTCTCGACTGGCATCTGCTCATTAGAGTACCGCCGCGGGCGGGACGTTGCAGACCCAATTCGGTGTCACCTTTTTCCTCTGCCTGACTCTATTCGAGTGGGAACGAAGGAGCTGGCGGTTCGCCGGAAGGAGTAGGACATGCGTAGATCGTTAGGGGGAATGCTCGTCGTCGCCGCCTGCATGGCGACCGTCTGGACTGCCGCGTTCGTCGCGCCGCGCGCGCAGAGTCAGGCCCGCCAGGACAACGACCAGGACGATCGGACCTTCGATGGCACCATCGCCGCGAACGCCCGCAGCTTGTTCGGGCGCGGGCGGACGATCTTCCGGTTCGACACCTTCGGGGACGAGCACTTCTGGGGCGACACGCTGAAGCTGCACCAGGCGATCGAGGGCGCGCGGTTCGGCGGCGTCGGCAATGGCATCGGTCCGGCCGCCGCGCTCGGCCTGGGCCTGAAGGTGGACGCCGCGGCGCTGCCCGATGCCCTGCTCGAGAACATCCGGCGTGGCCGGATTGATCTCAACGATCCGGCGAACACGCTCGCGCTCCTCAGGCTGAACGCCGTCGTCGGCATCGTTCCGTTCGGAACGAACGCGCAGGGCGGTCTCCAATCGGTGGGGCTCACCTGCGCGGTCTGTCACTCGACGGTCGATAACTCAGTGGCGCCAGGCATCGGACACCGGCTCGACGGATGGCCGAACCGCGATCTGAATGTCGGCGCAATCATCGCGGCAGCACCCGACTTGAGCGTCGTCGCCGCGCTGCTGCAGGTCGATCAGGCGACGGTCCGCGCTGTCGCGAACAGCTGGGGGCCGGGCAGGTTCGATGCGGAGTTGTTCCTCGACGGCCAGCCGTTCCGTCCTGACGGCAAGACCGCGGCGACGCTGATTCCGCCTGCGTTCGGTCTCGCCGGCATGAACCAGCACACTTACACGGGCTGGGGCAGCGTGCCGTACTGGAATGCGTTCGTCGCGAATCTCGAGATGCACGGGTCGGGCACCTTCTTCGATCCGCGCCTCGACAATGCCGCGCAATTCCCCGTCGCCGCGCGGGCCGGCCTCGGCAACGTGCGAGCGGACGACGACAAGATCACCGCGAAGCTCGCGCCGCTGCAGTTCTACCAGCTGTCAATCCCCGCGCCAGCGCCGCCGGACGGCAGCTTCGATCGCCGCGCCGCCGATCGCGGGCAGGCCCTGTTCACCGGCGCGGCGCGTTGCTCGACCTGCCACGTCGCGCCGCTGTTCAGCGAACCTGGGTGGGCCATGCACACCGGCGAGGAGATCGGGATCGACACCTTCCAGGCCGATCGGGCTCCGGACCATCGTTACCGGACGACACCGCTGAAAGGACTGTGGTCGCACGCGAAGGGCGGCTTCTATCACGACGGCCGTTTCGCGACGCTGCTCGCGGTCGTGCAGCACTACAACACGACGTTCAGCCTGCACTTGAGCGACGCGCAGATGAACGATCTCGTCGAGTACCTGAAATCTCTCTGAGCAGCTCGCGGACGCACGAGACCGGCAGGCCGACGACGTTCGAATAGGACCCTTCAATCCGCGGGATGAAGCGGGACGCGTAGCCCTGGATGGCATACGCGCCCGCCTTGTCCCGTCCCTCTCGCGTCGCGACGTACCACGCGATCTCGTCGTCGGTGAGCGGGGCGAACGCGACCGTCGTCGTTTCCACGCGTCCGATCTCCAATGCGCCGCGCCGCAGGCTGATTCCCGTCAGCACCTGATGCGCGCGCCCGGAGAGCCGCGCCAGCATCCATGCGCTGTCGCGATCGTCGCTGGGTTTGCCGAGCATCTCGCCGTCGACCACGACGGTCGTATCGGCGCCCAGAACGATCACGTCGCCGTTGCCCTCGCGTCCGGCTTCAGCCGGACCGTGATCTCGGTCTCCGGCTTCAGCCCGACTCGCGCGGCCGATCACGGCCGCCATGACCGCCGCCGACTTCTCCGCCGCCAGCCGGCGCACGTAGATCGACGGCGACTCGCCATCGCGAATCGATTCGTCCACGTTCGCAGCGGCGATCTCGAAGTCGTAGCCCGCGGCGCGCAACAGTTCTGCGCGGCGCGGCGATGCCGAAGCCAGGATCAGGCGCACGACCGGATGATAAGATCAAACGCGTGGAACCCCTTCAACACGCGGTGCCGGGAGCACTCGTCAAGATTCTGCGCGCCGCGCCGTTGTCCGACGGCAAGGTGACGTTCGCGTGGCGAAGCGCGGTCGGTCATGCGCTGGAGCGCGTCACGGCAGTCAAGCTCGAGCAGCGCGTGCTGATCGTCGAGACCGCGAGCCCGCACTGGTCGCGCGAGATCATGCGATCGTCTGGGATCATCCTGAGACGCCTGGAGGCGTACCTCGGCGCGGGCGTCGTCGAGAAGATCGAGGTTCGTCGTGCGTGACGCGGTGATCGTGTCGGCGGTCCGCACGCCGACCGGGAAGTTTCTCGGCGCGCTGAAATCGTTCACCGCGCTGCAACTCGGCGCATGCGTGGTTCGCGAGGCGGTGCGCCGTGCCGGCATCGATCCCGCGATCGTCGACGAGTGCATCATGGGCAATGTCGTCTCGGCAGGGCTCGGGCAGAACCCGGCCCGCCAGGCGGCGCTCAACGGCGGCCTGCCCGACCATGTCGCGGCGCTCACCGTCAACAAGGTGTGCGGCTCGGGGCTGAAGGCGGTGATGCTCGCCGACCAGGCGATCCGCGTCGGCGACATCGACGTCGCCGTCGCCGGCGGCATGGAGTCGATGAGCAACTGCCCGTACCTGCTGCCGCGCGTGCGTGACGGCCTGCGCATGGGCGACGCCGAGATCCTCGATTCGATGATCAACGACGGCCTCTGGTGCGCATTCGAGCAGTGCCACATGGGGAACTCCGGCGAGGTGGTCGCGGAGCACTACCAGGTCGGACGCGCGGCGCAGGACGACTACGCGGCGCGAAGCCATCAGAAAGCGGCACGCGCGCAGGCGGAAGGCGCGTTCAAGGACGAAATCCTCGTCCTCAGCGTGCCCCAGAAGAAAGG
>DATFWL010000527.1:0-11496 GCA_035259385.1 Vicinamibacterales bacterium | reverse complement strand
GGCAAGCGCACCGAGATCGAGGAATATCGCGTGCAGTCGCGCGGCGGCGTCGGGATCATCAACATCGCGACGACGCACCGCAACGGGCTGGTCGTGGGCGTCGCCTACGTGCAGGAGGGCGACGAACTGCTGGTGATCACGCAGCAGGGGATGATCCTGCGCATGCAGGCCAACGACGTCCGGTCGATTGGCCGCGCCACCCAGGGCGTCACGCTCATCAATATCGAAGGCGACGACAAGGTCGTTTCGATCGCGCGCCTCGTCGAAAAGGAAGACGAGGACGGCACCACGACCGAGGCACCCGCCGAATCAACCGACTCGTAGCTCGCAACCGGGAAGGTGCGGAATGCCACGGTCACTCGCGCTCTCGCTGGCCGCTGCGACGCTCATCGGATGTTCATCGACGCCCGAGCAGCCGCTCCTCCAGCAGTTCTTCGCCGCCTCCCGCCTGCGCGACAACACCACGCTCGCGGGATTCGCGGCCGCCGCCTTCGAACCGGGGACCGACGGCATCGTCACCACCTTCTCGATCACCAACGTCACGCCGGAGCGGCGCAAGCCGCTCACGTTGAAGACGCTCGCGAGAGCGCACGAGGACGCCAAGGCCGAAGACCTCGAGTTCACGAAGCGCAAGGACGCGTATCAGGCCGAGAATCTCGATGCAATCAAGCGGGTGATCGCCGCCGGACAGGTCGACGCGAAAATTCCGCCGAACGATGCGGCGGTGCAGGCGGCGTGGAACAAATTCCTGGAGGACGGCGTCGTCGTCGCACGAAGAGTCGGCGATACCAGGCGCAGGCTCGCCTCGGAATCGATGGTCGTGGACATGAGCATCAACGGCGGCCCGACCCGCGTCGACGTGACGAAGTACGACGGCGCACTGGTGTCGAAGGACGTGTCGATTTCTGCGCCGGTGAGAATGCCGAGCGGCCAGACCGCGCAGAAGAACTTCGTCGTCACCATGCAGCGCGCGATTCTGCGGGCGGACCAGGAGATGACCGGCCGCTGGATCATCACGATCATCAGGGACGCGTCGGGGCCGCCTTCAACGCCGCGCTCGTAACCACCCACTCACCGGCGCGTCGTGCGAGCGTGACGGTGGCCTCGCGCGACTCGATCGTTCGCTCGCCTGTCTGGCGGTCGGGGGTCGTGACCCTCACCGTCAGATAGGCGCGTCCCTGATCCGCCGAGTCCACGGTCACCTGGGTATCGACGAACTGCACGTCGATGCCGCCCGGTGCCGGCCGAACGCTCCCGACGACTCCGAGAACGGCCTCGCGAGAGTTCATCAACTGTTCGCCGGCGATGTCTACTCGCACGTCGCTCGCCAGGAGCTTCCGGAGTTGCCCGAGCCGTTCCAGCTGCGCGATGTCGCTGTCGGGCGCCGGCACCGACAGCGCTGCCGCCACCTGGCCAAGCCGCAGCTTGATCGCGCGCGCTGGATTGAACCACCACTGATAGCTGAAGTAACCGACCAGAGCGGCGATCACCACCGCAACGTAGACCGATCCGTTCGACCGCATCTGATCAGCCGCCGCGTCCGCCGGTCACGCGGGTTCGAGCCGCGCGTACTTGGCACGGAGGGTCTTCATGCCGACTGCGGCGAAGCGCACCACCAGCTTCGTGTCGTCGTCAAGGACCTCGACGCTCAGAACCGTGCCGATGCCGAACTGCGGATGACGCACCTTCATGCCGAGTTTCAGGGCGATGCTGGCCGACTGATCCTCGTCCTCGTAGGCGTAGGCGGTCTCTTTGACGCGATCGCCGCCGCGCCGGCCGCGGCCGTAGGGGTTGGTGCGGAACTCGTAGTGGGCGAAGTTGCCCTGGTAGCCGGACGACGAGTACGAGGGCGCGACGCGATCGATCAGTTCGGCGGGCACTTCGTCGATGAACTGCGACGGCCGGCTGGTCTGATACTCGCCGAAGATGCGCCGGCGAGCGGCGCCGGTGAGCACGAGGCGCGAACGCGCCCGCGTCATGCCGACGTAACAGAGCCGCCGTTCCTCCTCGAGCTCTTCCTGGTCACCGCTCGATCGCGAGTGCGGAAAGAGCCCTTCTTCCAGGCCGGCGAGAATCACGACCGGAAACTCCAGGCCCTTGGCGCTGTGCAGTGTCATCATCCACACGCGGGCGTCGGGTGTGCCCTCTTCCTCGTCCACGTCCGAGAGCAGCGACAGCCTGTCGACGAAGCCGGTGAGCGTCGGTTCCGGCTCACGGCTCTCGTATTCGCGCGCGGCCGACACGAGCTCGGCGAGGTTTTCGATCCGTCCCTCCGCATCCTCGTTGCGTTCGTCGCGGAGATCGTTGAGATAGCCGCTCTGGTCGAGCATCTTTCCAATCGCGATCGACACCGACTCGCGCGGCACCATCGCCGTGAACGAGACGATCAGATCTCGGAACGCCGCGAGCGAGGCGGCGGCGCGACCGTTGAACGCGCGATCCTCGAGTCCGCGCACCAGCCGCGACCACAGCGAGTTCGCCGACACGGCGGGCGCCAGGCCGGCGGCGAGCAGCGGCAGCGTTTCGTCGATCGCGCCGGCGGGACCGATGTTTTCCACAGCGTCCATCACGCCTTTGCCGATGCCGCGCGCGGGCACGTTGATCACCCGCCGCAGGCTGACGTCGTCGTGCGGGTTGATGACGAGCCGCATGTAGGCGAGCGCGTCCTTGATCTCCCGCCGTTCATAGAAGCGCACGCCGCCGACCACCTTGTAGGCGATCCCCTCGCGCATCAGCGCATCTTCGATGGTCCGCGACTGGGCGTTGGTGCGATAGAGGATCGCGACGGTCGCGTCGACGTCGTCGGCCAGCGCGCCGCGCGCCCGCCGCGTGATGAAGTCGGCCTCCTCGAGCTCGTCGCCGCCCCGGAAGTAGACGATGCGATCGCCGCCCTTGCGATCGGTCCACAGGTGCTTGTCCTTCCGGTTGCGATTCTGGCTGATCACCGCCGACGCGGCGTCGAGGATGATCTGTGTCGACCGGTAGTTGCGCTCGAGCTTGACGATCGTCGCATCGCCGAAGTCGCGCTCGAAGTCGAGGATGTTCTTCAGATCGGCGCCGCGCCACTTGTAGATCGACTGATCGGGATCGCCGACGACGCAGAGGTTACGGTGAATTTCGGCGAGCCGGCGAATCAGCAGATACTGCGGCCGGTTGGTGTCCTGGTATTCGTCGACCATCACGAACTTGAATTGCGTGGCGTATTTCGACCGTACGCGCTCGGACTGTTCGAACAGCTCCACGGTCTTCAGCAGCAGGTCGTCGAAGTCGAGCGCGTTGCACTCCTTCAACGTCTTCAGATAGTGGTCGTGGATCGCGGCGATGTACTCGTCGCGGCGACTCCAGCCGGTGTCCGCGACGGCCGCCGGCGTCTCCATCCGGTTCTTCGCATGGCTGATGCGCGACAGCGCCGCACGCGGCTGGACGAAGCTGTCGTCGATGCGCAGGGCCTTCATCGCCTGCTTGATCACCGTCAGCTGGTCGGACGAATCGTAGATAACGAAGTCCCGCGACAGGCCGATCGCCGGCGCCTCGCGCCGGAGCAGCCGCACGCACAGCGAATGAAACGTCGACACCCACATCTTGCTGCAGTCGGTGCCGAGGAGGGTCTCGACGCGCGTGCGCATCTCTTCGGCCGCTTTGTTCGTGAACGTGACCGCCAGCACCTCGTGCGGCTCCGCGTGGCCGTCGCCGACGAGGTACGCGATCCGGCTGGTGATGACGCGCGTCTTCCCCGAGCCGGCGCCGGCGAGAATCAGCAGCGGTCCGTTGATGTGCAGGACCGCTTCACGCTGCTCGGGGTTCAGGGTGTGCAGGAAATCCATGCAGGGGCTTGGGGCTAGGCGTGGAGGCTAGCCGATCGAACGATCGTAACATCGTCAGCTGGCCCGAGTCCCGGGCCTCCAGCCCCTATTCGACTGTCACCGACTTCGCGAGGTTCCGCGGCTGATCGACGTCGCAGCCGCGGCGGACTGCGATGTCGTACGCCAGCAGTTGCAGCGGCAGCGTCATCACGATCGGCACGAGGAGCTCCGGCGCCGGCGGCAGCTCGACGATGACGTCGCTAGCCGGATCGAGAATTGCGCGCAATTTCGAATCACCGCGGGTTGTCAACGCGATCACCGACCCGCCACGCGCTTTGACCTCCTGCATGTTGCCGATCATCTTCTCGAACACCGCGTCTTCCGGTGCGATCGTGACCACCGGCATCCGTTCGTCGATGAGCGCGATCGGGCCGTGTTTCATTTCTCCGGCGGGATAGCCTTCGGCATGGATGTACGAAATTTCCTTCAACTTGAGGGCGCCTTCGAGCGCGATCGGGTAGTTGATGCCGCGTCCGAGGTACAGGAAGTCGGTCCGCGTGTGAAACCTGCCGGCGATCTCCTCCATTTCCGGCCCGAGCTTCAGCGCGCGCTCGAGCAACTGCGGCAATTGCAGGAGGGCATCGATGTGCGGCCTCGACTGCTCGTGTGACAAGACGTCGCGCGCCTGGCCGAGGCGCAGCCCGAGCAGGTACAGCGCCACCAGCTGCGACGTGAACGCCTTGGTCGACGCGACGCCGATCTCCGGACCGGCGTGCGTGTAGATCGTCCCGTCGCTCTCGCGCGTCGCCATGCTGCCGACCACGTTGCAGATCGACACGCTGCAGGCGCCGCCCAGCTTCGCCTCACGCAGCGCGGCGAGCGTATCGGCCGTCTCACCCGACTGCGTAATCACGACGGCGAGCGTGTTCTTCGACACGATCGGACTGCGGTACCGATACTCGGATCCGTAGTCGACCTCGACCGGGACGCGGGCCAGCCGCTCGATCATGTATTTGCCGACCAGGCCCGCGTGCCACGACGTGCCGCACGCGAGGATCGTCACCTTCTCGATGGCCGCCAGCTCGGCGTCGCTGATCTTCATCTCCTCGAGGAACACCTTCCCGGAGTCCTGCGAGACGCGACCGAGAATCGTTTCCCTCGCGGCGGTCGGCTGCTCGAAGATTTCCTTGAGCATGAAGTGCTTGTAGCCGGCCTTCTCCGCCATGATCGGGTCCCAGAGAACCCGCTGCGTCGCCTTCGACACCGGGCGGCCGAAGAAGTCGGTGAATTGCACGCCGGTCTTCGTGATCACCGCCATCTCCTCGTCGCCGAGGAAGACGACGTCGCGCGTGTGACTGAGGATGGCCGGGATGTCCGAGGCGACGAAGAACTCACCGTCGCCGAGCCCGACGACGATCGGCGGGCCGTTGCGGACCGTGACGATCTTCTGCGGATCGTCGGCCGAGATCAGCACCAGCGCGAACAACCCGCGCATCAGCAGCAATGCGCGCCGCACCGCGTTCTCGAGACCGTCGTCCTGCATCTCGCGTTCGACGAGATGGGCGACGATCTCCGTGTCGGTCTCGGTGACGAACCGATGTCCCTGGCGCTGCAGCTCGAGCTTCAGATCGAGATAGTTCTCGATGATGCCGTTGTGGACGACGACGATCTTCCCGGTGCAGTCGCGATGCGGATGCGCGTTCTCTTCGGTCGGGCGTCCGTGCGTGGCCCATCGCGTGTGGCCGACGCCGTAGTCGCCAGCGAGGGGAGCCGAACCGATCACCGTTTCGAGGTTGGACAGCTTGCCGGCGCTGCGCCGCAGATCGACGCACCCGTTCTTCACCACCGCGACGCCCGCGGAGTCGTAGCCCCGATACTCGAGCCGCCGCAGCCCCTCGATGAGAACCGGAACGACTTCCTTCGAGCCGATGTAGCCGATGATCCCGCACATTGTGCTGTATGCCCTCTCTAGTCTCCTGACTGCTTCTTCTTCCGCTCCGCGACCCAGTTCTCGATGTTCCGCTGCTTGCCGGCGCTGACCGCGAGCGCGCCTGCCGGCACGTCCTCCCGGATCGTCGTCCCGCTGCCGACGTACGCGCCCGGGCCGATCGAGACCGGTGCGATCAGCTGCGTGTCGCTGCCGATGAATGCACCGTCCTCGATCACCGTCTGGTTCTTGCTCACGCCGTCGTAGTTGCAGGTGATGGTGCCGGCGCCGATGTTGACCTTCTCGCCGATGGTGGCGTCGCCGAGATATGCCAGATGCCCCGCTTTCGATCCGGCGCCGAACACCGTCTTTTTCAGCTCGACGAAGTTGCCGACGTGCGCCCCCTCGCGGACGTCCGCCCCGTTGCGCAGATGCGCGAACGGACCGACGCTCGTCGCGTCACCGAGGCGCGAATTCACAATCAGACAATGATTCAGGACGACGACGCGATCACCGATTGACGAGTCGACGATGCGCACGCCGGCGTGAATCTCGCAGCCGGCGCCGATCGTCGTGCGCCCCTCGAGAAACACGCACGGGTGGATTACCGTGTCGGGTCCGACGGTGACGTCGCGATCGATGTAGGTCGTCGCCGGATCGTCGATCGTGACGCCGGCTGCCATCAGCTCGGCGTTCTTCTGGTCGCGAATGGTGCGGCTCACCGCCGCGAGCTCGCTCCGGCTGTTGATCCCCCGAATCTCGTCGGGGTTCGGGACGGTCACGGTTTCCACGATCAGCCCTCGCTGCCGGTAGATGGACACGAGATCCGGCAAGTAGTACTCGCGCTGCACGTTCGCCGCTGCGATGCTGCGCACCGCGTCGAAGAGCCCCTCGACCGCGAACGCGTAGATGCCGGAATTGATTTCCCGGACCTGCCGTTCGGCTGCAGTAGCGTCCTTCTCCTCGACAATCCGTGCAATCTGCTCGCCGACGCGGACGATACGGCCGTAGCTCGTCGGGTCGTCGACGATGGCCGTGAGCACGGTGGCCGCCGCGCCGCGAGTCAGGTGCCGATCGACGAGGGCTTGGAGCGTGGCTGCCGTTAGCAGCGGGACGTCGCCGGACAGGAGGACCAGCGTTCCCGACGCGCCGCGCAGTGCTCCTTCGGTCTGCAACAGCGCATGCGCCGTCCCAAGTTGTGGCTCCTGCGCCACAAAAGTGATGTCGCCGCAGGACGAAAGCGAGGATCTGAGGGCATCCGCCTCGTGTCCGATGACGACGACGGTCGACTTCGGATGAAGCGCCGCCGCACGCGCGAGCACGTACTCGATGAGCGGACGTCCCGCCAGGGGGTGCAGCACCTTCGGCAGGGCGGACTTCATCCGCGTCCCCTTCCCGGCGGCAAGAATGACGACATGCGTGTCCATCGGCAGGCCGACCCGGCCTCCTCAATTATCGCGCCGGTCGCGTCTTCAGCGGTCGCCGCCGGTCGAGACGTGGGATCGATGGCACCTCGAGCGCCGCTCGAAACGCGTCGTCGGCTCGCAGCGGCTCCAGATCGGGATCGGTCCGGGCGAGGGCGCGATTCTCAGGATTGAGGGCGATTGCCCGTTCGAGGTGGGCAACCGCCTCGGCGTGCTCGGCGCGCTGCGCGTGTGCGACGGCAAGCATGTAAAGCGCGTGATCGTTGTCGGGATCCTCGTCGCGCACGAGCCGGAGATGGGCAATGGCCTGATCGTACTGGCCGCCGTTGATGGCCAGAGTGGCGGCGTACAGCCGCTCGTCGATCGTTTGCGGCGACGCCTCACGCTGGGACGCCTGCCGAGCGCAGATGTTCAGATACAAGCGGACTCGCTCGTGAAGCTCCTTTTCCTCGGGGTACTGCCGCAAGACCGATTCGAGGAGGTTGGTCGCTTCGGCATACTCGTGCCGTTGCAGGGCCTCGAGCCCCCGCTCGTACAGCGCGACCGCCTCGAAATAGGTCGATCGCCTCTGCGGCGTAGACTGCTGAATCGGCGGCAGTTGGGGCTGGACTGGTGGCGAATTGTGTGAGGGTGAGGTGACACGGGCGACCGGCTCAGCTGAGGGTTTACCCGGACGAAGTGGCGGCCGCCGCTGCTTGGCCATAAACGTCGCGGCGCCTGAGTCAGGCGCGCGAAAAGGCGGGTAAAGTAACAGAACGTCTTGGATGGGTCAAGCGAGGCCTCTACAGGAGTGTCAGATCGCCACATTCTGTCATTTAACAGATTTCTTGGCTTCCTCAAGGCGCGCATAGACCTCGTTTGGCGCGATTCCGTGTCGCCTTGCCAGGGCACCGATCGCCTTACGCCTCGTCAGGCCACTTTTTGTGGTCATTTCACCAAATTCAGCCACGAAGTCAATCTCTTCCATCTTGACCTCGATCTGTTCAGGTACTCGGGCCACAATGGTAAACTCGCCGCGCAGCGATGTAAATGACTGTATAACATGAGCTATCTGTCCTATGACCATTTCTTCGTGTGCCTTCGTGAGTTCGCGCCCCACGGCCACCTCACAGTCGCCAGCGACGCGTCGTAAATCCGCCAAAGTCTCGATGATTCGGTGAGGCGCCTCGAAGAACACGACCGTGCCGCGGATCGCAGCAAGCCTTTCGAACCATCGAATTCTGTCTTTTGCCTTAGTTGGCGGAAATCCCAGAAAGGCAAATGAGGCGGTTTCAAACCCGGAGGCCGCCAACGCCGCCAGGACGGCGCTCGGCCCGGGAATCGGCTCGACGTGGACGCCTGCCTCACGCGCCGCCCGGATTAGAACAGTGCCTGGGTCGGAAACAGTCGGCGTTCCGGCGTCGGACACGAGCGCCACATCGTCGCCACGGCGCAGTCGAGCGACGATGGCGGCTGCTTTGGCAGTCTCGTTGTGCTCATGGAGGCTCGTTGTTGGTGTGGTGATTGCGTGGCGCGCGAGCAGGTGTGCGGTTCGCCGGGTGTCTTCCGCGGCGATGACCGCCACGTCCCGCAGGATCCGGAGCGCCCGCAGGGTGATGTCTTCGAGGTTGCCGATCGGGGTGGCGACCACGAAGAGCGTGCCGGGCATCGGGAGAGACTCGATTATTGTACCATTGACGGATCTGTGTTGGCGGAACCAGCTCGTCCGGCAGAGCCCGGGCACAACCGCAGAAACGATGATTGCTTCCGAGCCCCTTCCCCATTTCGTCGACGATCTTCTCGGGTATCTTCACGAGACGCATCCGACGCACGCGACGCTCGACGGCGTGCATACGCACGATGATCTCCTCGAAGACGTCAGCCGGCACGCCATTGACAGCGAGACGCGCGCGCTCGCCGGTTATCTTCGGCGGCTCGACGAGATCGATCGCGAGGGGCTGACTCCAGTCGAAAAGGTCGAACACCGCATGCTCACATCCCACCTCCAGGGTCGGATGTTCGAGCTCGAAGCGGTGCGCACCTGGGAGCGCAATCCGCAATTCTATTCAGACCTGCTGGCGTCGAGCCTCGCCGGTCAAACGCTCTTCTCGCACGCGCCGGCCGCCGAGCGCGCCCGCCGCGTGCTGTCGAAGCTGCGCCAGACGCCGCGGCTGATTCAGGCCGCGCGCGACAACATCAAGGAACCCCCCGGCATCTTCGTCAAGGTCGGCATCGAGACGATGAAGGGAGCGCTGAAGTTCATCGACGAGGAGCTGCCGCGCGCCTTCGCCGACGTGGACGACCTGCACCTGCTCGGCGATCTCGCCGACGCACAGATGGAAGCGTCGCACGCGGTCGGCGCGTACGTGCAGTACCTCGAGACAGACGTCGCGCCGAAAGCGCGCGCCTCGTTCCGTCTGGGGCGCGAGCGATTCGAGCAGAAGCTGCGGCTGGAAGAAGGCATTCCGATCCCGGTCGACCGGTTGCTGGCGATCGCCGAGCGCGAGTTGCACGCCACGCAGGACGCCTTCCAGGCCGTGGCCGGCAAGATGAACGGCGGCGATCCGCTGGACGCCTGGAACCGGACCAAAGCGCAGCACCCGAAGCCCGGCGAGCTCGTCTCGGTCGGCCGCGAGCAACTCGACGAGCTGATCACCTTCCTCGAGCGGCAGTCGCTGATCACGCTGCCGCAAGGGGAGCCGATCGCGGTCGCACCGACGCCCGATTTTTACCGCTGGTCGTTCGCCAGCATGTGGACGCCCGGTCCGTTCGAAGCCAAGCCGACGCGCGCCTACTACTATCTCACCGACGTCGATCCGTCATGGCCGGCTGACCGGCAGGACGAGCACCTGCGCGACTACAACTACCCGACGTTGTGGTCGATCTCGATTCACGAGGTCTACCCCGGGCACTTCCTGCACTATCAGCACCTGCGGCGCGTCGAGTCGAAGGCGCGCAAGTCGATCCTCTTCGCGCCGGCGTCGTTCGTCGAGGGCTGGGCGCACTACTGCGAGCAGATGATGATCGAGGCCGGCTTCGGCCGGCAGGACTACGGCATCAGGCTCGGGCAGCTCGCCGAGTCACTGATCCGCCTGGTCCGCTTCATCGTCTGCATCCGGCTGCACGCTGAAGACATGTCCGTCGAACAAGGCGTGCGCTACTTCCGCGATGAGGCGTACCTGGAAGAGAGCAGCGCGCGGCGCGAAGCGGAGCGCGGCACCTTCGATCCGACCTATCTCGTCTACTCGCTCGGCAAGCTGATGCTGCTCAAGCTGCGGCAGGATGTGAAGCAGCAGCAGGGCAAATCTTTTTCACTGCGATCGTTCCACGACACGCTGCTCGGCCAGGGCACCGCGCCCTTCTGGCTGCACCGCCAGCTGATGCTCGGCGACGAAGCAGGCGATCTCCTGGACTGATGGCGGGCAGCGCGGACTGATATGCCTTTGTACGAATACCAGTGTGATGAATGCGGTCACACCTTCGAAAAGATTCAGAAGTTCTCGGACCCGCTCGAAGACGCCTGCCCGAAATGCGGCGGCCCGGTGCGGAAGCTGATGTCGTCGCCGGCGATCCAGTTCAAGGGGAGCGGCTGGTATATCACCGACTACGCGAAGAAGAGCGCCGAACCGGTGAAGAGCGACGGGACGAGCGACACCAAGACCGCCTCGGCTGACAAGAGCGCATCGTCCGGGAGCAAGGCCGAGACGCCGGCGGCGAAGCCCGACACGTCCGCGCCGGCGGCGAAGGAGAGCAAGACGACGTAGTCCGCAGTCGGCGCGAGAAACGCCGCCGGGCGCCTCATCGCTTGGCGACGGTCGGACGCAGGTCGAGCGCCGTCAGGTAGTCGGAGAACTTGCCTGCAAGGTCGGGGCGCCGCAGCGCGAAGTAGACCACGGCCTTCAGAAATCCCAGCTTGTTTCCGGTATCGTGGCGGACGCCTTTCACCTCGCAGGCGTAGATCGGCCGCGATTTCAGCAATTCCCGCAGGCCGTTGGTGAGCTGAATCTCGCCCGTCCGGTCGCTCTTCGTCTTCGCCAGGCACGGAAAGATGTCGGGGGTGAGGATGTAGCGGCCGATGATCGCCAGATCCGACGGCGCTTCCTCCTTTGGCGGCTTCTCGACGAGATCCTTCACCTGATAGATGCCGTCGCCGAGGCGCGCACCCGTCTCGAACGCGATCACGCCGTAGCTCGAGATGTCGTCGCGCGGGACGCGCTCGACCGCGAGCACCGGGCCGCCGAGCCGCTCGAACACGTCGATCAGCTGCCGCGTCGCCGGTGGGTCCGCGTCGATCACATCGTCGCCGAGGATCACCGCGAATGGCTCGTTGCCGACCAGCTCGCGCGTGACCAGGACCGCGTGG
>DATFWL010000526.1:0-4380 GCA_035259385.1 Vicinamibacterales bacterium | reverse complement strand
GTAAGTGATCGCGGCACATTGAGGGACTTATCACAATCGGCGGAATCCTGATCGTTGTGCGACCGTAAGGCATTGATTCTAAAGCGGAGAGATGTCCGAGTGGTTGAAGGAGCACGCTTGGAAATCGGATCTCTTCACGTGTGCTGACCCACACCGAATCCCAACCAACGCACTCGCGATCAACCACTTCCAGCAACAACGATCTGCTGCGGTGTGTCCCCGTAAGTCAGCGTGTTGCCCCTGGGTTCGGGGGGGCATGTGACTCAGTTCTGACACAGAACCGAATCTGGCGTGTGTCCACGATTGCCAACGCGCACGGAGTCGTACGCGTCTTCGCCTGACCGCGTCAGGCCATGGCTTCGCGCACTGTTCACGCCGGATGGATCATCTCTCGCGCCCAGTTGCGACGTGCACTCTTCGCGGCATTATCTCCCGTCTCAAGAGCGTGTCGGTTTCAGCCGTTTGTATCTTCTACTCCTCGAACGGAGCGTTCATCAACAGGTCGACCGTTGACACGGCTTTGTAGCCGGAAACGAACCGCTCGCCGAAGTCGCGCAGGAAGTTGTCGTAACTCGTCTCAGGTCTTTCGGTAACGAGCCGACAGCACGTGTCGGCGAATCTTTGCTTCATCTTCAACCGTGGAAAAGCGCTGAGGATGCGTTCGAGATCACCCGCCGGAAGCGCCTGAACGCCGAAACCACCGTAGTCGAGACCGATCCCCATTGTGCCCACCGCCACTTCGGGTTCTTTGTAGAGGGCGAGCGACGGCGTCGAGTTGAGCGCGACCAGGTCCCAGACCAGTTGGACACGGCGATCCGATAAGCCCCGGCCTTTGATGAACGACACAGCCGCATCGGCCCCGTTCACCTCGAAGCGATTGGGCCCCGACGCACTGGCGGTGAGGCCGATGTCGTGGAGTATCGTGCCAATGGCCACGATCTCGCGGTCGCAGGCGACTCCCTTCATTCGGCCAATCGCCTCCGCGAACAGCCACGAACGCATCGCGTGATTGAACAGGTACGGTTCCGAGATCCGCTGCGCATACTCGATCACCGCTGTGATCAGCGGAGTGTCTGACACGCTGACACCTGCAATGAGTCGTGTCGATGGCGACTCGTGGTTGATCGATTCGTCGGCTGTGGCGGTGTTGACGTGTGTCATGGCTGCCTCGTCCTCAATGCTCCGTCGCTTCCGAATCGGGTCGCGACGCATTTCTCAAAGACCCACCGACCGGCGCGCCGGCGCCGACCCGGGTACTCATCTGATTTGTCCTCGTGGCCTTGCGTGCCGCCGGCTAGCGCTGCTGGAGCGCCGGCTGGCCGAGCCACTCGTCGAACCGGATGTCGCCGAGTCGCGCCTCGCCCCAGGGAATCAACGAGCGTTCACCGAGTTCAGCTCCGAAATACCTCGCATGCGGATCGGCGACAACATCGCGAGGGTCGTTGTACGCGGCGAGGCCCTGACGGATCAGTTCGTCGAAACGGAACTGTTGCGGACCAGCCACTTCAACGGTGCCGTTCACCGGGGCGCCCACGGCGACCCTGCCGACCGCCTTCGCGACGTCGTCAGCGGCCATAGGCTGAAAGAGCACCGGTGGCACCCGAACCGTCGTGCCGACAGTGGCTTCATCTGCGATGCGTTTGACGAACTCGAAAAACTGGGTGGCGTGAACGATCGAGTACGGGATTCCGCCGTTCTTGATCGACGTCTCCTGGGCGTTCTTTGCCCGGAGGTACGGGCTGTCGGGTATCCGCTCGGTTCCCACCACCGACAGCGCGACGTAATGCCTCACACCGGCTGCTGCTGCGTACGTGAGAATGTTCCGCGTGGCGGTAGTGAAGAAGTCCATGACGGCCTTCTCCTCGAACGAAGGCGAGTTCGAGACGTCAACGACGACCGACGCGCCTTGAAGGACGTCGGCCAGTCCGTCTCCAGTAAGCGTGTTGACCCCGGTATCCGGCGAGGCCGGCACGGCCTCATGACCGTGTTCACGCAGCTTGGTGACGAGTTTCGAACCGATCAATCCGGTGCCGCCGATGATGACGAGTTTCATGATCAGGTCCCTTCCAGTGTTGAAGCCGTCGCGGCTACCGATAGTGGCGTTTCAGTTGGTGTTCAGCGGCCAGCCAGTCATCGAGATCCTGACCGTCCCGCCGACCGCCCGTTTCGTAGATGTGGAAGGCGAGCCGGGCAATCTCGTCGCGTGACGGAGGTTCGACGCCGCCCGTGTACTTCGTGAACATGCGTTCGCCCGTGAGGATCGCTGCGATATCGAAGGTGGTCATGGTTGTCTCCTGGTCACTCGACTGGCGTCAGAGTCTGAAGCCCGCCGCCTCTATGAGTCATTGACCGGATTCAGAGCTGGATTGTGACGTCATGCCGCGGCCGCGCGCGCCGAGATGGAAACGACGTCCGACGCCAGGAGACCTTCGAGATCGTCGACATCGCCGTGCTGGGCTGCGGCGACGAAGGAGTCGAGAAGACGTCTGTGCTCGGTCGAGCTCGCGGGCATCCTGCGGCCACCGGCGGCGTGCTGCCGGGCGCGAGTCACGACTTGCCGCGCGGTTGCCTCTCCAAACCCGAGGATCGTCGCGATATCGCGGTACGCATAGTCGAACGCCTCCCGAAGGATGTACGCCGCTCGTTCCGCGGGCGTCAGCCTTTCCAGCAACAGCAGTACCCCGGACTCCAGCGCCTGCCGCCGTTCCGCTTCTAATCCAGGGTCGGCGCTCGCATCGACTGGTTCTGGCAGCCATGACTCGACGTATGTTTCCCGGCGGGCACGCGCAGACTGCATGACGTTGATCGCCAATCGCGTCGCGGTCGTCGCGAGGAATGCCGCGGCGTCCCGAACGACGCTCCGATCCGTGGTCTGCCACCGCAACCAGACGTCTTGAACGACGTCCTCGGCTTCGGCGGCGCTGCCGAGCATGTGATAGGCGATCCCAAACAGGCGAGGGCGCATCCTCAAGAATGCCGAGAGGCCGTCGTCGCAGGCACTGAAGTTGCTCTGATCCGTGCGCGAGGTGTTCGTCATTTCCGATCTCCCCTTCGCGCGCAGTCTGAAGGCGAGGCGAATCGTCAACAACCCTCGAAGGGAGTTCTGTGAAGTGCCTCGATCGCAACGCCGGTCCACACCCCTTTCGGGGTGAGCGATAGCGGGATTAGCGTTGGGGTGGAATCTGGATCTGCTTGCGTCCGAATAGGCGCGCATCCAGAGAACAGCCGCCAGGACCGAGCATCGCGAGTGCGGCGGCCATCGTCGCGAAGTGGACGTGCGTCCAGGACTCGGCAGGGTGCAGGGCTGCAAAGCTCAGCTCCAAGACAGTAATCAGCACGCTGGCGAGCGGTGTCCACAAGCCGATCAGCAACAGGATGGAGGCCCCAGCTGAGGCCACTTCCAGAATGGGGGTGGACGACGAAGCGACGGTCAGCAGCACCGCATACAACAGTGGAATGCCGACTGCAGCGCGCAGGAGTACCAGGCCGGCTCCCGGCAGTCCGCAGGGAAAGGTCGAGAAGAGTCTTTGCACGAAAAGCCCGGTTCAACGCTAGCGCGTTCAAGGCCGAGCCGCCCGCCCCGAAAGTCTCTGAGCGACCCCCCTCTTTCGAGGGGCTGGATACCCTATAGATCGATGATCCCGCGTTTCAGGCCGATCGTGACGGCGTGCGTTCGATCGTTGGCAGCCAGCTTGGCGAGGATGTTCTTGACGTGGCCCTTGACGGTCTCTTCGGTGATGGAGAGCTGGTCGGCGATCATCTTGTTGGCGTTTCCGCCGGCGATCAGCCTGAGCACCTCGATTTCCCGCAGTGACAACGCGTCATCGGTCGCGTGCTCGGCCAGCGTCGTCGCGACTTCCGGCACGATCCGTTTGTGGCCCGCGTGAACGAGACGGATGGTGTCAGGCAGTTCCTTCCGCAGGACGCTCTTGAGCAAGTACGCCTGAGCGCCAGCTTCGAGCGCGCGCAAAACCTGCGCATCACCAACGTATGTCGTGAGGACGATGATACGAGCCGACGGAAACTCGGCGCGGATCGCCATCATCGCCTCGACGCCGTTCATCTCGGGCATCTGCAAGTCCATCAATGTGACGTCGGGGCGATGCACTCGAAACAGTTCGACGGCCTCACGGCCATTCGAAGCCTCGGCCACCAGCTTCAAGTCCCGTTGAGCCGCCAATAACGAGGCGACGCCTTCGCGGAGGAGGGGATGGTCGTCGACCGAGAGAACCCGGATCGGGGCGCTCATGAGCCACTTCCTTCCCTGCGGTGCGCGCTGTACGCGACGCCGCCAGGAATGCGCAACTCCACTTCGGTGCCGGCTCCCACTTCGCTCCACAGGTTGAGTTGGGCGCCGATTTGCACGGCGCGCTCGCGCAT
>DATFWL010000525.1:0-8422 GCA_035259385.1 Vicinamibacterales bacterium | reverse complement strand
CAGTTACAAAACCCACGAAGCAGACACCGGATCCCCAGAAGTTCAGGTCGCGATCCTCTCCGAGCGAATCAACTACCTGACAGAGCACTTCAAATCACACGCGAAGGATCATCATTCCCGCCGCGGATTGCTGATGCTCGTCGGCAAGCGACGCCGGCTGCTCGACTACCTCAAGAACAAGGACGCGCAGCGGTATTCCGACCTGATCAGGCGTCTCAACATCAGAAAATGAAAACATCGACACCGTGAACGCCTCGGGTTTGAGTTTTCACTTTCGCTTTTAAGTTTCATTTATGCACACCCGCGAACTGCAAGTCGGTCAGCACACTCTTCGTCTGGAAACCGGGAAGCTCGCCAAGCAGGCGCACGGCGCCGTGGTCGTGCGCTACGGCGACTCGGTCGTCCTCGTCACCGCCTGCCGCGCGGCCAGCGCGCGCGAAGGCATCGACTTCCTGCCGCTCACCGTCGACTATCGTGAGTACACCTACGCGTCGGGCCGCATCCCCGGCGGCTTCTTCAAACGCGAAGGCAAGCCGGCGGAGAAGGAAGTCCTCACCAGCCGCGTGATCGATCGTCCAATCCGGCCGCTGTTCCCCTCGGGGTGGCGCTACGAGACGCAGATCATCGCGCTCGTGCTGTCAGCCGATACCGAGAACGACACCGACGTACTGGCGATCACCGGGGCGTCGGCGGCGCTGGCGATGTCCGAGATTCCGTTCGAGAAGACGATCGCCGGCGTCCGGGTCGGCCTGGTCGACGATCAGTTCATCGTCAACCCGACGTTCGAGCAGCGGAAGAAGAGCAAGATCGATCTCGTCGTCGCCGGCAGCGCCGACGGCATCGTGATGGTCGAGGCGGGGGCGAAGGAGGTCTCCGAGGCGCAGGTGGTGCAGGCGCTCGAGACCGCCCACGCTGCCATCAAGCAGATCGTCGCCGCGATCGACGCGCTCGCCCGGGACGTCGGCAAGAAGAAACTGCCGGTCCAGAAGAAGGAAATCGGCCACGACTTCTACCGCGAGGTGGAAGAGAAAGTGTTCGTCCCGCTCACCGAGGCGATGCGCATTCGCGGCAAGCTGGAGAACTACGATCGCGTCGACCAGGTGCTCGACGATCTGGTCGCGTCGATCCCCGAGGGCGAGGTCGAGCGAAAGCTCGACGCGAAGTCGATCTTCAAGGACTTGAAAGAGAAGGTCCTGCGCGAAGAGGTGCTCACGCACGGCGTCCGGCTCGACGGCCGCAAGTTCGACGAAGTCCGGGCGATCTGGATCGAGACCAGCGTGCTGCCGCGCACTCACGGGTCGGCCGTGTTCACGCGCGGCGAGACGCAGGCGCTCGTCACCTGCACGCTCGGCACCGCCGAGGACGCCCAGAAGATCGAGAGCTTCGAAGGCGAGCAGTGGAAGAGCTTCATGCTCCACTACAACTTCCCGCCGTTCTCGGTCGGTGAAGTCGCGTTCCTGCGCGGCCCGGGCCGCCGCGAAGTCGGCCACGGTGCGCTCGCCGAGCGCGCGCTCACGCCGCTGGTCCCGGGCGAAGAGGCGTTCCCCTACACGGTGCGCGTGGTGTCGGACATCCTCGAGTCCAACGGATCGTCGTCGATGGCCTCGGTCTGCGGCGGGTCGCTGGCGATGATGGACGCCGGCGTGCCGTTGAAGCAGGCCGTTGCCGGCATCGCGATGGGCCTGGTGATGGACGAGAAGACCGGCAAGTACGCGGTCCTCAGCGACATCGCCGGCGCTGAAGATCACTACGGCGACATGGACTTCAAGGTTGCGGGCACGGCCGACGGCATCACCGCGCTGCAGATGGACATCAAGGTGAGCGGCATCACCACCGAGGTGATGACCAAGGCGCTCGACCAGGCGCGCCGTGGCCGGCTGCACATCCTCGAGAAGATGCGCGAGGCGCTCGCCGGCCCGCGCAAGAACATCTCGAACTTCGCCCCGCGCATCGTCACCATCCGCATCCCGGTCGACAAGATCCGCGACGTGATCGGTCCGGGCGGCAAGATGATCCGCAGCATCATCGAGCGCACCGGCGTGAAGATCGACGTCGAGGACGATGGCCGGGTGAACGTCGCGTCGGCGGACGGCGCGTCGGCGCAGAAGGCGATTTCGATCATCCAGGAGCTGACGGCGACGCCGGAGCTGAACAAGACCTACATGGGCAAGGTGCAGCGCATTACCGATTTCGGCGCGTTCGTCGAAATCATGCCGGGCACCGACGGCCTGCTGCACGTCTCGGAGATCGCCAACCATCGCGTGAAGGACGTACGCGACGAGTTGAAGGAAGGCGAGCAGCTGCTGGTGAAGGTGATCAACATCGATCCGACCGGCAAGATTCGTCTGAGCCGCAAGGCGCTACTGCAGGAAGAAGCCGGGGCGGCGGCGGCGACGAAGAAAGAGTAGAGGCTCGGGTCACGCGGCCTCGCTGCTGCGCATCGCCGAAAGCCGCAGCCGCTCGTGCGCCGCGTGATTGACCCCGAACGCGAACTGATAGATCGCGTCCACTTCCGCCGTCAGCTCGTCGCGGCGGCGCATCAGGGTCGGTCCGTCGATGAGGCCGTCGTTCACCTCCGACAGGAGCGATTCATACCGCTCCGCCACCACCCACAGACGATGCGCGAAGGTGCGGTGCGCGAACAGGCTGGCCTCGAGGCCGAGCGCGCCGTACACCGCAAAGCCGGCAAGCGCCAGCATCCCGGCGCCGATCGCAATCGCCGGGGACATGCTGTGCGGGAAGATCACGTCGGCGATCTGCGCCGAGGCCGCGACGGTGAGGAGCACGACCAGGCCGATCCGGAACACGGTGACCGCGCGTACGATTCGTTCCGCGGCGGCGGCGTGGACCGTGTAATTCTGCGCGACCCGCTCGGCCTCGAGACGGACGTGGTCGATGATTTTCAGCGAAAACATCGGCGTTTCTCCTGAATTCGGGGCGCTGGCCGTCAGCTCTGCAATCGGCAGACCGACCGGCATCGCCCAGCTCGACCGTTAACGCGGCGGACCGGCAGCGTACAATCCGCCGTGTGCGAGCTGCGCTCCGCCGGAGCGGGTACGCGCGGCACGCCTCAGTGCTGCTGTTCTTCGCGGTGCTGGCGCTCGCGTGGACCTGGCCTCTCGTCGTGCACCTGGACACCGCGCTGCCGGGCAACCCCGGGGACAACTTCAGTTTCGTCTGGAACCTCTGGTGGATGCGGCACGTGCTCGCGACGCCGGGGCTCGCGTACTTCCACACGACGTATCTCTTCCATCCCTTCGGCACCTCGATCGCGAACCATCCGAATACCGCGCTGCCGGCGCTCGTCGGCGCGACGCTGCTCGGCGGCGCCTCGCCCGCCGCGGCGCAGAACCTCCTGCTCATCGCCTACGTCTTCGGCAATCTCGCCTCGATGTACGCGCTGGCGTGGACTCTCACGAGGCACACCGCCGCCGCAACGCTCGCTGCACTGATCTTCGGCCTGTCGCCGTACATCGCGGTGCACATGCTGGGGCATTTCGATCTCGTCGCCGCGTGGACCATCCCGCTGTTCGCGCTCGCACTCGACCGCGCGTTGCGCGGCTCGAACGCGGCGGCGTTCGCTGCCGGACTGACCCTCGCCGCCACAGCTTACATCGCGTACTACCACGTCGTGTACCAGTGCTTCTTCGCGGTGGCGTACGCGCTCGCATGGAGCGACGCCGTCCGCGCGCATCGCGCGATCTCAGCGCCATCTCCATCGGCCCGCTACGCGGCGGCGGCGCTCGTCGCGATCGCGTGCGTGGCCGCGTGCGCCGCCGCGGCAATCGCGATCACTGGCGGCACGACGATCATGATCGCGGGCGTGGAACTGTCCGCGACAACGCCGCAGAACGCGATGACAGCGATGTGGGTGTGCATTGCCGGCGCGCTCGTTGCGCGGTGGCGGCCGCGTGTCGCGTTGAACCGCGCCGCCGACTGGCGGCGGCTGGCGGCGGTGGCCTGGCGGATCGTCGCGGTTTTCCTCGCCGGCGCCCTGCCGCTCGTCCTGGAAGCGGCCCGCCTCGTCGCCCGCGGCGAGTACGTGAGCCAGCAGTACGGCTGGCGCAGCGTCCCGACCGGCATCGATCTCATCTCGCCGCTGCTTGGCTCGCCGGTCCACCCGCTGCTCGGCTCGCTCAGCCGGAGCGCGTACACCGCGCTCGGCGACAACTTCATCGAGACCGTCGGATGGATGGGCGTCGTGCCCCTGCTGCTCGCGGCCGGGTTCAAGAGTCACACCGCGCGCGCCTGGCGCATCGTCGCAGCGGCATTCTTCGTCTGGGCACTCGGGCCATTTCTGATCGTCGGCGGATTCGATACCGGCCTGAAGCTGCCCGCGATTCTTCTGCGATTCGTGCCGTTCGTCGCCAACGCGCGGATGCCGGGCCGCGCGATGGTGATCGTGTACGCGGCTCTCGCTGTCGTGATCGCCGACCGCGTCGCGACGTCTGAACGCCGGCTTCGGTCGCCAGCAGTCCAGTGCCTGCTGGTGGCGCTCGTTCTCTTCGACTTCTGGGACGCGCCGGTGCCGCTGACGCCATTGGATCGCCCGACCGCCTATGCGGCGCTGGCGCGCGCTGAGCCGGGCGCCGTCTGCGAGGTCCCTCTCGGGATCGGCGACGGCTTGAGTGCGGGCGTCGGATCGCAGGACCGGCGTGCGCTCTTCTATGCGACTCAGCATCAGCATCCGCTCGTCGGCGGCTACATCGGCCGCATGCCGGCCGATACAGCGGTTCGTTACGAACAGATGCCCGTGGCGGGCGAACTGCTGGCGTTGTCGGCAGGCACGCGCCCACCGCAGCGCGATGAAGACAGCGTCGCCGCATCGCCGTGTCGGTACCTCATGGTGCGGAAGTCTGCCAGCTCGGCTGCGCTGCTCGCGTACATTGACCGGCTGCCGAAGCATCTCGAGACGGTCGATGGCGACCTCGTGCTTTATCGCCTGTGGTGATTTGTTTCCCGCGCCGAAACGGATTACTGCGAACGTGGAAGCGACGGCCGTCCATGACCTCGGACATCGTTCACGGGACAGGTGAAAACGAACTGTGCCGTACGGCCCTCGCTTTGCAGAAGGGGTCATATGACCCTGGACCTTAAAGTCCTGAAATGCGGGAACTTCGAGGAGTTGAAACTCGGCGTCCATGCGACAGCCCTCGCCGTCGCCGCGTTGTGCGGGCTCTACAATACCGCAGCGTGGCTGAGCCGGCGCGAGCAACATCTTGCGGTGAACGCCGTGCTCTACATGGCGCTCATCGCCTTCGAACAGCGGCACGTCGCGCACCACATCGCGGCGATGCGCTGCCCCACCACTCGCGGTACGGATGACACGCCAGCCGCGACACTTCCCACATCCGGCGACGACGCTGCAATCGCAGCGTGACTCGCGACGCGGAAGCCGAACGCTCTACGGGCCCGGCTCGGCGAACGCCTGCGCGGCGGCAATCCGATCGCGCATCGGCGGATGGCTGTAGAAGAGCCACTGGACGAGGCGCGACGGCTGCTCCTCCGCGAGATTCTGCGCCCCGAGGCGGCGCATCGCTGAGATGAAGGCACCGGGGTTGCGCGTCAGGTCGAGCGCAAACCGGTCGGCGCTGCGCTCGAACCGCCGAGACATCGCGTGCGCGAGCGGCACCGTGACCAGCGAGACGCCGCCGGCAGTCAGCAGCAGCAGCGGCAGTCCTGCCACGTCATCCGGCCCGCGCAGCCCAGCGTGCCCGGCCGCGATCCGCAGAACGAACGACGCTGCACCGAAGCCTGCGATCACCAGCGCGCTCTCGAACGCGATCCCTTTCCAGATGTCGCCGTGGACGTGGTGCGCCAGCTCGTGCGCGAGCACGACCTCGATCTCGTCGTCCGAGTACTCGGCGAGCATCGTGTCGGAGACCAGGATGCGCCGGGTCGAGCCGAGCCCCGCCAGCGCCGCGTTCGCCTTCTTGGTCTTACCGCCAAGTCCCCATTCGTAGGCGCCAAGGACGCGGGCGTCAGCCCGCTCGGCGAGCGCCAGCAGCCGCGCGCGAAGCGCGTCGCGGTCGAGCGGCTTCACGGGGTAGAAGAGCGGAAGCAGCAGCACCGGCGCGAGGTTGGTCAGGACGACGATCAGCGCCGTGAACACGACGCCGCCCGCGAGCCACCATGCCGAGGGCCACGCGCGCATCGTCGCGTAGACGAGCTCCGCCGCGCCGGCGCCGAGGAGGAGCCCGACGCCGAGCGACTTCGCCTGGTCGGCGATCCAGGCGCGAAACGACTCGTTCGACAGGTCGTAGCGGCGTTCGAGCAGAAATCCGCTGTAGAAGACGAGTGGAAAGCCTGCGGCTTCGTGGAGCAGCGACAGAAAGACGACGAAGATGAGGACGACGAAGACATCTTGAAGCGGCGCCGGCGCATTGCCGGCCCATGTCCGGGCGACGTCGCGCAGCGCCGCACTCCAGCCGGTCAGGAGCAGGCTGCCGAGGACGAGCACCGACCAGATGAGCGAGACGACGCTCGCCTGACGTTTCAGACGGTGATATCTGGCGGCCCTGTCCTCGTTCATCTCTCCCGATCAGTGGCCTCGGCGACTGTGTTGCGCGGCCGGATGCGGACGCCGCCGTTCGTCGTCTGCAGCTCGATCGGAGCGCCGCCGCCGTTCAGCTTCGCCTCGAAGTGCCTTCGCGACTTCTCGGCGACGTCGAGATTCTGGAATTCGCCCACGCTGATGCCGCCGTTGGTGACCGACGCGGAGATGTCCGCCTTCCCGGACTCGGGCAGCGTCAGGGTGACGGCGCCGTTGGTGGTATGCAGCGTGACCGGCTCGCGGCCGACTGACGAGAGGTCGATGTTGACGCCGCCATTGGTCGTCCGCGCGTCGATGGCGCCGGTGAGCGTGTCGCCCTTCACCTGGCCGTTGGTGGTGTGCGCGGTCACCTTGCCGTTGAGCCCGGTCAGCGAGACCTGGCCGTTGGTGTTGGTCACGCTGACGGTGGCGCCCTTCGGTGCCTTGACATGATAGCGGACCTCGAACGAGGCACCGATCATGATGCCGGACAACCGCTCGGTTCGAATCGACACTCGATCCGGCGTCGCGTCCTCCTTGATGACGATGCGCGGGAGCAGTTCGCGCGCCGCACTGTCGGTGGCGCCGCGGGCGATCCGTTCGGCCCGGACTTCGACGGTCGCCGTATCGGCGCCTTCGACGTCGATTCGGCCGTTCGTGTTCTCGATTTCGATTTCGCCGCCGGCCTTCAGCGGGTAGGTGTGCGTCCACTCGTCGGTGGCGCGGGCCGAGAGGTCGTGCAGGTGGACGTCGCACGCAGCGATGGCAGCGACCAGCGGCACCAGCGACAGACAACGGACGACGATTCCGACCACCGGGTTGTGGCGGCGCGTGCGCGCACCTGCATCCATGCTGAGACCCCCCACCGGAATATTACGCCGTCGAGGGCCGCTCAGTTCAACTGTACGGAGATCAGCTTCGACACGCCGGGCTCTTCCATCGTCACGCCGTAGAGGCGGTCGGCAATCTCCATCGTCTTGCGGCTGTGGGTGATGATGATGAACTGGGTCTGCTGCTGCATACCGCGCAGCATCTCGACGAACCGGCCGATGTTGGCGTCGTCGAGCGGCGCGTCGATCTCGTCGAGGAGACAGAACGGGCTCGGCTTGAACTTGAACATCCCGAACATCAGCGCAATCGCGGTCAGCGCCTTTTCTCCGCCCGACAGCAGCTGAACGCTCTGCAGCCGCTTGCCGGGGGGCTGGGCGATGATCTCGATGCCGCTCTCGAGCGGATCGTTCTCGTCGAGCAGCGTCAACCCGGCCCGCCCGCCGCCGAACAGCGTGCTGAAGGTCTGCTGGAAGTTGCGGTTGATGGCGGCAAACGCCTCGAGGAACCGCGCGCGTGTCGTCTCGTCGATACGCTTGATGGCCTCGCTGGTCTGCGCAATCGACTCGACCAGGTCCTTGCGCTGCGCGGTCAGGAACGCGTAGCGCGCTTCGAGCTCGTCGTGCTGCTCGATCGCCATCATGTTCACCGGCCCGAGCCGGTCGATCTTCGCGCGCAGCGCCGCGATCGCCTCTTCGGCGGACAGCGCCCGCTGTTCGGCCTCGACCACCGCGGCGTCGGGAGCGGTCAGATCGGCGGCAGCCGGCGCACCGTCCTCGTCGGTCTCTTCGTCGGCCGCGATGGCAACCGCATCCGGCGTGGCGCGGCCGTCGCGCTCGAGCTGATCGATCTCGGCAATCACCTCATCGAGCGTCGCATTGACGGCGTCCTCGCAGGTATGGGCGAGGTGCGACAGCTCGGCTTCGGCAGTCGCGCGCGCGACGTCCAGCTCGGCGACGATGCCGCGACTCGCGTCGAGCGCCGTGCGCGCGTCCTTGATCGCGGCTTCCTGGCCGTCCGCACGCGCGCGCAGCGCGGCGACCATCTCCTCGGCCGCCATGA
>DATFWL010000524.1:0-12974 GCA_035259385.1 Vicinamibacterales bacterium | reverse complement strand
CGACCTGGCGAGTCGTGGGATCGGCAGTAAGACGATCGCACGCGAGGTGAGCGTCGCCCGGAATACTGTGCGGCGCTATCTGCGCCAGGCCGTAGCCGCTGGCGCACAGACGCGGCCCAGGAGCGCGCCGGCTGACGGATGCCGCTCGTGCGACGGCTCGGGAGCTGTACACCGGCGTGGCCGCCGGCAGTGCGGTTGTGGTTCGGCGGGCGCCTGTTGGCCGAGCAGGACGAGGTGACCGTCAGCGCGCGCCCCAGCGGGCGGTTGCTGACGTGCGTCGTCAGCACGCGTCGCCGCGCTCGCGACGGTCCGCACCCGGCGAGCAGTTTCAGATCGATTTTGGACAACAGCGGGTCGCGATCGCCGGCACGGCGTCCACCTGTTCCTGTTGGTCGCGGTCCTCAGCTACTCGCGGCGCCGATTCGTCAAAAGCCTTTCTCAATGAGCGAAGTGACGATTGGCGCGAAGGGATCGCCGCGGCCTGCGATCCGATGCATCACGACTGTACCGCAACCCGTTCGACGCCACCGCACCACGTCCGGCGAACCCGCGTCATGGTGCGCGACCGGCGCCGCGGCCCGCGATCCCATGTATCGCGAGTGTACCGCCACCGGCGCCACCGCCACGTCCAGCAAAATCGCGTCGCGGTGCGCGACCAATTCACGCACCGCACTCACCGATCGCCCGGGCCCACGACACACGCCATCGATCGCAGCTCCTGTCAACCCTCATAATTCCCTCCTTCCCATCACTCCCATCACTCCCATCCGTCCCATCCGTCCCATCCCTCCCATTCCCTCCCATCCGTCTTGACTCGGACCCTGGGTCCGGGCGCACGCTGTCGCGATGAACTACTCGGCTCGCGCCTTCGCGCAACTCACCGGCGTCACCGTCAAGGCGCTGCGCCACTACGAGCGCCGCGGCTTGCTCGCGCCGCACCGCACCGAAGCGGGCTATCGCCGCTACACAATCCACGATCTGCAGCGGCTCGAAGAGATCCTGGCGCTGAAGTCGCTCGGTCTGCCGCTTTCGCAGATGATGCGGGTGTCGCGCGGCGGCGACGTGGACGCGCTGCGCGCTCAACGCGCACGGCTCGCCGACGCGCGGGCCCGGATCGATCGCGCGATCGCGGCGCTCGACGCCGTCGCGGACGCGGCCGATCCGGCAGCCGCGCTCAGGCGCTTCGTGATGAACGCGTCATGGGAGCGGTGGGAACAGAAGCGCCGCGAGGCCGGACAGGGAGTATCGCGTCCGCCCGACCGCGTGAGCGCTTCGCGCCGGGAGTTGTTCCACGACGTCGCCGCCGCGCTCGGCGGCGGCGCGATCAGCGCGGATGCTGCCCGGTCGCTCCGCGCGCGGTGGAACGCGCTCGTCGACGCCGAGACCGAGGGCAACGCCGACATGAGGCGAGCGCTGGAGCGCGCATGGAAGGTCCGGCCGCACTGGCCCGACGGCGTGCGCCGCTACGTCGCGTCCATGTACGAGATGGAGCCGGAGGCCTGGGAACAGGTGGCCGATTTCCTGGACGGATCACGGTCCGATTAGCCTCGAACGAGGCTGTTGTGAGAACGGGCGAGGCACCTCGCGGCAACGGCGCCCGTTCGTCATGACGGGCTGCTGCGCTGAAGCGGACGCTCTCCCCTGAACAATCTGCCGCGCGCAGCGTGGAACCTCGGTCGGTTTGCGGGCGCGGTTCGCGACTCCAAGCGTTGTCATCCGATCGGGGTCCTGCGGCGCCACCTGTGGCTGACGTCGAAGCATAGGCTGCGGCCGAGGTAGATCGTGGGCATCTCGAATGGCCGTGCCGGGCCGTTTGATTTCCGCGACATTGCGTGCAATCTCTGCTTCAAGAACGGCGCGGTGCATGCTATAGTTCGTGTGTTTTTTGATTAATCAAAATTGCACACGATGCCTGCTGAAATTCCAACGTCTACCTCTACCGCTCGCGGCTGGCGCCTCCCATCTACGTCGGTCAGCCTCCCTGAAGTCCATGGTTCCATTGCGATTCCGCACGCTGCCGGCTTCTGGCGAAAGCTGTTCGCGTTCGCCGGTCCAGGCTACCTCGTCGCTGTCGGCTACATGGACCCAGGCAATTGGGCAACCGACCTTGCCGGCGGCGCCCAGTACGGCTACGCCCTCCTCAGCGTGATCATGATTTCGAACCTCATGGCGATCCTGCTTCAGGCGCTCGCGGCGCGCCTGGGGATCGCCAGCGGCCGCGACCTCGCGCAGGCCTGCCGGGACAGTTACTCCCGGCCGACGACGATCGTCTTGTGGGTGCTCTGCGAAATCGCGATCGCCGCATGCGACCTCGCGGAAGTGATCGGCGCCGCGATCGCGCTCAACTTGTTGTTCGGACTGCCGCTGATCTGGGGCGTCTGCCTGACCGCTCTCGACGTCCTCATCGTCCTCTTCCTCCAGCACCGCGGCTTTCGGTACGTCGAAGCGCTGGTCGTCGCGCTGATCTGCCTGATCGCGGGCTCCTTCGCCGTCGAGCTGTGGCTGGCGCATCCGAACTACGCCGAGGTCGCGCTCGGCTTCGTGCCGCACACCCAGATCCTGCGCGATCCCAACATGCTCTACATCGCGATCAGCATCCTCGGCGCGACGGTGATGCCGCACAACCTCTACCTCCACTCGTCGATCGTGCAGACGCGCAAGTACTTCGACGATGAGGCCAGCAAGAGCGAAGCGATGCGCTTCGCGACGATCGATTCGTCGGTCGCGCTGATGTCCGCCCTGTTCATCAACGGCGCGATCCTCGTGATGGCCGCCGCAGTGTTCCATGGCACCGGACATGAGTCGGTGGCCGACATCAGCGACGCCTATAAGCTGCTCTCGCCGCTGCTCGGCACCAAAGCGGCCAGCGTGCTCTTTGCGGTCGCGCTGCTCTGTTCCGGACAGAACGCGACGCTCACCGGCACGCTCGCCGGGCAGATCGTGATGGAAGGGTTCATCAACCTCCGCCTGCGGCCGTGGCTGCGCCGGCTGATCACGCGGCTGATCGCGATCGTGCCGGCCGTGATCGTGGTCTCGCTGTACGGCGAGCGGGGAACGGGTCAGCTGCTGATTCTCAGCCAGGTGATCCTCAGCCTGCAGCTCTCCTTCGCGGTCTTCCCGCTCGTGATGTTCACCAGCGACCGGCACAAGATGGGCTCGTTCGTGAGCCCGTGGTGGGTGCAGGCGCTCGCGTGGCCGGTGGCCATCGTCATCGCCGCCCTGAACGCGTACCTTCTGTGGCAGACTTTCGCTGGCTAGGTCACCGATCATGAACCTGTGGATCGACGTCGCCGTGATGGCCACGATCTTTGCGCTCGGCAACATTCTCTTCGGCCACTTCGAGGAGAAGGTGCCGAAGTGGCGCCGCGTGCTCAAATTCTTCGTGCTGACCGGCGGGATAACGCTGATCTCGGCGACCGCAGGGCGTACCTGGTCGATCGGCCTGGTGGGCGGGATGTTCGTGCTGGTTGCGATCATCCACGGATGGTGGCTGCCGAAGCAGGGCATCAACGGCTTCACCGCCGAGCCGAAGGAAAAGTACTACGCGCTGCGCGGGTGGAAGCTCTGATGTACCGCCGGATCCTGGTGGCGGTCGAAAACTCCGGCGCGGATCGCACGATCATCGACCACATCAGCGAGCTCGCGAAGCTGACCGGCGCCGAGCTGCTGCTCGTCCACGTCGCTGACGGCTGGGCCGCCCGCAATTTCGATCAGCTGCAGCTGCGCGAGTCGGAGGAGATGAAGGCGGATCGCTGCTACCTGGAGCAGCTGCGCACCGAACTGGTCGGGCGCGGCCTCACGGTCGAGACCCGGCTCGCGATGGGCGATCCGGCAACCGAACTGATCAAGGTGTCCCAGGAAGGCAACATCGATCTCATCGCGATGTCCACGCACGGCCATCGCTTCGTGAAGGACGTGCTGCTCGGCGCCACCGCCGATCGCGTCCGCCACGTGGTGAGAGTGCCGGTGTTGCTGTTGCGCGCGCACTAACGCGGGACACGCGCACGTCGGCGGCTCGGGGCTTGGGCGTTGGGCCAGCTGAGGGCCAGCCGAGCGACGGCCGACGCGTCGCGCGTCAGCTAGCCCCGAGCCCTAGCCCCCAGCCCCGACCTCGGGCCCGGCTCGAGACCAGCGGCCTCTGTCTTTGTGCTATAAAGCCCGGGATGGCCCGCACGATCGAGCCGATTCACGCGCATGCGGCCGAGAACCTGCGGTTCATCCGCGACGCGATGTCGCGCGCGAGCGAGTTCACTGCCGTCCCGGGCTGGGGCGGCGTGGCCATGGGCGCAACCGCGCTCGTCGCCGCGGCGATCTCGGGACCTCCGGACAACTCGCTGCGCTGGATTCTGATCTGGTTCGCCGACGCCGCGGTCGCCGCGACGATCGGGCTGATCGCGATCGCACGCAAGGCGCGGGCGTCGGGCACGCCGCTCTGGACGCCGGCCGCGCCCGCCCATCGATTCGCGCTCGCGTACGCGCCGCCGCTGGTCGCCGGCATGATCCTGACGCCGGTGTTCGCGCTGCTCGATCTCGCCGCACGACTGCCCGGATGCTGGCTGCTGCTCTACGGGACGGCGGTGGCAACCGGCGGCGCGTTCTCGGTGCGCATCGTGCCGCTGATGGGCGTCGCGTTCATGACGCTCGGCACGGTGGCGTTCGTCGTGCCGGCGGCGTGGGGACACTATTTCCTGGCCGCCGGCTTCGGCGGCTTCCATATCGTCTTCGGATTGATCATCGCGAGGAGCTACGGTGGCTAGAGCGGCTTCCCGGAAAGCGGACGTGAGAGGTCAGCGAATCGACGTCAAAGGGCCGAAGGCCGACGTCAAGGCCCAGAGGACTGACAGGAATCGCACGGCGCTCGATCTGGATCGCGTGATTCACGAGCGGCTGCGGCTGGGAATCATCAGCGCGCTGGCCGCAAACGATCGGCTCAGCTTCAACGATCTGAAGCGGCTGCTGCAGACGACCGACGGCAACCTGAGCGTGCACGCGCGCAAGCTCGAAGAAGCGCTATACATCGCGTGCGAGAAATCGTTCGACGGGCGCATGCCGCGAACCGAGTACCGGTTGACCGCCGCGGGCCGCCGCGCGCTCGAGAAATACGTCGCCCACATGGAGTCGATCATCAGGGCCGTTCGCGAATAACGTGAGCACGGCCGAAGACGTCCGCGCGCTGTTCGAGCGCCTGCGCGACGCGTACCGGCGGCTCGACGCAGAGGCGCTCTCTGCCAACTACACCGACGACTGCATCGTCGAGAGCCCGATCGGCGGCCGCGTCGAGGGACCGGCCGGCGTGGAGCAGATCGCGCGGATCACGTTCGACGCCTTCCCCGATTTCAGGGTCGAGGTCGAGGAGACGCTGGTCATCGGCGACCGCGTGGTCATGACGCTGACCATTCACGGCACCGACACCGGCGGGCTGTTCGGATTTCCTCCCACTGGCAAGCGGATTCGGGTCCCGTCGGTCTTTCTCTTCACCATCCGTGGACAGCACATCGCCCACGAGCGGCGAACCTACGACTTCAGCGGCTTTCTGCTCCAGCTCACCGGCGACGTCACGAGCGCAATCGCGAGCGCGCGTCTGTACCGCGGCATCCTCGAACGGGCACAGCTCGAGCGCGACGTTCGCGTCGCCGCCGACATCCAGCGCGCGCTGCTGCCCGATCGCCGCTACCGCTCGTCCAGCGTCGACATCGCGGCGCTATCAGTGCCGTGCCGCGCGATCGGCGGCGACTTCTTCGACTATTTCGAGCTCGCCGACGGCGCCGTCGGCTTCGTGGTCGGCGACGTGTCAGGCAAGGGGCCGCCGGCAGCCCTTCTGACGGCGGTGCTGCAGGGCATCCTCGCGGTGCACGCCTACGGGAGCGACTCGCCGGCGGCGACGATCGAGCGGGTGAACATGGCGCTGGCACGCCGCGCGATCGAAGCGCGCTTCGCAACGATGTTCTTTGGCGTGGTGGCGGTCGACGGCCGGCTCCGGTACTGCAACGCGGGGCACAATCCCCCGGCGATCGTCGGTGAATCCGGCTGCCGCCGGCTCGACACGGGCGGTTTGATGGTTGGCGCGTTCAAGGATGCGGTGTTCGAGGAAGGAGCGGTGCGGCTCGCACGCGGCGACACGCTGTTCGTGTTCAGCGACGGCATCACCGAAGCGAGCGATCGCGGCGGCGACGAATTCGGCGACGAACGGCTGATCGCGACCGTGGCCGACGCGAACGATCTCGAGCTGCCCGCGCTCGTCGACGCCGTCTTCGATCGCGTGCGCGCGTTCACCGGCGACGCGCCGCAGGGCGATGACATGACCGCGCTCGCGCTGCGCTACGTCGGAGGGAAAGCAACCGCAGAGAGCCTCAGATCAGCGTCCGACCTTTGATCCGCTCGAGGATCCGCAGTGGTGAGCGGTCGGGCTGCGCCATCGCATCGACCGGCAGCAGGAACGTCTGCTCCAGCTGATATTGCCCGGACATCGCCGCGTGGCTCACCTGATCGGTGAACGCGAGCCAGGTCGATCCGGCGGGAAAATCGATCGCCGTCTGCGGCGATCCGCGCTGGAACGCGTCGTCTTCCTTCATCCGATCGTGGAGTTGCAGCATGAGCGCGTCGTACGGCGTGCGCGGAGACTTCGTCACGCGCAGCAGCGCCAGCAGGTGTCCAGTGCCCGGCGGCGGCACGCGCAACCGCGCCGCGAAGCGGCACGCGACCGACTCGAAGTCGTCGCCCACACGCCATGCGCGGGCGCGGCCTTCGGGATTCACGTTGGTGAACGCCCGCAGGATCCGGCGGCCGCCGGTCGGGGTCGCGGGAAAACTGTCCACGTGGAGCCGCGTGTCGTCCTTGCGCCACGTCGTCTTCCGGCCGGCGATCTCGGCGGGACGGAAGCTCGCGCGTCCGCGCGCCACACGACCTCGGTAGTGGCTCAACAGGCCGTCGACGAGGGCTGCGGCGGCAGCGCTGAACCGTTCCATCATGTCTCGCAGTCTGAGGGCGTCGGATCCATTTGCAGTCGTTCCGCGGAGCTTTCCCGACGACGGATCGAAGCTGGCGTTCTTCGCCGCGCCGAGAATCGCCGGCGTGAACAGCCCGGCCTCGGCCGAGAGAATCTGGAAGCGCAGATTCGGAAGGAAAATGACCGCCCCCGCCTCGAGCGCGTCGACAGACTGGGTGCGAATAGCTGGGTCGGCGAGCCCGTTCCACGCGTCGATTTCGGTCCTCCACACGCTGCCCATAAGTTTTTTGCAAAGAGACATCAAATGACGATCTAGCAGTAAATAGCCAGCGGCAACGGCCAGTATCCTCTTGTACTTATGCCTCGAGTAGTGTCTCTGCACATTCTATGGGTGGGGCTCGCCGTCGCCGGCGCGGCCTGCACCAGCAATACCTCGGCCGCAGGTCCGGGCGGCGGTGGCGGGCGCGGCGGTCGGGGGCGCGGCGGCGACAGCGGTCCGGCACCGGTCGTTACGGCGACAGCAGTCGAGAAGGACGTCCCGGTGGATCTCGCCGCGATCGGCAACGTCGAGGCATACGCGTCGATTTCGATCCGTTCTCAAGTAACCGGTCAGCTGCAGGAGGTGGCGTTCCGGGAAGGCGACTACGTGAAGAAGGGCGACCTGCTCTTCTCCCTCGATCGGCGTCCGTTCGAAGCGGCGCTCGCACAGGCCGACGCGAATCTCACGCGCGACAAGGCGCTGCTGGCGCAGGCGGAAGCTCAGCTCGCCCGCGACGCGTCGAGCGCCGAATACCAGCAGCTCACGGCGGAACGTCAGGCGCAGCTGGTGCAGCGGGGCATCATCTCGCGCGATCAGTCCGAGCAGGCGCGCGCGCAGGCCGACGCGACCCAGGCCGTGGTCAAGGCCGATCGCGCCTCGATCGAAAGCGCGCGGGCGCAGCTGGTCGCGCAGCAGGCGGCCGTGGATGCCGCGCGCGTGAGCCTCGGCTACACGGAAATCAGGTCGCCGATTGACGGACGCACCGGGGTCCTCGAGGTGAAAGTCGGCGGCCTGGTGACGGCGAACAACACCGAGCTCATCACTGTCGCGCGCGTCACGCCGGTGTATGTCACCTTTTCCGTTCCCGCGACCCATCTCCCGACCATCAAGCGTCACCTGACCTCCGACCCGCTGCAGGTGATCGCAGTGCCCCAGGATGCAGACGCGGAACCTGCCACCGGCAAGCTGACGTTCGTCGACAACGCGGTGGACGTCACGACAGACACCATCAAGCTGAAGGCGACGTTCGAAAACGCCGACCGCCGCCTCTGGCCGGGACAATTCGCGCGAGTCACGCTCCGCCTCGCGACGCTGTCGAATGCGCTCATCGTGCCGTCGCAGGCGGTACAGACCGGACAGGACGGGCAGTACGTCTTCGTCGTGAAGCCGGACTCGACAGTCGAGCAGCGCACGGTGGTCCCTGGTCAGCGCGTGGCCGACGATGTCGTCGTGCAGAAGGGACTGGAGGCGGGCGAGACGGTCGTCACCGAAGGCCAGCTGCGGCTCGAACCCGGGTCGCGGGTGACGACGGATCTGTCGCCGCGCGGCGGCGCGGGTGCCGGTCGCGGCGGACGGGGCCGGCGGGGTCAGTAACCGCGACATGAACATCTCCGAGATCTTCATCCGGCGTCCGATCGCGACCAGTCTGCTGATGGCCGGCATCGCGATGTTCGGCATCGTCGCGTACCGCGCGCTGCCGGTGAGCGATCTGCCGCAGGTCGACTATCCGACGTTGAACGTGAACGCGAGCCTGCCGGGCGCCGATCCGGGGACGATGGCTTCGTCGGTGGCGAGCCCGCTGGAGCGGCAGTTCACCACGATCGCCGGGCTCGACTCGATGACCTCGCGCAGCAGTTCGGGCAGCACCAACATCACGCTGCAGTTCGATCTGAATCGCGACATCGACAGCGCCACCGTGGACGTGCAGACCGCGATCTCGGCGGTCATGCCGCTGCTGCCGGCGGGCATGCCGTCGGCGCCGTCGTTCCGCAAGAACAACCCCAACGACCAGCCGATCCTGTCGCTCAACCTGACCTCGAACACGGTGCCGCTGTGGGTGCTCGACGACTACGCGGAGGCGATGATCGCGCCGCGCATCTCGATGGTCAGCGGCGTGTCGCAGGTGCAGGTGCAGGGGTCCTCGAAGTACGCGGTGCGCGTCCAGCTCGATCCCGACAAGCTGCACGCGCAGCGGATCGGCCTGAACGAAGTCGATCAGGCGCTGCAGAACTGGAACGTGAACCTGCCGACCGGACAGTTGTTCGGCCCGAACGCCACTTACAACATCAAGGCGGCCGGCCAGCTGATGAACGCCGAGGCGTTCCGCCCGATCGTCGTCGCCTACCGGCGCGGTGCGCCGGTGCGGCTCGATCAGGTATCGACCGTCATCGACAGCATCGAGAACGTGATGAACGGCTCGTGGTTCTACACCAAGCCGAACGGCCCCGAAGGGCCGCCGCTGAAGCAGACCGCGATCACGCTGCAGGTGATGCGGCAGCCCGGCAGCAACACGATCGAGGTCACCGACGCGGTGCGCGCGCTGCTGCCCACGTTCGCGTCGATGATCCCGCCGTCGGTGCATCTCACGCCGCGGCAGGACCGCTCGCGCACGATCCGCGCCGCCTTCAAGGACATCCAGATCACGATGCTGATCACGCTGGTGCTGGTCGTCGGCGTGATCTTCCTGTTCCTGCACAACGGCTCGGCGACGATGATCCCGGCGCTGGCGCTGCCGTTCTCGATCCTCGGCACCTTCGCGGTCATGCAGGTGCTGCACTTCAGCCTCAACAACCTGTCGATGATGGCGCTGATCCTCTCGATCGGCTTCGTCGTCGACGACGCGATCGTGATGCTGGAGAACATCGTCCGCCACATGGAGAACGGCGAGCGCCCGCTCGAGGCGGCGCTGAAGGGGTCGAAGGAGATCGGCTTCACGATCCTCACGATGACCACGTCGCTGGCCGCGGTGTTCATCCCGATTCTGTTCATGAGCGGCATCCTCGGCCGGCTGTTCCGCGAGTTCGCAGTGACGATCACCACCGCGATCCTGATCTCCGGGGTCGTGTCGGTGACGCTGACGCCGATGCTGTGCAGCCGCTTCCTGCGCGTGGTCCACAGCAAGAAGGGATTCGCGGGGCTGATGGACCGCGCCTTCGACGCGCTGCTCCACGGCTACGAATGGAGCCTCGCGCTGGTGCTGCGGCACCGCATGGTGATGCTGGTCGTGTTCGTCGCGGTCGCTGGCGCCACCGTGCACATGTTCAAGATCATCCCGACCGGGTTCATCCCCGATCAGGACAACGACTCGATGTTCGTCAACCTGCAGGCGCAGCAGGGCACGTCGTACTACGACATGGCGAAGTGGACGCAGCAGGTTGCCGACGTCGTGATCCGGAACAAGTACGTCGACTCGTTCAACGCCAGCGTCGGCGGCGGACCGGGCGGCTTCGGCGGCGGCACCAACAACGGCCGCATCATGGTGCAGCTGGCGCCGCGCGCGCAGCGCGATCTCTCGGCGCAGCAGATTGCCCAGCAGATCCGCCCGCTGCTGCTGCGCTACCCCGGTTTCCGCGGCTTCGTCGGCCTGCCGCCGTCGCTGCAGATCGGCGGCCGGATGGGCAACCAGAACTTCTCGATCATGATGCAGAGCATGAACACCGACGACCTCTACAAGTGGGCGCCGGTGCTGCAGCAGGCGATCGAGGCCGAGGTCTCGGAGGTCCAGGACGTGTCGAACGACCTGGAGATGAAGAGCCCGCGCGTGAACCTGGTGATCGATCGCGACAAGGCGGCCGCGGTCGGGCTGAACGCGACCACGGTGCAGAACTCGCTCTACGACGCGCTCGGGCCGAAGTGGTCGTCGACGATCTACGGCAGCACCGCGCAGTACCGCGTCCTGCTCGAGCTCGACCCGAAGTATCAGGGCCACGTCGACTCGCTCGAGAAAGTGGCGTTCAAGGCGCCGAATGGATCGCTGGTGCCGCTCGAGTCGGTGATCACCTTCAAGGAGACGGTCGGGCCGCAGTCGATCAACCACTCGGGCCAGCTGCCGTCGGTGTCGGTGTCGTTCGGCCTGAAGCCGGGCGTATCGCTGGGCGTCGCGACCGCGCACGTCAAGCAGATCGCCGACCGCGTGCTGCCGCCGATCATCTCGACCAGCTTCGAGGGCCAGGCGAAGGTGTTCCAGCAGTCGATGAACAACCTCGGGCTGCTGCTGTTCGTCGCGATCGGCGTCGTCTACATCGTGCTCGGCGCGCTCTACGAGAGCTACATCCACCCGATCACGATTCTGTCGGGGCTGCCGTCGGCCGGCCTCGGCGCGCTGATCACCCTCTACCTGTTCGGCAACGAGCTGAACATCTATTCCTTCGTCGGCCTGGTGATGCTGATCGGGATCGTGAAGAAGAACGCGATCATGCAGATCGACTTCGCGCTCGAAGCCGAACGGCAGCACGGCAAGGCGCCGGCGGACGCGATCTACGAAGGCTGCATCATCCGCTTCCGCCCGATCATGATGACGACCATGGCAGCGCTGCTCGGCTCGGTGCCGATCGCGCTCGGCTACGGCGCCGGCGGCGAAGCGCGCCGCCCGCTCGGCCTCGCCGTGGTCGGGGGCCTGATCGTGTCGCAGTTGATCACGCTCTATCTCACGCCGGTCGTCTACACCTACATGGCGACGCTGTTCAAGACGCGCAAGATTCCGCAGACAGCGACCAAACCGGTGACGGCGTGAAATGAGGAATTTGGAATTTGCAATGCGTCGACGCACGGAAAGCAACCACAGAGACCGTCGGGTCGTAGCACATGAACATCTCTGAAGGATTCATCAAACGGCCGATCGCGACGTCGCTGCTGATGGCGGCGATCGCCTTGTTCGGCCTGGTCGCCTATCGATCGCTGCCGGTCAGCGATCTGCCGAACGTCGACTTCCCGACGCTGCTGGTCACGGCGCAGCTGCCCGGCGCCAGCCCGGAGACGATGGGGGCGTCGGTGGCGACGCCGCTCGAGAACCAGTTCTCGATGATCGCCGGCCTCGAGTCGATGACCTCGGTGAACTCGCTCGGCTCGACGCAGATCACGCTGGAGTTCGATCTCAATCGCAGCCTCGACGGCGCCGCCGTGGACGTACAGGGCGCGATCACCCAGGCCGCGCGGCTGCTGCCGCAGGGCATGCCGACGCCGCCGACGTTCACCAAGGTGAACCCGGCCGACCAGCCGATTCTCTACCTCGTGATCACCTCGACGACGGTGCCGCCGTGGACGCTCGACGAGTACGCGGAAACGCGCATCGCGCAGCGGATCTCGATGGTCAGCGGCGTCGCTCAGGTGCAGGTCCTCGGCAGCCAGAAGTACGCAGTGCACGCGCAGCTCGATCCGCATGCGCTCGCGGCGCGCCAGATCGGCATCAACGAGGTCGAGGCGGCGCTGCGCGCCTGGAACGTCAACACCCCGACCGGCTCGATCATCGGGCCGCACAAGTCGTACACGCTGCAGGCCACCGGCCAGCTGATGACCGCCGAGGAATACAAGAACATGACGGTCGCCTACCGCAACGGCGCGCCCGTCCGGCTCGGCGAGCTCGGCACGATCAAGGACGGCGTGGAAGACGAGCGGACCGCGTCGTGGTTCTACACCCACGAGGGCGAGCAGCGCGCGATCACGCTCGGCATTCAGCGCCAGCCCGGCACCAACACCATCGCCGTCGCCGACGCGGTCAAGGCGCTGCTGCCGCAGTTCAAGCTCGAGCTGCCGTCCAGCATCCACATGGACGTCCTCTACGACCGATCGGACACGATTCGCGAGTCGTACCGCGACGTCCAGTTCACGATGCTGCTCACGCTCGCGCTGGTCATCATGGTGATCTTCGTGTTCCTCCGGAACGTGTGGGCCACGGTGATCCCGAGCCTCGCGCTGCCATTCTCGATTATCGGCACGTTCGCGGTGATGTACCTGCTCGACTACAGCCTCGACAACCTGTCGATGATGGCG
>DATFWL010000523.1:0-3628 GCA_035259385.1 Vicinamibacterales bacterium | reverse complement strand
GGCGGCGGCGACCCGTTACCCGCTGTCGTCGAGCGAGGGCTCACGGGCCGCTTCCAACTCGCCGGAGCGAACCTCCCTCCGCGCGCGGTGCGGCCGGTGATCCATCGCAGCCCATCCCCTCGTCGGCGCATCGGCCCTCGGCTCCCCGTGGGCCCTGGCGTATAGGAGCGGACAGATCATTTGTCAAAACCGAGCGGACAGATCACTTGTCAACAACACCAACTGATTTACGTACCGCTAAATTGGGCAGGGTGATGATGAGCAACGACATGCAGTTACGCGCGACACTCTGGAGGGGGTTTTCTGTATACCTACGTCTGTAGCCAGGGACAATCAGTGCGGCATTCAGATGGTCGTGCTCGTCACGGTCTTCGCCAGGCCCTCGAGCGGGGATCCGACCCAGCACGGTGCGGTGTGAGCGGCATCACCGTCGTTACCAAAGCGTAGCTGACCCCCTGCCGATAGGCGCTGCCGTCAGGACCGCAGCTTGCTTGGGAGGAACCGCGGGCTCTTCGCGCAGCCGGCCCAAGTATGGCAGTCCGCGGATCCGCCCGGCCCTTGCGGCCGCTGGCGTTTAGGTGAGCCGCCGCGTCGCTCGCCTCACGCGCGAGGTCAAGCTCTGTCGGCGTATTCCGGCCGGCACCGAGATCCTCGAGGTAGATAGCGTTCATCACGCCTTCGGCGCGATGTGAACGGATGCCCCGCGTCGGTCCCTTCGCTGGAGGTCAGGCATCGTGGTAGACGGCAGCCCGGTGCGTCCCTGGTAGGAACGCGGCGATCAGGTTCCGCGTCGCGTCGAATGAGGTCGTGTGGGCGCCGGGCTCCGTTGTGACGGTCTCGAGCCGGCGGATCGGCGCGGTCGCGAAGACTTCGATCACGCCGGGATCGCCGATCGCGATGTAGAGATGCCCGAGCGCAGCGTTGAACCAGACCACGTCGGGCGTGCCCGCGATGCGGTCCGTCGTGACGATCGAGCCGGTATCGGCATCGACCTCAACGAGCGTGGCGTCGTCGCAGGCGCAGTAGAGGCGCCGCCGAGCCACGTCGATGTCGAGCCCGTGCGCGCCCGCGTGAGGAATCGAGACGACACGCTCGATCCCGATCGGATCGCCGGCGCTCACGACGGCGATCTGCGACGGCTCCGCGATGTTGACGTAGAAGACATCGGCGCGCGGATCGTAGACGGTCCAGCGCGTCCGGCCGGCGACTGGCACGTCCGCGATGCGCTGCCGCTTCGCGACGTCGATCACCGACACCGTGGTCGAGCCGGGTTCTTTCGGATCCCGACGTGCGCCGAGAGCAGCCGCTTGCGGCCTGGATCGAACGAGAGTCCGTTCGGCTTCCGGCCGACGTCCACCTTGTCGACGCGCCGCTCGTCATTCACGGAGAAGATGCCGACAGTGTCTTCGCCGCGATTCGAGGGTGAACACGAGCCCGCTGGCGTCGTCGACCAGCGCGCCGGCCACCGCTGTCAATCCGACGATCGTGCGGACGTGTTTCCGGGTCGGCATGTCGATGACGTCGATGGCGTCGTTCGCCGTGTGCGCCACATACACGAGGCCCGTGGCCTGGTAGACGGCCGCGTGGTCGAAGCCGCCGCTGCCGACGTGCGCTGGCAGGTCCACGTACCCGAGATGCTTCAGTGCCATGTCAGCGTCCCCCCATCCCGGCTACGAGCCGCTCGACCTTGTCGACGATCTGCTTCCGCGCTGCGTCGTAACCGTCGCTGATGTTCGGCACGTCCCAGCTTTCGACCGGCTGGCCGTTCGCCGGCGTGACGTCGCAGCCGAACGTCACCACGCGGGACGCCGAACGTAGGTCGTATAGCGTGACCGGCCGCGGGCGCTTGGGTGCCGGCTCAAGCCCGTCGGCCACGAGCCCCTTCACCGCGAGCGGCCCTAGTTCCGGATCGGGCGCGTTCCCGGCCGCTGCTGCCTCCACCGCGAGACCCCGCTGCGCCGCCAGCTTGCGGAAGTGCGCGGCGGCCACGACGCTCTTCGCGGCGCCGTGCAGGCAGACGAACAGCACGCGCGGCGTCTTCGACGAGGCCGCCACCTGCTGCTGGCAATAGTTGTAGAAGGCGTCGTACATCGGGAACTGGCGCGCCATGTTGTCGAAGTCGTCCTTGCTCGTCGCCTGGAACCCGGTGGCTGCGGCGTAGAGACCGGAGGACTCGGGCGTAAGGTCGCGATCGTCGGTGTCGGCACCGCGCACGATCACCGCCAGCGCGCGCAGCGCAGGGTCCGTGAGCTCGTAGCGATCGACGAACGCGTCGAACGAGCATTCGGGCCCGTGATGACCGAGGTCGACGTTCGGGATGTCGTATGGGATCGCGCCGCGCTTCGTCGCCTCCGATGCGACCTCCTTCGCCGGCACGAAGATGAACTCCGGTTGGGGGTCGATGAACCGCGAGATCAGCCACGGGCACGCGATGCGGTCGACACGAGCACGTTCACGAGTGATCCATTTCATGGTCGTTGTCCTCCTGAAAGTCGATCAGAAGCCAATGGCGGTGACGAGACGTCGCCGCACGATGCCGAGCACGGCTCCCCCGGCAACCATCTTGAGCGGCGCCATGCGCCACAGCAGTAGCGCGGTCACGGCGCAGATGAAGATCACGGCCGAAAACGGGTCGACCACGGCGTGCGGCGTGAGCCGGACCAGCGTGACCGCGAGCACGCCGATGATCCCCGCCACCATCCCCTGCAACGCCGCCTTCGCCCAACCCAGGGCGCGCACGCGTTCGAACACTGGCAGCAGCGCGAACATCATCACGAATGACGGCGCGAAGATGGCAATCGCGGCGACGACGGCGCCGGTAAGCCCGAGCGCCTTGTAACCGACGTAGGTCGCCAGCATAACCGGCGGTCCCGGCGTCAGCTGGCCAAGGGCGAGCCCGTCGATGAACTCCTGCGGCGTCAGCCAGCCGAGCTGATGGACGAACTGGTCCTGGAGCAACCCGATGATGGTGAGAGACCCACCGAACGTGACGGCACCGATGACACCGAACTGCACCACGACGTCGGTCAGGCTCGGGACGGCGCCGGGCACCGGCGTCATGAATCGCGGCGTCCACGCGACGACGCGCGCGGCGACCAGCGCGAGCGCCACCGCGAACACCGCGACGACGCCGATAGAGCGACGGTAGAACAGGAACAGGCCGAGGCTGCCGGCGCAGAGCATGATCCACACGGTCGCGACCGGGGCGACCAGCGCGGCCGCCGCCGCGCTGAGCGCGATGAGGATGTGCGTGCGTGACCGTAGCGCCGTGCCGCCGAGCCGATACACCGCGACGCCGAACACCGCGAGCACGATCGGGCCGAGGCCGTAGAGCGCGCCGCGCAGCCACGGGCTGACGCCTAGCGCGGCGTACGCGACCGTGAGCACCAGCATGATCGCGAACGCCGGAGCGCAGAAGCCGAACCCCGCGAGGAGCCCGCCCAACCAGCCGGCGCGCTGATGCCCGAGGAAGATGCCGAGCTGCGTGGCCGTCGCGCCCGGCAGCATGTTGACGAACGCGAGCCCTTCGACGAACTGCGGTTTGCCGATCCACTGCCGGCGCTCCTGGAACTCGGCCTGCATCACGCCGATGATCGCGGGTCCGCCGTAGGCCGTCAGGCCGATCTTG
>DATFWL010000522.1:0-4596 GCA_035259385.1 Vicinamibacterales bacterium | reverse complement strand
GCATGGCGTCTCGCGAACTCCACGAAGGTTGTTGGCTTGACGTCGAACAACTCGTGCGTCCCGAGTTCAACACGCGACTGGGGATGACGTAGCCGCTCGAGCGCCTCGTCGACGAGCGCGTCGACCAAGAACGGCGGCAGGCCTGCCGCTGCCATTCCACGCCGATGATCCTCGATGCTCGTCTCTTGATACCGGACCGGCTTCCCTATTGCTTCACCGATCGCGGCGGCGATCTCGCCCATGCTCAATGCCTGCGGTCCGGTGATCTCGAACGCGCGGCGGTGATGGCCGCCTTTGGTGAGAAGAGCGAACGCAATCTTGGCGATGTCCTCGACATCGACCGGCGAAAGCCTCACGCCGTCGAGCGGCAGCTGCAGGAGGCCCTTGCCGGCGATGCTTGGTGTCTCACGGAGATACACCTGCATGAACTGACACGGACGCAGGTGCGTCCACGCGAGGCCCGACCCCTCCAGATGTCGCTCGATCTCCTCGTGCATTCGCGTGAAGAGAAACTTCTTCGCATCGAAGCCGACGTTCGATTCTTTGCCGGAGAACTTCACCAGATGCGCGACACCAGCCGCCTTGCAGGCATCGACGAACCGGCACTGTGTCTCGAGCATTTGGGAGTCGGGACTCGATATCATCAGGGCGCGATCGATACCCTCGAGCGCGCGATCCAGCGTTTCAGCGCGGGCCATATCGCCTTCGACGAGTTCGACGCCGGGCGACTCCGCGAGCGCGGACGCCTTCGACCGATCGCGCACCAGTGCACGGACGGCGACGCCGTTGCGAGAGAATTCACGTACGATCGCCGAGCCGTTCAGGCCGGCAGCGCCGGTTACCAGAATCATGCGACCTCCAATGTTGCGCGTCCTTCATGGGGATGACTGGGCGCGCGAAGCAACAGGTATTGACCACCAAGCACGAGCACAACTCCGAACAGACTGACGCTTCCCCACCGCTTTCCCTCGAACAACGCTGACATCGTCATCGCAAGGATCGGCGTCAACGCCAAGACGTACGACGCGGTGGTATAAGCCGCGGCGTCGCGCAAGACCGAAATACAGCAGGAACGGGAGAACGGAAGCGGCGGCGGCGAGGTACATCAGCGAAAATACATACGTCGATTGAAGATCGAACGTCCATCGCCGGCCGATCACGAAGGCCGCCAACGCGAGGAGCAACGGGCCATAGACCATCGACCAGGCCACCGAACTCTGAAGCGGCGCGCCGACTCGCTCGGCGTGACGCGCCAATACGTTGCCAAAGGCAGCGGCCGCGACGGCACCGAAGGCCAACAGCAATCCGTGGAGGGTGCCTACATCGGCCGCCGCATTGCCGATCTCATCGCGTGACAGCACCGTCACGCCGAGGATTCCAATTGCGGCTGCGATCCAGGCGCCTCGCGGCGCTCGCTGTCCCAGCACGATACGGAAGACGACGAGAGGTTCACGAACGCAAGCGCGGCAAAGACGACGGCGACGATCCCCGAAACAACATATTTCTCGGCGTAATAGGTGAAGCTGTAATCGAGCGTGAACGAAAACAGCCCGACGCCCGCCGCTGCCTTGTGCTGGCGGAGCGATAACCGGACAGAGTCGCCACGAAAGATGCACCACAGAAAAGGAGAGCGGCAGCGAGACTGAATCGATCGACCAGCGAGACGACGGGATCGACCACGCCAAGTTGAAGCGTGAGCGCGTACCAGCTCGTACCCCAAACAAGGGCGCACGTGCCCGTCGCCACCAGATCCACAATCGACGATCGCTCGCGGCCGCTCGTGGCCATCACCGCTTGCCCGCTGTCTGCATGGCCGCCTCCATGCTTTCGAGCACCATCGGATTCTCGAACGCCATCAGACCGTCGAGGGCAGCCTGCTCCAGCGGATATTCGCTGAAGAATCCGAGCACCCATCGGGTAATGACTCTCTTTCCGGTCGGCGGCTCGACGTCCTCCCGCACGAGTCTGCACGCCCCGGCGATCGCGGTGCTCACGCGTCGCACGAGATGCCGTTTCGCCTCCGCCGGCAATCCCGGCGGGACGAAGAAGTTGCAGATCGGCCGCATTGGGCGACCGACGTCTCCGTCGATGCTTGTCTGCTCGGACGGCCACTCACGGATGAAGACCGCGTGTCGGGGATCAGGTACGCCTCGTGGAGCAACGCGGTGACCTCTCTGAGGAGTGTTTTGCTTGGCATTGGTCGCGACGCCGGACGGGAGATCAAGATACGCGACGGGCACTGAAGTCCTCCTTTGATGAAGACTTCTCGGAGGCGATGATGATCGAGCAACCGGCGCACCGCACTGTCGGTTCAAAATCGCCTTGTAATTCGCGATTCGAGACCCGTGCGTGTTTATCCATGTCCAGTGTGTGCGCTCACCCGCGACGCTCGCCAGCCAGTTCGTTCAAGAGGAGCAACTGGACGATCGCTACGATTGCATCGCCACATCAAGTGATGCCCAATCCGTACTTGCTGAGGCGCCAGTACAGCTGTGAGCGAGAGATCCCAAGCTTTCGCGCCGCCGACGCTTTGTTCCCGCTCGTATCCGACATTACGCGTTCGATTGCTTGCCGTTCGACGGTGCCAAGATCATCGGCGTTGGTTGGTCCCGCTCGTGTGATGACATCGGAGGGCAAGTGGTGAATGTGGATCCGACTGTCTTCGCACAAAATCGTGGCGTGCTCGATGACGTTCCGAAGCTCCCGAACATTTCCGGGCCAACGGTACGCACGAAGTGCCGCCTCGGCCTCGGGGGTCAGGACAGCTGGCGCACGGCCGTTCGCATGCGCACACTCAGTGAGGAAACGCTCAGACAGGAGCATCAGATCCTCTGGCCGCTGGCGCAGCGGAGGCAGCCGAATGTCGAATACGTTGATGCGATAGAACAAGTCTTCCCGGAACTTGCGCTCCGCGACCGCGCGTGCGAGGTCACGATTCGTTGCCGCGATGATCCGCACATCCGCGCTGATTAGCCGCGTGCCACCGAGTCGGACGAATTCTCGCTCCTGCAGAACGCGGAGGCATTTCGCCTGCGCGAGGAGCGGCATCTCACTGATTTCGTCGAGGAACAGCACACCGCCGTTGGCGAGTTCGAACTGGCCGACTTTGACGCGGTCTGCCCCCGTGAACGCCCCGCGCTCGAATCCGAAGAGCTCAGACTCGAGAAGTTGTTCCGGTAACGCCGCGCAATTGACGGCGACGAATGGACCGTGGCTGCGCGGCGACATCCGGTGAATCAGCCGCGCGACAACCTCCTTGCCGGTGCCCGACTCGCCGTGCAGACAGATCGTAGTGTTCGTCATCGCGACCAGCTCGGCGCGCTTGACCACGTCACGCCAACATGGGGACTTTCCGATCGGGGTGCCGTCGACAGGACATGTCGCCATATACACCGTCCCGCCATTCGCGATTCTCACGCGATTCCGCGAGAGGAGGAAGAGCAGCGTGTGGTCAGTTTTCCGTGACAGATGTCATCGCGAGTTGATGACGCCGGTGTACACAGGAGGCGCCAGTTCGTATGGAGCGGCGCGGCTTGTGTGGCATTGTCATCAGGGCCAGCCGGCGCCGAGATGTGACATTTGTCATGAGAATCGTGTGAGACCTTCGTCTGGCAGGTTCGTTCGCGGGACGCTACTGTCCGACCGATGCTCAGCGCCGACGGCATCGCCCCGTGGGACCCGATTGTTCTCGGCTTGGGTCGGCAGACATCTGGGGCCAAATCTCTGCTGTTAACGGTGCGCTCCGTTGTGAACGAGAACGCTGCTCACCGCTCCGCACCGGCGATCGAGCGTGCACCGGTCGCGACGAGCGATATCGTCCGCGTGATCGCGCGCGTGCTCATTTCGCTCACCGTCGCGCTGAGCATCCTCAACGTCCGGCAGTTGCAATTCGTTGGCTCGGGCGACGTACGGGCCGGCATGCTCGCCGCCGCCGTGACCATCCCCCTTCACATCCGCCATCTCATCTATGGCGTCCGCGGAGAACGACCACCGGGCGGGGCATGGACACTGGCGACCATTGCGATTGCGACGTTCGCAGGCATAGACATGGCCGGAGCTGTATTCTCCCGCGAGTTCGCACCGCTCGCCATTCCGATCTTCATCGTTGTCCCTGGAGCGTGGGCGTTCGTATTGGTCGGCGCGTTGACGATCGCGTCGGTTGTGATTGCCGGCCCTCTCTGGTACCCGACGATCGCGGCGCCGCTCCCCGGCTTCTACTTCGTGTTCGTCATCATCTGGCGAACGGCGACGCAGATTATCCCGCTGCGACTGCTCGCCGTCCTTCGCGCGCTCGACTCGGCGAATCAGGGGTTGGAAGCACGAGCCGTTGTCCAAGCTCGCGTGTGCGGATCGACAGCGAGCTTCGTCGCGGCGTGGGTTCGGTGTTGCAGAGCATCGTGGCGCGAGCCGAGACGGCACGGGACATGGCGAAGACGAATCCGACGGGTGCGATCGCGGAGCTTCGGCAACTAGCCGGCGAATCGCGCCGCGGGTTGGCCGAGGCTCGGCGCGTCGTCGCTGGATACCGCGTTTCGTCGGTCCGTGCCGAGCTCGACTCGGCGACTGCCTTGCTCGAGGCCTCGGGTGCGACCGTGC
>DATFWL010000521.1:0-6464 GCA_035259385.1 Vicinamibacterales bacterium | reverse complement strand
GGCGTTGCCGACAAGCAGCTGGCCGACGTGGTGGTGATCGACATCGCCGATCAGAAGGCCGCCGGCGTCGCGCTCGACATGCTCGAGGCGTGCCCGATTTACGGATCGGACGCGCGCGTGCTGGGCACTGGCGATTACGCGGAGAGCGCCAACTCCGACATCGTCGTCATCACGTCGGGCATGCCTCGCAAGCCGGGCATGAGCCGCGACGATCTGCTGAACGTGAACTACAAGATCATGCAGCAGGTCACCGAGCAGGTCGTCAGGCACTCGCCGAACTGCATCATCATCGTCGTGTCGAACCCGCTCGATGCGATGGCGCAGGCGGTCTACAAGCTGTCGAAGTTTCCCCGGGAGCGTGTCATCGGCATGGCGGGCGTACTCGACTCTGCCCGGATGCGCGCGTTCATCGCCAAGGAGCTCAACGTGTCGGTGGAGAACGTCCACGCGTTCGTGCTCGGCGGTCACGGCGACACGATGGTGCCGCTGCCGCGGTACTCGACCGTCGCCGGCATTCCGATCACCGAGCTGATGGACAAGGCGACGATCGACCGGATCACGGCGCGGACCGCGAGCGGGGGAGCGGAGATCACGCAGCTGGTCGGCACGAGCGCGTGGTACGCGCCTGGCGCCTCCGTGGCCGAAATGGTGGAAGCGATCATGCTCGACAAAAAGAAGATCGTTCCGTGCTCGGTGTTCCTGCAGGGCGAGTACGGCGTCAGGGACCTGTACGTCGGCGTGCCGGTGAAGCTCGGCGCCCGCGGCCTGGAGCAGGTGATTCAGATCAAGCTGAGCCCCGACGAGGACGCTGCGTTCAAGAAGTCAGCCGCCGCGGTCAAGGAGCTGGTGGACGTGATCGGGGTGTAAACAGTCGGGGGGCTTGGGGCTGGCGGCTGAACCGCCAGCCCCAAGTCGCCAGTCTCAAGTCGCCAGTCTCAAGTCCTCCAGTCCTTCCAGTCCTTAGTCCCCCAGTCCCAAGTCCCCAGTCCCCAGTCCCCCAGTCCCAAGTCCCCAGTCCCCAGTCCCCAGTCCCGGCACCGGCGCGGAACCCGCGCGCGCGCCGCTCCGTATAATGCCTGCAATGAAGGCGAAAGACGTCTACGTCGGCGAACTCGAACAGCAAATCCTGCTGATCGTGCTCCGGCTCGGCGACGACGCCTACGCCAATCCCATCGGCGAGACGCTGACCTCGGCGGCGCACCGGCGCGTGGGACGCGGCGCGCTGTACACCGCGCTCGAGCGCCTCGAAGCCAAAGGCTGCCTGCGATCGACGATGGGCGAGCCGCTGCCCGAGCGCGGCGGGCGTGCGCGACGATACTTCACGGTCACGCCGGCCGGCCTGCGCGCGCTGCGCGAATCGCGCCGCGTGCTGCTCGGACTCTGGGACGGCCTCGAGTCGAAGCTGGAGACGCCGTGACCCGCGGCGAGGCGCCCCAGCCGCCGCCTGCTGCTGAACGGCTGCTCGTTCGCGCGCTCGCTGGTGCCGTATACCGCGACGACATCGTCGGCGATCTCCACGAGGATTTCGCCGCGATCGCCGCAACGCGCGGTCCGACGCTGGCCCGCCTCTGGTACGTCGCTCACGTCCTGCGCCTCACGACGAGATACGCCTTTCGCGTGACGATCTTCGCGCCCGCCCGTCACTCACCACACGCCCGGGGAGGCACTGCGATGGACCGCTTGTTCATGGACGTCCGCTACGCCCTCCGTTCTCTCATCAAACGTCCGACGATGACGGCGACCATTGTCGCAACGCTGGCGCTCGGCATCGGCGCGAATGCGGCGGTGTTCGGCGTCGTGGACGCGATGCTGTTGCACCCATTCGTGATGAAGGACGTGGATCGCATCGTGATGCCGATGACGACCTCGCCGCGATTCACCGGCCACCGCGAAACGGTGTCGGCCGCCGACTTTCTCGACTGGCGGCGCGCGCTGTCCGGCGGCGCGATCGTGAACCTCTCCGCTACCGACTGGTGGGACGCGAACCTCGTCGGCCGGGACGAGCCGGAGCGCGTGCTCGGCTTTCGCGTCTCGCCCGACTTTTTCACGGCGCTCGACGGCCGCGCCGCGCTCGGCCGGACGTTCCTGCCCGAGGAAGAAGTGGCCGCGAACGCGAAGCGCGTCGTCCTCAGCGACGGTCTGTGGCGGCGCCGTTTCGGCGCCGATCCCTCGATCGTCGGTCAGCCGGTGTTGATCGACGGCACGCAGTGGATCGTGGTCGGCGTGATGCCGGCGAGCTTCACCTTCCCGCTGCTGGCCGAAGTGTGGTCGCCGCTGACCTTCGACGAGAAGACCAGTCGAAACCGCACGGCGCACTATCTCACCGCGTTCGGACGGCTGGCGGATGGACGCAGCCTCGACGACGCCCGCGCGCAGATGAAGACGATCGCGCAGCGGATCGCCTCCGATCACCCCGACACCAACGCGCAGCTTGGCGCGGAGGTGCTGACGCTGAGCGGCGGTATGGCGGACGTGGGGGTGCCCGCCGTTCTCGGCTTGTGGCAGGCCGCCGGGCTGTTCGTGCTGCTCATCGCGTGCGCCAACATCGCGAACCTGCTGCTCGCCCGCGCGTCGGAGCGCGAGCGCGAGATCGCCATCAGGCTGGCGCTGGGGTCGAGCCGCGGCCGAATCATCCGTGAATCGCTGCTGGAGAGCGTCGTTCTCGTCGCGTGCTCGGTGCCGCTGGCGCTCGCGGTCGCGTCGGCGAGCCTGCGGCTCATGCACGCGATGATGCCGGCGCGGATCGTGCGCTTCATCGCGGGATGGGACCGACTGGGCCTGGACGCCTGGACGATCGGCGGGACGATCGCGTGCGCCGCGATCGCCGCGCTGATTTTCGGCGCCTTGCCGGCCGTGCACATGGCGCGCGGCATCGTCGCCGATGCGCTCAAGTCGGACGGACGGACCGGGGCAGGACCGGGACGGCAGCGCGTACGCCGTGCGCTGGTCGTCGCGGAAATCGCGCTCGCGCTGCCGCTTCTCGTCGCCGCGATGCTCAGCATCTCGACGATCAGGAGCTTTCTGATTTCGTGGCAGGGTTACGACCCGAACAACGTGCTGACGATGAGAGCGGTGCTGCCGGATTCGCGGTATCCGGACGCCGACAGCCGGGAGCGATTCGCGGCGCAGTCGATCGACCGCCTGGCCGCCGTGGCCGGTGCGCGCGATGTTTCGGCGAGCAATGTGATCCCGGCGCTCGACTCGAACGCGGTGCGCCCCATAGAGGTTGCCGGCCAGCCGATTGCCGAGGTGTCGAAGATGCCGCGGGTCGACTTCAGGACGGTGTCGCCGCACTACTTCGACGTGCTGCGGATGCCGATGCTGTCAGGTCGGGCGTTCACGGCCATGGACCGGAAGGGCTCGGAAGCGGTGGCGATCGTCAGCGAGTCGATGGCGCGCAAGTTCTGGCCGGCACGCAGCCCGATAGGCGAACGGGTGCGAGTGGCGGGCGGCGACTGGCTCCGCATCGTCGGCATCTGCGGCGACGTCGTGCATGACTGGTTCGACGGCCGCGTGCCGACCCTCTATCGGCCGTTCGCGCAGGCACCGAGCGATGCCCTCGTATTTGCGATCCGCACCGCCGGCGACCCGATGGCGCTCGTCGCGGAAGCCCGCGCGGCGATCGCACACGTCGATGGGACGCAGCCGGTGTTCGAGATCATGAGCCTGCGGGATGTGCTCAGCGAGCGGACGATCAGCCTGAAGTACATCGCCACGGTCATGGCGGCCTTTGCCGGCCTTGCGATGCTGCTGGCGCTGCTCGGTCTCTACGCGGTGATGACGTATCTCGTCGCGCAGCGGGTGAGAGAGATAGGCGTCAGGATCGCGCTCGGCGCAACCGGTCGTGACGTGGCGCGGCTCACGCTCTCACAAGCGGCGCGGTTGACGGCAATCGGCCTTGCGATTGGCCTCGTCCTCTCGATCGTGCTGAGCCGCGGCATGGAAGCCGGTCTCCTCGGGGTCGTCTCGACTGATCTGCGGGTCACGGCAGCGCTCGCGGTCGCGCTCGGAATCACCGCGCTCGCGGCCAGCTATCTACCCGCGCGCCGAGCGGCCTCGATCGATCCGATGACGGCGCTTCGGGCGGAGTAGGAGGGATAGGACGGATAGGAGGGATGGGAGAGAGCCGTCTCTCGGCATAGAATGGCTAGCATGTACGACGAAGAGCTCGTCGTCGTTCACACCTTCAGCAGCCAGTCCGAGGCCGACGTCGCGAGAAGCGCGTTGGACGCCGCGGGCATCGGGTCGATGATTCAGGCCGACACCGTGGGAGGGATGCGGCCGCACATCGCGTGGGCGGGGGACGGATTTCAAATCCTCGTCCGCGAGGACGACGTCGCGGCGGCGCGCGAGGTGCTCAATCTGCCGGCGAAGCAGATCCCGTGACGCGGGCGCCGGAACGGGTCGTCGACTACGACCGCTTCGCCGCCGGCTACGATCGGCGCTACGACATCCTCGAGTACGCCGGCGTCCGCGACGCGCTCCTCAATTTCGTCGGCGACGCGCACGCAATCCTCGAAGTCGGCTGCGGCACCGGTCATTGGCTGGCGATGCTTGACGCTCGGCTGACGCCTTCGCGCTGCGAACATGGCGGTTCGCCGCACGGCGACAACGCCAGCGCGACGGCCTCGGCCGAGCGTCTGATCGTGGGTGTCGAACCGTCTTCGGAGATGATCGCTCGCGCACGAGCAGCTGTGCCGGCAGCGCGAGTCGTTCGCGGACGAGCGGAAGCGCTGCCGTGGCGCGACGCGACCTTCGATCGCGTCTGCTGCATCAATGCACTTCACCATTTCGCCGACCGCGAGCAGTTCTTCGCCGAGGCACGCCGGATTCTGCGACCGGGCGGCGGGCTTCTGACCATCGGCAAGGATCCGCACACGGAGCGCGATGCCTGGTGGGTCTACGACTTTTTTCCCGAGACGCTCGAGATCGATCGCCAGCGCTTCGCGCGGGTCCGCACGCTGCGCGGTGAGATGACGCTCGCCGGCTTCTCATGGAGCGAATCGTTCGAGGTCGATCGCATCGAGCGTCTGCAGTCGGCCACCGACGCGCTGGCCACGGGCATCGTCCACCGGTCGTTCACGTCGCAGCTCAGCGTGCTGACCGAGGGAGAGTTCGACGCCGGCGTGGCCCGCATTCGCGCGGCGAACGACGCGGCCAGCGGCGAGCTGCAGCTCATGGCGGATTTCTGTCTGTTCGCGACCGTCGGGTGGGTCTGACGCAGCGAGTGTGGACCGATAGGCCCGTGGGCTGGGTTGGGAAGGACCGATCGGTCCTCCCTACCAACCCTATGGGCCAATCGGTCCCACACACTCAGCGCTCCGTGCGATAGAGCGCGCTGTCCGGCGATCCGACGCGGAACCAGCGCCACGCATACGGCTCCAGATCGATCTCGTGCCGGCCGTCACGTCCTCTGCTGTCGCCATTTGCGTTGAACACGTCGACGAGCACATCGTCGCGCGCGACCTTCAGGTCGAATTTCGCCACCGCGCGGCGGTCGGAGAAATTGTGCAGCGTCACCAGCGACGTGCCGCGCCAGTCGTAACGAATCGCCAGGACTTCCGGCGCTGATGTCGACATCACCTCGAAGTCACCCCAGCTGATTTCCGGACACTCCTTCCGCATCCGGATCATCCGCTCGGTCCAGTTGAGCAGCGAGTTGTGCTCGCGGCGCTGGTCGGCGACGTTGACCCGGCGATATCCGAACGTCGCATCGTCGAGGACGCGCTGAACGGGGTGATCGCTGCGGGTGAAGCCGCCATGGCGCTCGCTCGTCCACTGCATCGGCGTCCGTGCGCATTCGCGCTCGGGCAGCGACAGATCGTCGCCCATCCCGATCTCATCGCCGTAGAGCATCATCGGCGTCCCCGGCAGCGAGAACAGCAGGCTGAACGCGAGCTCGAGGCGCCGCCGATCGTTGCCGAGCATCGGCGCGAGGCGCCGGCGGATGCCGCGGTTGTACAGCTGCATCGACTGATCAGGTCCGAACGCCTCGAACACATGCTGACGCTCTTCCGGCGACAGGCGACCCAGATCCAGCTCGTCGTGGCTGCGGAGGAAGTGCACCCACTGCGCTTCCGCCGGCCGCCTGTAGGTTTCGCGCAGCGCCCACGTCAACGGTCCGAGATCGGCGCTTGCCAGCGCGTAGAACAGCCGCTGGTTCACCGCGAAGTTCAGCATCATCTGCAGGCGATCGCCCCGGTCGCCAAAATATTTCATGCTCTCGTCGGGCGGGACGTTCGCTTCGGCGAGCAGTATGGCGTCGCCGCTCCGCCACTGAAGGAAGTGCCGCAGTTCGTGAAGCAACTCGAAATCCTGCTCGTGCTGAATGGCGGCGCCTTTGCGTTCGATGAGAAACGGCACGGCGTCCATGCGGAACCCGGAGACGCCGAGCTCGAGCCAGTAGCCCATCACGCGGGTGATCTCCTCGCGCACTGATGCGTTCCAGGTGTTCAGGTCCGGCT
>DATFWL010000520.1:0-25913 GCA_035259385.1 Vicinamibacterales bacterium | reverse complement strand
TCCTCCCGCGGCGCCTTGATATAGCGATAGCGATCGTCGGTGACCGCCGTCAGCTCGCTCCAGCCGAAGTGATAGCGCGCGTACAACGCTTCCGCGTAGACGGTGGTCGGATCGAGGCGTCCGGTTCCGTCGAGCACCGGTTTGAGCGTTCGCCCGCGGAGCCCGCCGGGGATCGGCGCCCTCACCAGATCCAGAATCGTCGGCACCAGATCGATGTGCTGGACCAGATCGACGACGCGGCGGCCGGCGCCGACGTTGCCCTCCTGCTTGACGATCAGCGGCACGTGAATCGCCTCGTCGTAGACGAACAGCCCGTGCTCCTGCTCGCCGTGATCGCCGAGGCCCTCGCCGTGATCGGACAGGAGGATCACCGTCGACCGATCGTAGAGCTGATGCGACTTCAGATAGCGGATCAGCCGGCCGACGATCTCGTCGGCGTAGGCGATCTCGCCGTCGTACGGCGCGTAGGCGCTGAACCGCTCCGGCGGCGCGTACGGCTTGTGCGGCTCGTAGAGATGCAGGAACAGGAAGGCGCGGGCGGTGCCGATCGACCCGAGCCAGCGCTCGGCGATCCGTTCCGACTCACCGCCGTCGCGTTGCACCTGGCCGATCGACACCTCGGGCGAGGCGGGCGGCATCTCGCCGTCGAAGAAATCGAATCCCTCGGCGATGCCGGTTTCCTTCCGCAGCACGTACGCGGACACGACGCCGGCGGTCGTGAAGCCGCGATCGCGCAGCATCTGCGGCAGCAGCCGCTCACCCGGCCGGATCGAAAAGCCGACGTTGTCGCGGATGCCGGTCTCGAACGGAAGCCGGCCGGACAGCAGCGCGGCGTGCGCCGGCAGCGTCTGCGGCGCGTGCGAGTACGCGCGATCGAACACGACGCCGTCGGCCGCCAGCGCGTCGATCGCCGGCGTCTTCACTTTGCGGTAGCCGTACGCGGGCAGATGATCGGCGCGCAGCGTGTCGATCGAGATGACGATGATCGGGCCGCTGACCGGCGCTGACGCGCGCGCGAAACGCCAGCCTCCGACGGCCGCCAGCGTGGTGCTGAGCGCCGCCAGGAAGATGATGAAGGTGAACCGCAGGGGACGCGACACGGCACCACAGTCATGGCTGATGGCTGATGGCTGATGGCACATCGTAGATGGTCGATGGCATCAGCCATCCGCCATCCACCATATGCCATCAACCATCAGCCATCGGCCATTGACAGTACTTATTTCTTCAACTGCTCGATGACCGCCTTCGCCTGCGTCGCTTCCTGCGAAGTCGGATCCGCGGCGATCACTTTTTCCAGCGCCTTGATCGTCGCGTCCTTGTCGCCCTTGTTCAGCTGCACGAGCGCGAGCTTGAACAAGGGCTTGCCCCACGACGGATCCAGGTCCGCCGCCTTCTGGTACCACTGCGCCGCTTCGTCGGTGGATCCCTTCGAGAACTTCACCTCGCCGAGGTTGTAGAACACTTCACGCGTCGGCTTCGGGCCCTGCGCGGCCTTGGTCAACGTGTCCTCCGCCGCCTTGAGGTCGCCCTTCTCGAGATTCGTCATGCCGATCCCGATGATCGCCTTGTCGTTGGTGGGGTCGGCTTTCAGCAGCTCGTTGTAGGCGGCAATCGCCGAGTCGTAGTCCTTCTTATTGCGATAGGCGGCCGCGATCTGCAGGTTGATGACCGTGAGCGACGGGGCCTTGGTCATGATCGCGCGGTACGCGGCGACCGCCTCGTCCCATTTCTGCTGGTTGAAGAGCCCGTCGGCGGTGGCAAGCTCCGCCTGCAGATCCTTCGGGGCGAGTCCACCGAGCGCGCCGGCCGGAGCGGCGCCGCCGCCTTTTCGCAGCGTGAACGTGAGCGGCGGATTCGGCGAGCCGATCGTCTGCACGTTGAGCTTCCCCGATTCCGGGGCGTATCCGGGTGCCTGCGCGCTGAACGTCCACGGGCCCGATTTGAGGCCGATGATCGAAAACCGCCCTTTGTCGTCGGTCGTGGCCGTGAAGCTGCTCGGCGACGCGTTCGAATTCTCGGCGGTGATGGTGGCGCCCTTGAGCGGCTGGCCCGACTCGTCCTTGACCGTTCCGCCGACGCGGCCGGTCTGCGCCGCCGCACTCGCGGCGAACCCGGCAACGAACAGCGCGGCCAGCACGCTTCGGGGCAGTTGAAGACGCTGACGCATGCGCGAAACCCCCTATAAAGGCCTCAGTATATATTGAATCCTGTGAAACGACGCCTCGCCGCGGCGGCGTGCGCCGCCCTCGTGATCGCCGTGCGTCCGCATGCGCAGATGCCCGCGATCGCGAGCGAATCGAGCGCCGGATTCGCGCCGATCGCGACGCTGGTCGACGCCGCGATCGCGCGTCACGATCTGCCCGGTGCGGTCGTGCTGGTCGGGCGCGGCGACGATGTCGTGTATCACAACGCTTTCGGCCAGCGCGCGGTCGCGCCCGCTGCCGAGGCGATGAGCGAAGGCACGATCTTCGATCTCGCGTCGCTGACAAAAGTGGTAGCGACCACTACGAGCGTAATGCAGCTCATCGAGCAGGGGCGGATCCGCTCGAGCGATCCGGTCTCGCAGTTCGTGCCGGGCTTCGAGAAGAACAACAAGAACGGCATTACGATCCGCCATCTGCTGACGCACACGTCAGGGTTGCGTCCCGATCTCGAGCTCGAGGTCGAGTTCCACGGCGCTGACGAAGCGATCCGGCGCGCGATCGAGGAAGTGCCGACCGCACCACCCGGCGAGCGCTTCGTCTACAGCGACATCAACTTCTTTCTCCTCGGCGACATCGTCCGGCGGGTGAGCGGGGAGCGGCTCGATCGCTATGCGAAAGCGCATGTCTTCGATCCGCTCGGCATGAGGGAGACGACGTTTCTGCCGCCGGCCGCGTGGCGGCCGCGCATCGCGCCGACCGAGGCCTGCCGCGAGCTGGCGTGGCCCTGCGTGTCAGCATCGCCCGCCACCAACGGCGCGGCGGTGCCGTTCCTTCGCGGCATCGTGCACGATCCGACGGCACGGCGGATGGATGGAGTCGCCGGCCACGCCGGGCTGTTCAGCACGGCCGCGGACCTGTCGCGGTTCTGCCGGATGCTCCTGGCCGGCGGACGCCTCGGCAGCGCGCGGATTCTGTCGCCGGCGACCGTCGCGGAGATGACGTCGCCGTCGACGCCGCCGGAGATGCGCGCGGTGCGCGGTCTCGGGTGGGACATCGACTCGTCGTACTCCTCGAATCGCGGCGAGCTGTTTCCGATCGGGTCGTACGGGCACACCGGGTTCACCGGCACGTCGCTGTGGCTCGATCCCACCACCGCGAGCTACGTGATCTTTCTCTCGAACCGCGTGCATCCGGACGGCAAGGGCGACGTGACCGCGCTGCGCGGAAAGGTGGCAACCGTCGCGGCGGCCGCGCTCACCACCTCCAATGACGTCGCACGGAGGCGAGCGGAAACGGGAAGACTTCAGCGGATCGCGGTCGACGGCGATCGCCCGGCCAAGGCCGTCGCGCCACGGGAGCGTACGCTGACCGGTATCGACGTGCTGGTGTCCGAGCACTTCGCGAGACTGCGCGGCAGGCGCGTTGGGCTGGTGACAAACCAGACCGGCGTGTCGAGCAGCGGCGAGAGCACGATCGATCTGCTCGCGCATGCGCCAGGGATGACTCTGGTCGCGCTGTTCAGTCCCGAGCACGGCATCCGCGGCGTCGCGGACGAGAAGGTCGCCTCGTCGCGCGACGGGAAGACCGGGCTGCCCATTCATTCGCTGTACGGCGAGACGCTCCGGCCCACCGACGCGATGCTGCAGGGGATCGACACGCTCGTGATCGATCTCCAGGACATCGGCGCCCGCTTCTATACGTACCCCGCGACTGTCGGATACATCCTGGAAGAAGCCTCGCGCCGGAGACTGCCGGTAATCGTGCTCGATCGGCCCAATCCGATCGGCGGCGGCGACGTGGAGGGGCCCAACCAGGATCCGTCCGCGATCGGCTTCACCGGCTACCTGCCGATGCCGATCCGCCACGGCCTCACCATCGGCGAACTGGCGCGGCTGTTCAACGGCGAGAAGCAGATCGGCGCCGATCTCACCGTCGTGCCGATGCAGCACTGGCGGCGCGACCAGTGGTTCGACGAGACCGGCATCACGTGGGTGAATCCGTCTCCGAACATGCGCAACCTGGTCGCGGCGACCGTCTACCCCGGCATCGGCGCGATCGAGGGGACCAACATCTCGGTCGGCCGCGGCACCGACATGCCGTTCGAGCAGTTCGGCGCGCCGTGGATTGACGCGGTCGCGCTCGCGGCGGCGCTGAACGCGCGCGCGATTCCCGGTGTCCGCGTCTATCCGACGTCGTTCACGCCAGCCGCCGGCGCGAAGCTGGCCGGGCAGCTCTGTCACGGCGTTTTCATCATCGTCACCGACCGGGAGCGTCTGCGATCGGTTCGTCTCGGGCTGGAGGTCGCCTCGGCGCTCACCCGTTTGCACGGCGCTCAGTTCGATCTCGACGCCGCCGCGCGGCTGTTCGGATCGAAGGTCACGCTCGCGCGCGTCCGGGCCGGCGAGGATCCGGCGACGATCGCCGCGTCCTGGGCGCCGGACGAAGCGAAGTGGCGCGCGCTGCAGATGAAATACCTGCTGTACTGATCCCCGGGGCTGGGGGCTAGCTGACCGCTCGGGCCGAAGCCTTCGCACCACGAAGAAAACAGCTAGCCCCCAGCCCCCAGCCGCGAGTCCCTACAGCAGCCAGGTCGGCTGATAGAGCAGCACGTACACGAGCACCCCTGTCACAGACACATACAGCCAGATCGGAAACGTCCATCTCGCGATGCGCCGGTGTTGCGCGTAGCGCGCCTTCAGCCCGCGCGAGAGCGTAACGATTGCGAGCGGAAGGACCAGCGCGGCGAGCGTGACGTGCGTGATCAGAATGGTGAAGTAGAGCGGCCGCACGAACCCCTGCCGTGTGAACGGCACCGAGCCGACCTGCGCGTGATAAACGGTGTAGCAGACCAGGAAGAGCGCCGAGGTGACGAACGCCGCGATCATCACGCGGCGGTGCTGTTCGATCCGCCGCGCACGGATCAGCGCGTAGGCAACGAGCAGCAGCACTCCCGATGTGGCGTTGAGCGTGGCGTTGACGGCCGGGAGGTCGTGAATCGACATATGGCTCGGCGGACAGTCGCCCGATGGCCGACTACAGCTTGTCGGCGACGAGCACGATCCAGATGAGCGGCAGATAGACGATAGAGCCGAAGAACAGCGCCCGCGCCGCAGCGTCCGTGCGGTCCCGCCAGAAGCGCACGGCCAGCCCGAGAAGCCCGGCGCCAAGCAGCGCCGCCGCGGCGAGGTAGATCGTCCCCGCCAGGCCGGTGAACGTCGGCACCAGCGCGGCCGGCAGCAGCGCCGCGGCGTACGCGACGGCGTGCCGGCCCGCGCGGACGCCGTCCGGATCGACGACCGGCAGCACCGGGAAGCCGGCCTTGCCGTAGTCGTCTCGATAGAGCCAGGCGATCGCCATGAAATGCGGGATCTGCCACAGGAACACGATCGCGAAGAGCGACGCGCCGCCGATCGCCACGCTGCCGTGCGATGCCGTCCATCCAATCAGCGCCGGGAGCGCACCGGGCACGGCGCCGACCAGCGTGGCCGCCGACGTGCGCCGCTTCATCGGCGTGTAGACGCCGAGATAGACGAGGAGCGTAGCGAGTGCGAGGCCGGCGGCGAGCCAGTTGGTTCGCGCTGCGAGCAGCGCGAGGCCGCCGAGCGACAGCGCGACGCCGAAGAGTCCGGCGTCCGCGGGCACGACGCGGCCGGCCGGCAGCGGCCGCGTTCGCGTCCGCCGCATCAGCGCGTCGGTGTCGCGCTCGTACAGTTGATTGAGCACGGCCGCGCCGCCGGCGACGAGCGCGGTGCCGGCGACCGTTTCGGCCATTGCCGGGCGGTCGAGCGCGCCGGCGGCGCCGAGGTAGTAGCCCGCGGCGCTGGTCGCGACGACCAGGAAATTGAGCCGCGGCTTGGTGAGCGCGACGTAGTCGGCCAGGAGCGCGCTCGATCGCCGTGCGCTCGCGATCGGTATCGAGGATGCCGCGTCCACCGGCACGTCCTTCACGCGCGGCCTCGCGCCGGCACTGCCATGCGGCCCACCACAACGGGCGCGCCGGCCAGCGGCAGCACCGTCGCGCCGGCAAAACGCGAACGCCACGTCCGCAGCGTCAACACCAGCGATGTCGTCAGCACCATCGCCCCGCAGACGACGTGGAAGCTGTTGATCCACGGATCACGCCGGCTGAGGACGGTGAGTGCGCCAAGCGTCACCTGCGCGGCGACGAGGACGAGGAGGAGGAGTGCGGGGTGGGTCAATTCCGGCCGGTTGCGATGCTGCGACCAGACGCACGCCGCCGCACTCGCGATGCCGATCGTCACGACGAGCGCGCCGACGCGGTGCGCGAAGTGGACGGCGATTCCCGCGTTCCAGTGATCGGGAACGACGTGCCCGAACATCAGCGGGAAGTCAGGAATGGCCAGCCCCGCGCCCGTGTGGCGCATCGTCGCGCCGATGAGGATCTGCGAGTAGATGAGGATCGTGGTCGAGGTCGCGAGCCGGCGCAGCCTCGCGTCGTCGAGGCGGTCGCGGCTGGCCTTCCAGCCGGGCGACGTGAACAGCGCGATTGCGACCGTGAGGCTGAAGAAGATCTCCGCGAGCCCCGCGTGCGCGGTCGAGACCGCGGGCGGCAGGAAGAACAGGACCGTGAGGCCGCCGAGCAGGCCCTGCGCAATCACCGCACCGAGCGCGGCGACGCCCAGCCACCGCAGCCAGCCGCGTGGTTCGGCCATCCACAACCAGACCGCCAGCACGATCGTCAGGAGGCCGACCGTGCTGGCGATCAGCCGATGGCCGTGTTCGTAGAGGATGTTCGCGACCCACATCGACGGCGGGAACGTGAACATGTTCCAGCCGTAGCTCGTCGGCCAGTCGGGGACCGACAGGCCCGCGTCATGACTCGTGACGAGACTGCCCGCGAGGATCAGGATGACAGTGCAGGCGACGAGGAACTGGCAGAACCTGTGGAGCATCGATGGCTGAGGGCTGATGGCTGATGGCATATGGCAAATGGTCCATGGACCTCATGCCATCAGCCGTCAGCCATCAGCCGTGATGGGTATCAGTTGGTCGCAGTCGGTCCCGAGGGCTTGAACGAGAACGTGATCTCCTTCGTTTCCTTCTGGCCGACGGTCACGCTCTGCGTCTGAGGCCCGAGCCTCTCGTGCCAGGCCTCGATCGTGTAAGTGCCCGGCGGCACGTTCGCCAGCTCGAACTTCCCGTCGTCCTTCGTCACGGCGTAGTACGGGTGCGGCAGCACACCGACGTAGGCGTTCATCCAGCCATGCACGTCGCACTTGAACGGCACCATCACCTCCGGCTTGTCGAAGGTGTGCGTCATCTTCATGCCCTGGATCGGCTGGCCGTTGTTGAACTCCGAATTGGCCTTGGGCATGGCGTGAATGTTGTGCAGGGTCGGATCGCTGTTGAGGATCTCGAGCGGCTGTCCGACGCGCATGCCGAACACGTGCGGATGGTACCGGCATTCCTTCTGATCGATTCTCGCGGGCTCGGTCGGCGTGTCGTAGACATAATTGCCGAGCCCGTCCTTGACGTAGACGAACACGTTCGCGAGCGACTTGCCGTCGCTGCCGACGGTGTAGGTCTCCTGCGCCTGCGGCCCCTTGGCCTCGCGCACGCAGACCGGATCCGCGTTCATCTTGATCGGTTCGTTCGCCGGCGCCGTGCCGTCGAGCGTGACCACACCCTTGACGGATCCGGCCGTCGCAGCGTCCACGCGCAGACCGGCCGGCGTCGCCGCAGGCGACGACGCGTCCCCCGACTTGTTCGACGGTTCAGATCCTCCACACGCGACGGTCACTGCAATGGCGATCCCGAGCAGACCGACCCAGGCATTTCGTAGGCGCATTGAGCTCTCCTGAACAAAAGGACCGATGAGCAAAGAACAACTGAATATTCTACCTTGTCTACTGCGCTTCCTTCAGCTTCCGGTCCACGCGGTCGGCGATCCAATGCGCGTCCCACCACTCGACCGGAGTCACCATGCGGCCGCCGACGAGCATCGTGAAATGCAGGTGGTCGCCGCCGGCCAGCCCCGTCGAATCGCTGCGGCCGACGACCTGTCCGCGCATCACCTTGTCGCCGACCTGCACGTCGAACGACATCAGGTGCGCATAAAGCGACTGCACGCCCATGCCGTGATCGACGATCACGCAGTTGCCGTAAATGCCGAGCCAGCTGGCGTTCACGACCGTGCCGGCGTTGGCCGCAGCGACCGGCACGTGCTCGGTCACGGCGAGATCGAAGCCGAGGTGTGTCTGTTGATCGATTTCCTTCCCCTTGTAGATGTAAGTGCGGCGGTCGGCGAAGCTCGCTTCGACCTTCGAGTTGCCGAGCTGAATGAACGGTCCCTCCCACAGGCGCGACGGCGACGTCTTGGCGGCCATCGCGCCGATCTGATCGGCGTTCATCTTGCGCAGTTCGCCGTTGACGCGCAGGAACGCCTGCAGCATCTCGGGGCTGTCCTGCGGCGGCGGGGCCATCTTCAGCTCCGGCGAGTGCTCGACAATGTCGGGCACCGTCTTGTTCATGAACTTGTCGTCGATCTCGATGCGGCTCTTCTTGAACGGCTTCTCGAACACGTTGTCGACGAACGTCGCCTTCGCCTGGTTGCCCGCCTCGTCTCGCGCGAAAGCGACGATTGGACTGTTGAGCGGCTGATCGTAGAGCAGCGCGAAGAAGGCGACCTTGACTGCCGGGTCGGAGCCCGCGCCCGCACCGGAGGCGGGAAAGCCCGGATATTCGACGTCGCCGACCCGCACGCCCGACGTGACGTCGGGCGGCGTCGCCTTGTACACGACCAGTTCCGAGCCGCCGTGGTTCACGTAGTGCTTCGTCGACAGGACGGCGATGCGCGGCGGCTCGAGGCGCACCTGGAAGTCCTTGGTCGCGCTGCCCGTCAGCTGCCGCAGGTTCAGGAACGACGGGCGCGTCGCGGTGACGACGATGCGCGCGGTGCCCGATTGGAGTTCGGGAATGGTCTGCTTGCCGATCGGTCGCGTGATTTTCGTGTGCGTCGGATCGGGCTGCGTCACCGTGGCGTTCGAGGCGGCGCCGGTCAGCGCGTAGAGCGGGTAGCTGCGGCCGTTCTGTTCGAGGGTGATGGTGAGCGCCGTGAAGCGGTTCCGCGGTGCTTCGGCAGTGACATCGAGCGTGCCGGCCTGCCCGATGACGCGATCCGGCCTGTCGATCGCGATCCGGGGCGGCGCGCCGCGGCCCGCCACGACGTAGGCGATCCCGAGAGCCAGCAGTGCGAGGACGATCAGTCCAAAGAGCCAGCGCAACATGGACTGACTGTACCAAAATTTGGTAAGATGGGAAGTTCGTAGCGGCGAGTGGCGGTATCGTCTAGGGGTCAGGACACGTGGTTCTCAGCCACGGGACCGGGGTTCGAATCCCCGTACCGCTACCATGACTCATATATCTTCCCTTGCTCCCAGCCCCGGCCGTTGGCCGGGGCTTTTCTCTGTACGCGCACGTTGGCTCCGCGCGCGGTGGGGAGTGTGGGACCAATGGGCCCTGTGAGTGTAGAACCGATGGGCCGACCTGTGAGTGAAGGACCGATGGGCCCATAGGGTTGGTAGGGAAGTCGCGAGGGACATCCCCCATCAGTCCGCCCCATCAACCCTATGGGCCTACACACCCACACTCCCACTCCGGCTTGATTAACGGCGATAGTACCGGACGTTCCGATCGAACCCTTCCCGATAGCCGATGTCGAAGCCACGACGGTAGATGCGCCGGTAGAACTCGCGATCGCCGTCGCCGCGATGGTAGCCATCGTCGGCATCGCGATACTCGCCGTGACGCATCGGCGCGTAGTCGCGATTTTTCCGCGCGTCCTTGCGGCCCTGCTCCAGCCCTTCGCGATATCCGCGGTCGAACGCCTGCCGCTGAATGTCACGCCCGTATCTGGGATCCGGATAACGTCCGTACCCGCCGTAGCCGTATGTCTGAGCGCACGCCGGAGTCGCCGCGAGCAATGTGATGAGCGCGCCGGCCGCCAGGAATCGTTTCGTCATGGGGTTCACCTCGTTACGCACCAAAAAATCAACCCCTGTGCCACGGCGTTCCGCGGGATTTATTGGAATAAAACGCTCGGTCCGCGAAAGGCGCCCGTCGTGCTGTCCACCAGAGGGGACGGATTGGACGGATGGGAGAGATGGGACGGATGGGAGAGATGGGAGCGATGGGAGCGACGAGAGAGATGGGAGCGACGGGAAGTAGCGGAAGATGGAAGGGTGCGAGGAATCGGAGAGATGTGACCGAAGGACGCAAGAGAGATGTGCGAGGGATAGGGATGACGGGAGAACCGAGCGACGGATTGAGTTGAGGCCTCAGATCCGAAGCCGATCGCTGATGAGAGCGCAGATGTGCAGGGACGATGGCACTCCGCTTGAGTTCATGGAGGTGTCAGCATGTCGTTGTCTCATCACAATCTGGTAGCGCGGCAGCGCGCGGATCGACCTGTTCATCAAGCTCCATCGTCTTTCATTGGCAGCATTTCCGGTGATCGAGCGGTTCGCGCTCAGCGCTCAACTCAGGCGCGCCGCATACTCGGTCGCGGCGAACATCGTTGAAGGATTTGCCCGCCCGCCTGGGAGAGGGCGCTTGAATTTCTTGAACATCTCGAAGGGTTCGCTGGCGGAAGTCGGTTACTGCGTCCACGTTGCGAATCGTCTTGGTTATCTCTCTGATGCCGTCGCCGGTGAACTCGAAAATGAGATCAGGCAGGCGATGGCACCGTTGGTGGGCGTGATCCGCGCGAAGCAAGTGAAGATAGCCTCTGCCGTCGGCGCGATCGTTCTCATCGTAAGCGCGATCGCGAGATTCGCATGATGATCAGTTCATCCGTTTACTCGGCCGGCCGATCTCCTCCCGGTATTTCTCTTTCCTATCCGTCGCGTGGTCCCGATCCGTCCCATCGGTCCCATCCGACCCATCCCTCCCATCCGTCCCATCGGTCCCATCCGTCCTACTCCGTCCACACCAGCACGTGCGAGCCGCGCCGGTCGGCCTGGTCCAGAATCAGCCCCGGACCGCGGCGTTCGAGATCCTCCAGCGTGAGGTGAATCCGATCGCTGTCGAAATCGATCCCGTTGTCGTTGAGGAAGGAGAACTTGTTCGACGGTGCGAGGCGGAGGAGCCAGAAGGGGATCGAGACGTTCACCAGCTTGTTGTCGTGTCGATCGTAAGCGAGCACGCGAAGCGCTTCGAGCTTCACGGTGCTCGCGGGTCCCGACAGCGCCTGGCGATTGACGACCGGCCGGTCGTCGTCGCGGCGCAATTCGAGCAGTGCCTGCTGACCGGAGAACCGCGCCCGTGCCTCGTCGAACCGCCGCTCGGCCGTTTCGATCGGCGCGACCTGCGTCTGGACGTGGTGGTAAATGAAGAACGCAGTTCCACCTACGGCCGCGGCGGCAAGGATCCCGATGACGATCACCGCCGCGATGATTACCGAGATCCACGTTTTGCGGCTGTTGCTCATCGAGAACCCTGAGAGTGTGGGACCGATGGGCCCATAGGCTTGGTCGGGAAGGGCTCGCGCAACGCGCGGGCGCAGCCTATCGGCCCTACCCCATCCACCCTATGGGCCGATCGGTCCTGCACACCCCTCTCCGCCCTACTTCATCAGACGACGGGCTTCCTCCGCGGTTCCCGGATCGTTGTCGCTCTCGCTGAGCGCGACCGCCTGCTGCAGGTCCGGCCGGGCCGCCGCCTTGTTCCCGGCATTCACGGCGATCCGTCCGAGCTCGAGATGCGCGCGGCCATGCACCCACTTCCGGCCCGGCACCGACAGCGCCTTCCGCAGATCGGGCTCCGCGTCCTTCGGCCGGCCGTTCCACGCGCGCGCGGTCCCTCGCTTGTAGTACCAGAGCGCGTCCTCGCCGAACATGCGTGTCCGCTGGTCGCCGGCAAACCGCACGAGCCCTTCGTCGAGGAACCGCTCGGCCTCCGGGTAGCGGCCGGCGCGCAGCGACGTCGATCCGCTCTCGAGCCACACGAGCCGGTTGCCCGGGTATCGCTCGCGCAGCAGCGCAAGTTGCGCGAGCGCGTCCCCGTACCGCTTCTCGCGGTTGTAGAGCAGGATCAACGCGAAGCGCGCGTCGATCTGGTTCTCGCCCGAGTACGCGGCCGCCTCCTCGATCAGCCGCAGTCCCTTCTCGCGGTTGCCGCCGAAACCGGCCATGTAGGCCATCATCCGCAGCGGCAGCGCGAGCGTCGCGACGATGTAGCGGTAGGTGCCGACGATGAGGCCGGCGTCCTTGCGGTGCGGATCGAGGCTCAGCACTTCCTCGTGCTCGTCGTAGGCCTCGCGCGCGGCGCGGAACGCACTGGTGACGCTGCCGTCCACCGTCGCGGTGTACGATGCGCGCAGGCCGACGGCGGCGCCGAGCTGATAATGCGCGTCGGCGTCCTTCGGGTTCGCCGCGAGCCGCTGCTTCGCGATCGCGATTGCCTTGTCGATGGCGTCGCGGAACGCCGCGACCGTCTGGGGCGGCGGCGGCGTGAGCGTCGGGTTCGGTTTCGTGACGCGGCCTAGATAGTCGTCCACTGTCATGTTGCCGCGCGTGAAGGTAATGCTCAGCCAATAAGTCGTCGCGAGTCCGCGGTAGGCGGCAGCGTCTTGCGGGTCGGCGGCGACCGCTTCCTTGAACGCCGCCATCGCCTCGGCGTGTTCCAGGTTGTAGATGTGCGCGGACGCCTTCGCGCGCAGCGCTTCCGAGGCGCCGTTGGCGTACGCCGGCTGAGCGGCGCCGACCAGTGCGGCGCAGGCGGACGCGCAGGTGAACCGGCGCGGGTTCATACGTCGATCTTACGCCTCGTGGGCACCTTGCGCCGCTTGTGCCTCTTGCATACAATCGCCACTCTTATGGACAAAACCGGCATTCATCCGGGTGGCGAACACGCACACGTACACGTGTACGACGAGCATCACGAAGAGGAGCTCGGCTTCTGGCGCAAGTACGTGTTCTCGTTCGATCACAAAGTGATCGGGATCCAGTACGCGGTCACCGGCCTCCTGTTTCTGCTGTTCGGCTTCACGCTGATGATGATCATGCGGTGGCAGCTCGCCTACCCGGGCAAGCCGATTCCGCTGATCGGCACGTGGCTCGGCCAGGATCGCGCGCCGATGGGCATCATGCTGCCGGAGTTCTACAACCAGCTCGGTGCCATGCACGGCACCATCATGGTGTTCCTCGGTGTGGTACCGCTCGCGGTGGGCGGCTTCGGCAATTTCGTCATGCCGCTGCAGATCGGCGCACCCGACATGGCGTTCCCGAAGCTCAACATGATGAGCTACTGGGTGTACTTCCTGGGCGGCGTCACGATGCTCGTCAGCTTCTTCCAGAAGGGCGGCGCGGCCCAGTCGGGATGGACGTCGTATCCGCCGCTCGCCGTGATCTCGCCCGGACAGACGTTGTGGCTCGTCGGCATGATCTTCCTGATCACGTCGTCGCTTCTGGGGTCGGTGAACTTCATCGTCACGATCGTGCAGCTGCGCGCGAAGGGCCTGAGCTACATGCGCCTGCCGTTCTTCGTGTGGGCGCAGTTCGTCACCGCGTTCCTGCTGCTGCTCGCGTTTCCGCCTCTCGAAGCGGCCGGCATCCTGCAGCTGATGGATCGCCTCGCCGGCACCAGCTTCTTCATGCCCAGCGGGCTCATCGTCTCGGGCAAGCCGCTGACGCTGGCTGGCGAAGGCAACCCGCTGCTCTGGCAGCACCTGTTCTGGTTCCTGGCGCACCCCGAGGTGTACGTTCTCATCTTGCCGGCAATGGGCATCGTCAGCGAGATCATCGCCAACAACACGCGCAAGCCGCTGTGGGGCTACAAGGCGCTCGTCTACTCGGTGGTCTTCCTCGGCTTCATGTCGTTCGTTGTCTGGGCGCACCACATGTTCATGACCGGCATGGGCACGACAATGAGCGCGTTCTTCCAGACGACGACGATGATCATCTCGATTCCGTCGGTGGTCATCCTGACGGCGCTGCTGCTGTCGCTCTGGGGCGCGTCGATCCGGTTCACGACGCCGATGCTGTTCGCGCTGGCGTTCCTGCCGATGTTCGGCATCGGCGGGCTCACCGGCCTGCCGCTCGGCCTCGCGCCGTCGGACATCCACCTGCACGACACCTACTACGTGATCGGCCACTTCCACTACGTGGTCGCGCCGGGGACGATCTTCGCGCTGTTCGCCGGCCTCTACTACTGGTTCCCGAAGGCAACCGGCCGGAAGATGAACGACGTCCTGGGCGCGATCCATTTCTGGGGCTCGTTCATCTGCATCAACCTGGTGTTCATGCCGATGTTCATCCAGGGTCTCGGCGGCATGAACCGCCGGATGTACGACGGCGGCCTGCAGTACGCGCACAACGCCGGGCTGCTGAAATACAACGTGGTGATCGGGTTCGCGGCGTGGGGGCTCGGCCTGTTCCAGCTGGCGTTCATCTACAACTTCTTCAGCAGCATCAAGTGGGGCGCGCTCGTCGATCGCAACCCGTGGGAGGCAACGACGCTCGAGTGGTCGGCGCCGTCGCCGCCCGGGCACGGCAACTTCCTCACCGAGCCGATCGTGTATCGCGGGCCGTACGAGTACAGCGTCCCGGGGTCCGCCCGCGACTTTACCCCCCAATTCGAGGCCGAGAAGGCGTGACATGAATATTCCCTATACCGTCGAGGAGCGACCCGATACCGGGCTACCCAACGGCAAGCTCGGGATCTGGCTGTTCCTGGCGTCGGAAGTGATGCTGTTCGGCGCGCTGTTCTCGACCTACATCATCCTGCGGGTCGGCGCGGCGGAGTGGCCGCACGGCGAGTTGAACGTCTGGCTCGGCATGGCGAACACGTTCATCCTCATCGGATCGTCGGTGACGATGGTGATGGCGTGGGCGTCGCTGAAGATGCACGACTGGCGCAAGCACCGGCTGTATCTGATGCTCACCTTCCTCCTCGCCGGCGTGTTCCTGGTCAACAAGTATTTCGAGTACTCGAGCCACTGGACGCGCGGCGAGGTGCCGTCGCACAGCACGTTCCTCGCGATTTACTTCACGCTCACCGGTCTGCACGGCCTCCACATCGTCGGCGGCATGATCGTGATGGCGTATTTCATCGGCCCGGGCGCCAAGCTGTGGCAGCGGAACCCGGACCAGTTCGCGAACCGGATTGAATACACCGGGCTGTACTGGCACTTCGTCGACCTGGTGTGGATTTTCCTGTTCCCGGTGCTGTACTTGTTGTAAGAGCGCGTTTCAAACGTGTCGGTGCGGTCGATTTTGGAACGCGCTCTCCAGTTCGGCATTCAGCCGGACGGTCGTTCGGTAGTGTCCGGCCTCAGCCGGACCGTGGAGCCTTATGCACGCAGAGCCGGAATCGGTTCGGAAGCACGTTCGCGTCTACTGGATGATTGGGGCTGCGCTGTTCGCGTTCACCATCATCACCGTGGCGGTGAACCAGGTACACCTTGCGATTCCGCTCGCGATCACGGTCGCGTTGATCATCGCGGCGCTCAAGGGATCGATGGTCGGCTCGATCTTCATGCACCTGAGCAGCGAGAAGAAATGGATCTATGGTGCGCTGCTCCTCACCGTGGTGTTCTTCATCGTGCTGCTGTCGGTACCGCTGCTCACCCAGATGGACAACATCGGGACGCCGATCGGCGCCTCGAATCCTTCGCACGCGGAGCCGCCGAGGCACTGATGGGCCTGCGCGCGTTTCACCTGTTCTTCATCGCGGTTTCGACGATCCTGGCCGCGTTCGTCGCCGCGTGGGCGGCGCAGCAGTATCAAGCGACACACGCGCTCGTCTATGCGCTCACCGCCGTCGGCGCCCTCACGAGCGGCATCGCCCTGGCGATCTATGGCGCGGCGTTCCAGCGCAAAACGCGGAGGTTGTCATGACACGAAGAGTGCTTGGTGTCCTTCGTGCCTTCCTGTCTTCGTGGCTGCTCGTTGCGGTTCCGAGGGTCGCGTGGGCCTGTCCCGTGTGCTTTGGAGACAGCGATGCGCCGATGGCGCATGCCACCAATACCGGCATCCTCTTCATGCTCGGCGTCGTCGTGGTGATGCTGAGCGCATTCGCGTCGTTCTTCATCTACCTGATTCGTCGCGCCAACCGCCTGGCTGCCGAGGCGGCCAAGGCTGACGCGGTGGGGCTCGCGCCTTCCGAAGGGACCGCTCAATGCTGAACTACCTCGGCCTGCCGGTGCAGGCTTCGACCCATGCCGGCGAGATCGACGAGATGCTCGTGCTCGTCCACTGGCTGATGGCGATTCTGTTCGTCGGGTGGGGCCTCTTCTTCATCTACGTCCTGTTCCGCTTCCGCAAAGGCGCAAATCCGAAGGCGAGCTACACCGGTGCGAAGGGCAAGATCTCCAAGGGTCTCGAGGTGGCCGTCGCGGTCATCGAGATTGTGCTGCTCGTTTTCTACGCGATTCCGGCCTGGGCGAAGCGCGTGAGGGCGTTCCCGACCGAGACCGAAGCGCTGGTCGTACGCGTCGTCGGCGAGCAATTCGCGTGGAACGTTCAGTACCCGGGACCGGACGGCAAGTTCGGCCGCACCGACATCAAGCTCGTCGCGGCCGACAACCCGCTCGGCCTCGACCGCCGGGATCCTGACGCGAAAGATGACGTCACGACGATCAACCAGTTGTATCTGCCCGTCGATCGACCCGTGCTCGTGCATCTCTCGAGCAAGGACGTGATCCACAGCTTCGGCCTCTACGAAATGCGCGTGAAGCAGGACGCGGTTCCCGGCCTCTCGATCCCGGTGTGGTTCATACCGAACCGGATCGGCGAGTACGAGATCGCCTGCTCGCAGCTGTGCGGCCTCGGTCACTTCCGGATGCGCGGGTTCGTCACGGTCCAGAGCGCGGCGGACTTCCAGAAGTGGATGAACGATCAGCTGAAGGATCTTCAGCCGGCGGCAGCGAGGCCTGCCGCAACGCCCGCGGCGACTCCGAGATAAACCGGCAGTCTGCCGACCAGGAGCCTCGCGCGCCACCTCACAGCGAGAGCTCCTGCCCGACGCCCCGCTCGACCGCGCGGCGATACGCGAGATCGGCCGACGTCACGTCTTCAACGGCCAGTCCGAGGCTCTTGAAGATCGTGACCTCGGCGTCGCTGCGTCGCGCGGCCGCGCCGGCAACCAACTCCCCGATCTCCGCGACGATGTGGCCGGCGGCGAAGCGCCCTTCCTGGATGCCGAGCACGATGTCCCCGGACTCGACGAGCGCCGCTGCGCGGGAGTCGACGAACAGGCGTGCGCGTGCGACCAGCGCCGGATCCATCTCGCGCTGATTGGGCCGGCATGCGCCGACCGAAATCACGTGCGCACCCGGCTTCACCCAGCCGCTCTCCACAACCGGCGTCGGCGACGAAGTGACCAGCACCACGATGTCCGCACCGACCACCGCCTCGCCTGCATGGTCCACGGCCGTGACTGTGGCGCCAGGCACTTCGCGGCGTGCTGCAGCCGCCCAGTCGACGAACTGGTCGCGATGCAGTTTGTTCGGACTCCAGACCGTCACCTGACGCAGATCGTGAACCAGGGACAGCGCCTCCAGATGGCTCCGCGCCTGCACACCCGACCCGATGATCGCGAGCGACTGCGACGTCTTGCGCGCGAGCAGCCGCGACGAGACGGCGGACACCGCCGCCGTGCGCGCCTCGGTGATGTAGCGGCCGTCCATCAGCGCACGCAGCGCGCCGGTCTCAGGATCCATCAGCACGATTGACGCGAGGTGTGACGGCAGGCCGCGCGCGTGATTGCTCTCGAAGACCGTGACGAGCTTTGCGCCAAGCGCGGACCCCGCGTTCGCCTCGCTGGCGCCGGCGGGCTGGCCTGCGCGAGCCGACGCGGAAACGTAGGCGGGCATCAGGCCGGCGAACGCCGCGGCGCCGACCGGAATGACTGTTCGCACCGGCTGCGCGACCTGGCCGGACGAGAAGCGCTCGAGTGCGGACCTCATCGTGTCGATCAAGTCCTCCATCGTGAGGACTGATCGGACGTCGGCTTCGGTCAGGAGACGAAAACGGACGGGCATGCGCGCACGGCCTCGCGAATGGTGTTGGTGTGAATCGTGACGATGGCATCGATGTCGGGCGCGTAGCCGCCGCTCATGACGACGACCACCGGCAGCTCGCGCACGCGGCACGCCTCGAACACTATCCGATCGCGCCACTGCAGGCCGCCGACGGTGAGCTTCAGCCGCCCCAGCCGGTCGCCTTCGTACGGGTCCGCACCGGCAAGATAGAAGACGATTTCGGGATCGTGTCCGTCGAGGACTGCCGGCAGATGCTCGTCGAGCGCCGCAAGATACCCATCGTCTCCCGTCCCGTCGTCGAAGACGACGTCGAGGTCGCTGGTTTCCTTGCGGAACGGAAAATTCTTGGCGGCGTGCAGCGACAGTGTGAACACCGCCGGCTCGTCGCGGAAGATCGCGGCCGTGCCGTTTCCCTGATGGACATCGCAGTCGACGATCGCGACGCGGGTGACGGCGCCTTCACGCAGCAGCAGCGTCGCGGCGACGGCGACGTCGTTGAACACGCAGTACCCCTCGCCGCGATCGCGGAAGGCGTGGTGAGTGCCGCCCGCCAGATTGGCGGCCGCGTGCGCGCGTGACACGGCGGCGCCTGGCGCCGCGGTCGGGCTGGCCGCATCGATGCTGCCGGAGAGGCGAGCAGCGGCCGACGCCCATTCTGGGCGAGCCGTCACCTCGCGCGCGGCGGCGATGGTGGCGCCGACCGAGCGCCGCGCGCGTTCGACCATCATCGGCGACCATGGAAAGCCGATCCGCCGCTGCGCCTCAGGCGTGAGCGTGCCGCTGGCGACCGCGGCGACGTACTCCGGGTCGTGCACGAGCCGCACGTGATCCCACGCCGCCGCCTCCGGCACGTGCAGGTCGCCCGCCTCGAGCACTGCCTCCTCGACGAGTCGCTCGCGCAGCAGCCGGTATTTCGCCATCGGAAACCGGTGATGCGCCGGCAGCGGCAGCACGAACGTATCGGAGTAAAACGCTTTCACGCTAAAGTTCTATCGCATGATCTCGGTGAAGACAATCGACGCGCACGCCGCCGGCGAGCCGCTCCGGCTGATCGTCGAGGGATTTCCGGCGCCGCGCGGCAGCACGATGCTCGAAAAGCGCGAGTGGGTGCGGCGGCACGCCGATCATCTTCGCCGCGCGCTGATGCTCGAGCCGCGCGGCCATGCCGACATGTACGGCGCGATTCTGACCGAACCGGTGTCCCCCGGCTCCGACGCCGGCGTGCTGTTCATGCACAACGAGGGCTACAGCACGATGTGCGGCCACGGCATCGTCGCGGTGACGACGGTCGCGCTCGAGCGGCGCCTGATCGTGCCGGCCGGTGACGGAGCGTCGGTCGTGTACGACTCGCCGGCGGGGACGATACGGGCACGCGCGACAATCGACGGCGACCGGCCCGCGACGCGCGTCGGGAGCGTCGCCTTCGTGAACGTGCCGTCGTTCGTCCTGCACGGCGGGATGAGCGTCAAGCTCGGGTCCCGCGCGATTCGCGCCGACGTCGCCTTCGGCGGCGCGTTCTACGCGATCGTGGACAGCGAAGCAGTCGGCCTGCCGATCGACGCCGCGCACCTTCCCGAGCTGCGCAGGATCGGCATGCAGATCAAGGATGCGATCGACGCGGCGCAGACGATCGTGCATCCGCTGGAGCCGGGGCTGCGCGGCATCTACGGGACGATCTTCACCGGTCCGCCGAACGACGAGCGCGCCGACCTCCGCAACGTGACGATCTTCGCCGATGCCGAGGTCGACCGGTCACCCTGCGGGACCGGAACCGCCGCGGTGATGGCGGTGATCGACGCGATGGGCCTGCTCGGCGGCGACCGGCCCTTCGTGCACCAGAGCCTGATCGGCACGCGGTTCCAGGGCCGCGTGACCTCGCGCACGCGCGTCGCCGATCACGCGGCGATCGTGCCCGAAATCGAAGGGTCCGCCTGGATCACCGGCGAGCACACCTTCCTGATCGACGACGAGGATCCGCTGAAAGAGGGTTTTCGAATCTAGCCGGCGCCGATCGGTCAGGCGGGGGCTACGACGATTCCAGGAACTGCCGGGCGAGGCGTTCGAGCAGGCGGGACAGCGTCTCGCCCTCGAGCGCGAATCCGCCAAGCTCCGGCGACCATGCGAGCTTGTAACTTCTTGCCATCGCCGACACCCAGATCTGACGCACCGGTGCATTGGGCGACACGACGAATTTCGTCTCGCTCGGCTCCTCGAACACGAGGTTCAGCACACCGTTCTGCAGCTCGACCTCGAAGCCTTCACTGTCCGCGAGCGGCAGAAGCGCACGCCGCGCGCTTTCGAGCGCTGCGTCGCTTTTCACGCGAAATTCCTGATCCGTCAATACCGTCATGCCCCTATTAAACCTTCCTCGCGGACCGTCCGTCTAACGTTGGGAGTAAGGGAGGTGAGGACGGCAATGCGTAACTGGAGCTTTTCTGCGTCGGCAGACTGGGTGGTCGGGTTCCTGCTGATCGTGACGATCATCGCGGCGGCGTTCGTCTAATCGCCGGCGCTCGTCCTCGAAGAGGACCGTACCGCTTTTCCTCGTCCTACTTGGAGCCCGTCGTCTTGTCCGCAGCGGCGAGGTAGCTGCGACGCGCGCGCGCAGTCATCCCCGGCTGCTTCATCTTGACGGCCAGCTTGTGCACGCGGTTGTCCAGCTGCGTGGGCGTGAACCCGATCACGTACTGGCTGTGAAGTTCCTGCGCGACCTTCGTGAAGGTCGGCGCGAGCTCGCTCGTCTTCTTCAGTTCGAAGTAGCCGCCGCCGGTTTCGTCCGCCACCCTGCGCAGTCCGCTGTCTGGCTTGCTGCGCACGCGGGTCTGGCCGTTGAAGTAGTCGCTCTCCAGGCCGATCGCGTAAATCATCACTTCGTCGGTGCGCGCACGATCGATGACGCGGGTCAGGTTCATCGACTTGCTCTCCGTGTCGTCGCCGTCGGTGAACACCAGGATCACGCGGCGGCCGTCGACCTCTTTCAATTCGTCGAGCGCCGCGCCGACCGCGTCCCACAGCCGCGTGCCGTTGCCGTAATCGAGATCCTTGATGTCGGTGACCAGCTGATCGCGGTTGTTGCTCCACTTCGCGTTGATCTGGATCTTGTCGTTGAACGCGCCGATCCGCGCCTTGTCCTCGGGCAGCAGCCGGATGACGAACTGCTCGGCCGCCTGTTTCAACAGATCGATGGTCAGCGTCATGCTGCCGCTGGTGTCGAGCATCACGACGACGTTGATCGGGTGAATGCTGCTGTCGAAGTAGGCGAGCGCCTGCGGCTTCTCGTTGTCGAACACCTGGAAGTCGTCCTGCATCAGATCGGGGATGAGCCGTTTTTGCGCGTCCGCGACCGTCACGAAGAGAGACACCACCTGCGTGCCGGCGCGGAACGTCGGCTGCTGCGCGGCAAGAACCGAGGCGGCCGCGACGGCAAGACCGAGAGCAGCCGGGAAGCGCTTCCAGGTACCCATGAGTCCAGCTTACCTCCGTTCCCGCCGCAGTGCGACGCTTTCGGTCCCGGTGTGCGACGCCTCACTCGCGCGTGAGTGCCTGCGCCACCGCCGCCTCGAGGGCGGTTGCCATGCGCCTGTAGCCGTCAGCCGACGGATGCAGGTCGTCGGGGGAGGAGGCGAGGCGGTCCGGTGCGCCTGGCGCGGCGACCGCGGCGCGCGTATCGCAGAAGACGACGTCGCGGCGGTGCGCTGCGGCGTAGTCGCGAATCCAGGCGTTCACCTCGTGCATGCGCCGGTTGGCGTCGGCGCTCGCGGTGTTGTAGGGGATGATGGTGCCTGCGACGACTGGAATGCGCGCGGTGGACGCGGCGACGTAGATCGCCTCGAGCTCGCGCTCCACCGCAGCGGCGCTGCGGCCCTGATGGATGTCGTTGACGCCGGCGATCACGATTACGGCCTGCGGCGCGATGCTCGCGACATCTCGGGCAAACCGGGCGCGGATCTGGTCAGAGCGCTCGCCGTTGACGCCTCGGTTCAGGACGTGCCAGCTCGGCTGCAGCCGCATGAGCCAGTGCGCGTACTGGCTCGTCTCGTCGCCGGCGCCGTCTGGAGGCGCCTCCAGGGGGGACCTGAATCCAGGCGTGCCTGCCGTCGTCGAATCGCCGAGCGCGACAACGGTCACGGTGTCAGGCACGTGCCAGGCACCGGGGGTGGGCGCGTCGGAGGCGGGGCGGAGTGGGGCCCCCGGCACGACCATAGGCGACTTGACCGGTCGGATATGCCGCAGTAGACTGGGCACTCATTCTGAGACTTAGTCTCACTTTGCTGATCGGCGTCATCCCATGCTTCAGGCCCTCGTCGTCACTCTCCGGGAAGGGTTCGAGGCCTTCCTCATCGTCGCCATCAGTCTGTCGTACCTGCGCAAGTCGGGACGGGAGTCGTTGACGCCCGCCGTCCACTGGGGCATCGCCGTGGCGGTCGCCGTCAGCGGCCTCGGCGGCTACCTGCTCTACAACGCGGCCAATCAGGAGTGGCTGGACGGCCCGCTCGCGATGATCGCGGCGATCTCGGTGACCTGGATGGTCGTGCACATGTGGCGGGCCGGGCGGCGGATGAAAGGTGACATCGAGAGCCACCTGCGGGAGTCGAGCGTCAGGCCGGGCGCCGCGGCGTTCGCCGGCGTGTTTCTGTTCACGCTGCTGATGGTGACGCGCGAGGGTGTCGAGACGGCGCTGCTCCTGATGCAGCTGCGCGAGACGGTCCACCTCGCGCTCGGCGCGGCGATCGGCGTCGCCGGCGCGGCGGGGATTGCATGGCTGTGGTCGCGTTACGGCCACCGGGTGAACCTCGCGCTGTTCTTTCAGGTCACGGCGATTTTCCTGTTCGTGTTCGTCGTGCAGCTGCTCATCGCCGGCACGCACGAGATGTCGGAACAGGGCTACCTGCCGTTCAGCGAGCAGATTCACAACGCAACCGAGTCGTGGGGACCTGATAGCGGGTTCGGTCATGCGCTCTCGTACCTGCTCGTGATCCTGCCGTTGGCATGGCTGGTGATCACAAGCGTTTTCACCAGTGGACCGGTCTTCCTGCCGAAGGCGCCGCGATCGCTGGCGGAGCGCGCTGAGACGTCGCTCGCGGACGCCCCGGTCGCCGCACGCCAGTCCGTCGTGCAGTAGCGACACCTCGTCCCACCTCGTCCCCCGGTCCGAGCGCTCCATTTGCTCGCGGCGCTACAATCGCCGCGTGGCTCCCAGGCCCGTTGTCGTCGATCTCAACTGGATCGGCGACTTGAGATTCTCGGGGACGAGCGGCAGCGCGTCGGTAACGCTCGACAGCTCAGGTGTCGCCGGTCCGTCGCCGGTTCAGGCGCTTGCGTTCGCATTCGCCGGGTGCATGGCGATGGACGTCGTACACATCCTCACTCGCGGGCGTCACGCGTTCAGCGGGCTGCGCGCGCATCTGGTCGCGGACCGTGCGGCGGACGATCCTCACCGCATCCTGCGGATGACGCTGCAGGTCCTCGTCGAAGGAGACGTGCCACGCGACGCGGTGGACCGCGCGATCGCGCTGTCGCACGAGAAGTACTGCTCCGTGTGGCACTCGATGCGGCAGGACATCGAGCTCGGCGTCACCGCCGAGATTTCCACAGGAGGTCGGGAATCGTTTTCAACCGCTCGTGACTGAAAACTATTCCCGACCCCCTGTGGAAAACCGGCGGCTCGGCTACATCGACTGGGCGCGCGGCCTGGCGGTCCTGCTGATGATCGAAGCGCACACGCTCGACGCGTGGACTCGCTTCGACGCCCGCGGGACGATCGCGTTCCGCGACGCGACGGTCGTCGGCGGTTTTGCGGCGCCGCTCTTCCTCTGGCTGGCCGGCGTCGGCGTCGCGCTGGCGGCGGCCCGCACCGCGGAACGGCGCGGATCGCGCGCCGCGGTCAACGCAGTGTGCCGCAGAGGCCTTCAAATTTTCGTCCTCGGACTGCTGTTTCGGTTCCAGGCGCTGGTCCTGACGCCCGGCGGAGCATTGGTCTCGCTCTTCCGCGTCGACATCCTGAACGTCATGGGCCTGGCGATGGTCGGCGCGGGCTTGTTGTGGGGCGCGGCGAGCAGCGTCAGGGGACGCGTGGGTTGGCTCTCGGTCGCGGCGACGGCCGTCACGCTGGCGGCGCCAATCGTGCGTGCGAGCCAGGCCGTCGACTCGCTGCCGATCTGGCTGCAGTGGTACGTCCGGCCGTTCGGGGACATGACGACCTTCACGCTGTTCCCCTGGGCCGCGTTCCTGTTCGCTGGCAGCGCGACGGGTGTACTCGTCGCCGGATCGGCCGGCCAGCGGATCGAACGGCGCGTCCACGGCGCGCTCGCCGCATCGGGCGCCGCGCTCGTCGGGCTCGGCTTCTACGCCGCGTCGCGTCCGGTGCTGTATCACGCTTCGTCGTTCTGGACGTCGTCGCCCGCGTGGTTCGCGATCCGGCTCGGGATCCTGATGCTCGCGTTCGAAGCGCTGTATGGCCTCGAAACGGCGGCGGCCGGGCGGGCGCGCGGCGCCGACATGCTCCGCGGCCTGGTGTCCGCCTGGAGTATGCCCATGGCGCGTCTCGGCCAGGCCTCCCTGTTCATCTACTGGATCCACGTCGAGCTGGTTTACGGCTACGCGAGCTGGTTCTGGCGTCACCGGCTGCCGCTCTGGGGCACGGCGATCGCCTTCCTCGCATTCTCTGCGCTCATGTACGCCGCAGTTGTGCTAAGAGATGAGGTCGCATCGCGCCGCCGCCCGCGGCCGCGTGCGGTCGCCCAGCCGGCCACAGCGTAGGAGGTTGTATGAACCGTCGAGACTTCGCCCGGTTGCTCGCTCTCGGAGGCGCGGCCCCGTTTCTGACGCCCGGCACCGCCTGGCCGCGGCCGTCGGATCTCCCGCCGACGCCGGCGTCGCCCGACGAGAAGTTCTGGACTGCCGTCCGCGATCAGTTCGTGATGCCGAAGGATCTCACGATGCTGAACGCGGCGAACCTCTGTCCTTCGTCGGCGCCGGTTCTGGAGACGCTCTACCGGATGACGAAGGACATGGATCAGGATCCGTCACAGGACAACCGCGCCAAGCTCGGGGACGGCCGCGAGAACACGCGCAAGCTGCTCGCCGACTTCCTCCGCGTCACGCCGGAAGAAATCGTGATCACCCGGAACACGAGCGAGTCGAACAACCTCGTCTCCACCGGCGTCGACCTGAAGGCCGGCGACGAAGTGCTGCTGACCGCCGACAACCATCCGAGCAACCACACCGCGTGGCAGGAGAAGGCGAAGCGATTCGGCTTCACCGTCAAGGACATTCCGGTCCCGAACCCGCACCCGGGGTTCGAGCACTACGTCGACGCCTTCACCAGGGCGATCACGCCGCGCACGAAAGTGATTGCGATCACGCACCTGACGAGCACGGTCGGCGACCTGTTCCCGGCGAAGGAGATCTGCCGGCTGGCACGCGAGCGCGGCGTGCTCTCGCTGGTGGACGGCGCCCAGTCGTTCGGGTTGTTCGACGTCGACCTCGCGGACATGCAGCCCGACTTCTACAGCGGCAGCGCGCACAAGTGGCCCTGCGGCCCGAAAGAGAACGGCGTGCTGTTCATCAACAAGAGCGCGCAGCCGAAGATCTGGGCGAGCATCTTCAGCGCGTATCCCGGCCGCGTCGGCGTGTCGCGCACGTTCGAGGGATTCGGGCAGCGCGACGAGCCGGCGATGATCGCCTTCGGCGAGGCGCTCACGCTCCAGACGAAGATCGGCCGCGCGCAGATCGAAAGGCGCTCGCGCGAGCTGACGACGGCGCTG
>DATFWL010000519.1:0-10259 GCA_035259385.1 Vicinamibacterales bacterium | reverse complement strand
CGCCGAAGTGATTACCGCGTTCGCGCTGATGATCGGCGCGATGTTTCCGATCATTCACCTGGGGCGGCCCTGGCTGGCGTTCTGGTTGATCCCGTATCCGAGCAGCCGGATGATCTGGCCGAACTTCAGGTCGCCGCTGGTTTGGGACTTCTTCGCGATCAGCACCTACCTCACCGGCAGCGTGCTGTTCCTCGTGCTGCCGATGATCCCGGACTTCGCGCTCGTGCGCGATCGGGCCACCGGGCTCCGGCGCAGGATCTACGGCCTGCTCGCGCTCGGCTGGCGCGGCACGCCGAAGCAGTGGCACCGCCTCGAGTCGGCGATGCAGATCATGGCGATCGCGATCATTCCGGTCGCCGTCTCCGTCCACACCATCGTCTCGTTCGACTTCTCGATGGCGCCGGTGCCGATGTGGCACTCGACCATCTTCGGGCCGTACTTCGTCGCGGGCGCGATCTTCAGTGGCATCGCCGGCCTGATCATCGCGATGGCGGCGCTGCGCCGGTTCCTCCACCTCGAGGACTACCTGCATCCGATCCACTTCCAGAACCTCGGCAAGCTGCTGCTGATGATGAGCCTGTTGTGGGCCTACTTCGTGTTCGCCGAGCGGCTCACCGTCTGGTTCGGGAACGAGAGCGCCGAAGTCCAGGTGCTGCGCATCACGCAGAAGGGCAGCTTCGCGCCGCTCTACTGGACGATGGTCGTCTGCAACTTCGTGCTGCCGCTCACGATCCTCTCGCTCAAGCGGCTGCGGACGATCACCGGCTGCGTGATTGCGTCGTTCGCCGTCTGCGTCGGGATGTGGCTCGAGCGCTTCCTGATCGTCGTGCCGTCGCTCAGCCACAAGTTCCTGCCCTATCTGTGGGGCACGTATCGGCCGCGGCCTGTCGAGATTCTGATCACCACCGCCACGTTCGCGGCGATGGTGCTCCTCTACACGCTGTTCGCGAAGTTCGTCCCGATCATCTCGATCTGGGAGCTGAAGGTCGGCGAGCACACCACCCACGTCGTCGAACCGCTCGAAATGCACGAGCACGCGCTCGGGGACGCGCATCCATGAACGCCGTCTACGGCCTGTATCCCACGCCAGAGGCGGCGCAGCGCGCCGTCAACAGTCTCCGCGCCGCGGGCGTCGCGGACGAGGAAATCACGATCATCTCGTCCGAGCCGTTCGAGGAGCACGAGTTCGCGCATCGCGACAAGGCGACGGCGATGGGATGGATTGCGCTCGGCGGGGCGATCCTCGGGCTCCTCACCGCGACCTGGCTGACCCGCATGACCGAGCTCGCCTGGCCGCTGTCGACCGGCAACATGCCGATCGTCGCCTGGTGGCCGAACCTGATCGTGATGTTCGAGCTGACGATGCTCGGCGGCATCCTCGCCGCAGTTACCACACTGCTCGTCACGGCGAAGCTCGTGCGCCGGCGGCCGGCGTTCTACGATCCGGCTGTCAGCGACGGCCAGATCCTCGTTGGTGTGGAGGTGCCTGCAGACGACGCCGCCGTCGAACGGGCGCTGGCAGGCGGCGAGCTGCGGCGGATATAGTCGTCAGTCGCAAGTCATCAGTCGCCAGTCCAGTCGCAAGTCTTCAGTCACGAGGCTTCAGTCACAAGTCCAGGCGCAAGTCCTCTACCATTGTGTGCAGAACGAGGATGAGCGGCACACAGTCTGCTCTCATGCTCGTCATGCATGCTCAAACCCCGGAGGACCTGCTCGTTTACCAAAAGGCAATGGCCGCGGCTGCGGAGATTTCTGCAATCATTCAACGTCCAAGCTTCGACCGCGACCTCCGGCTGAAGGAACAATTGGGGTCTGCGTCCGAACGCTGCGCGTCAGGGATCTCGGAGGGGTTCGAACAGTCCACCGATCGTCATTTCGCGCAGTACTGTTATCGCTCGAGGGGTTCGGCTCGAGAGATCCGGACGCAACTCGTCATCGCGCAGCAGCGCAATCACATCACCGAAGACGAGCGAATCCCGTTGGACCGCCGCTACGAAGAAATTGGAAAGATGTTGACCGGCCTGATCGGCCACCTCGAGCGCGAAAACCGCAAACAACGCCGCTCCCCGGCCCGAGCCCAACGCCGCGACGGCTGACTACCCGGGGAGTCATGATGACAACTGCAGTTACTCGATCGCTCGCGATCATGCCGACTTGCGACTAATGACTGGACTTGCGACTGCCGACTTGCGACTGACGACTTGCGACTGCCGACTTGCGACTGACGACTTGCGACTGACGACTTGCGACTGACGACTACTCCTGTTCCCCGATCCTCAGCTCGTACCAGTCCACCCCTCGGGTCGCGAACATCAGCAGCGCGAGCATCGTGAACAGCCCGATCGAGCCGGCGAGCAGCGCATAGTCCTCGAGCCTCAGCAGCAGGTACAAGAAGCTGTACAACCCCACGAGCCCGGCGCCCATCGAGATCGCTTCGAGGCGGCCGCCGAGCAGGCGCACAGAATAGAGCGCGATCAACGCCGTCGTCGCGACGCTCGCGCTCACGTAAGCGACGTCGAACCCCAGGTGCTCCGACAGCGAGACCAGCAGCAGGTAGAAGACGCACATGGCGAAGCCGACGAACGAGTACTGGATCGGGTGCAGCAGCCGTGACCGGCCGATCTCGAAGAGAAAAAAGACGACGAACGTCATGACGATGAACAGGACCGCGTATTTCACGGCGCGCTCGGCCTGCTGATAGATGTCCACCGGCTGCAGCAGGCTGACGCCGAACGACGAGGCGTCCGCCTGCGCTTTCATCTGCGCGCGATCGACGGCGTGTCCGGTCCACTGCGGCGGGTAGCCGCGGCTGAAATAGGGAACGGTCCACCGCGCGGTGAAGCCGTTCGTGCCGGTTTCGCGAGACGTCGGCAGCGGCGCACCGATGAAGCTCGGATGCGGCCAGGTCGACGTGATCTGCAGCGACGTCTGGCTGCCGGTCGGCAGCAGCCGCAGATCGCGGCTGCCGTTCACGTCGATGTCGAGCGCGAAGGGAACGGCGGCGCGCTCGCCGACCGCGCCGAGCCCGCTCGCCCGCGCGTGGACGCCCGACCCGAAGATCGCCACGTCGTCTGCGCCCGGCTCGAGCGGGATCTCCCGGTTCATCCAGCTGAGCAGCAGCCGCTTCGAGATGCCGCGTGGATCGGCGATGCCGACGCTGATCGTGGCATCGTCCCAGAGCGTCTGCGAGGGACCGGGTCGCATCGCCGTCATGTCGGGACGCAGGAAGCTCCCTTTGACCGTGAGATGCGCGCGATACACGACGACGTTGAAGAGGCCGCGCTGCAGCACGAGTGGCTCGAGTGTCGCGGCGACGTCGAGCGTCTCCGGGAGAAAGTAGGCACGCACCTGCGTCTGCTTCATCGTGCCGTTCTGCTCGGTCCACGTGGAGCGGTACGGCACCGTCAGGACCGGCCCGCCGATCGTCTGGAACCCTCCCCACGTCGAACCGATCTCCTGGAGCGCCGCATCGCGGCGCGTGGTCCGCTCGCTCACCACCGAGTGAATCATCTGCAGCGGAATGAGCATCGCGAGCAGGAGACCGCCCATGACCACGAGCCGAGCCATCGGGGATGTGCGCACCTGTGATGTCCTCCAGACTCAGTAGACGGCCGGTCGATGGCGGGGCGGTGGCGGCAGGGAGGACGATTGCGGCGGATTGTGGCGAAACAAAGGCGCTTCCGCGGCGGCTGCAGCGCGCACCAGGTGCGGTAGAGTCGAAGCGATGACCGCTCAGGCCGGACGACTGGTGGCCGTCGTGGAGGATGAGCCGACAATCCGCGAAGCGGTCTGCGCTGCGCTGCGCAACGATGGCCATCGGACCGAATCGTTCGACGATGGCGTCACCGCGTGGGAGGCGCTGTCGAAGTCGCTGCCCGACCTCGCGATCCTGGACATCGGGATTCCGCGCATGGACGGCCTCGATCTCTGCCGCCGGCTCCGCGCGCGCTCCGAGCATCTTCCAATCGTGTTCGTGACGTCGCGCGAGGACGAGTTCGATCGCGTGCTCGGCCTGCAGATCGGCGCCGACGACTACCTGTGCAAGCCGTTCTCGATGCGCGAGCTCATGGCGCGCGTCAAAGTGCTGCTGCGGCGGGCGGCGCTCGTCGAGGGCGCCGGACGGGCGCATGAGGATCGGCCGACCGTGGTCGGCGAGCTGACGCTCGATCCGCTGCAGGTCTCGGCGACATGGAAGGGAAAGCCGCTGGGACTGACCGTGACCGAGTTCCTGCTGCTGCAGGCGCTCGCCCGGCGGCCGGGCGTGGTCAAGACCCGCGATCAGCTGATGGACGACGCCTATCCCGATCGCGTGTCGGTGAGCGATCGCACGATCGACAGCCACGTGAAGCGCATCCGCCGCAAGTTCGAGGCGATCGATCGCGAGTTCGCCGCGATCGAAGGCGTCTACGGCGCCGGCTACCGCTTCGTCCGCCTCGAGCGATGATCGCGCGCCGCCTGCTTGCGTTCAACCTCCTCGTGCTGTTTCTCCCCGGCGCAGCTTTCTTCTATCTCGACGTCTACGAGTCGCGGCTGCTCGAGGAGCTCGAACGGTCGATGGTGCAGCGCGGGCGGCTCGCCGCCGCCGCCGTTTCAGGGAACGCGGCGGTCGATCCGGCAGGCGCCGCGGCCATTCTGCGCCGGCTCGACGACAGCGACGCGCGCCTGCGGATCTACGACGGCAGCGGCATGCTGGTGGCCGACTCGAATCGTCTCCGCGCCGCGCATGTCTCGACACCGCCCGCCTCGGAGTACGAGCCGCTGCCGGGCATCAGAGGGCGGATGCTCTACCGGATTGGCGCGCTGGTCGTGGCGATCCGCCCGCGCCTGTCGAAGCTCGCGCCCGCTGCGGCCGACCAGCCGGCAGCGACGGTCCGAACCGCGCTCGCCGGAAAGTACGGTGCTGCGACGCGGCCGACGCCGGGCCAGCGGTCGATGACGCTGTACAGCGGCGTTCCGATTCGGTCGGACACCGGCGAGGTCGTCGGCGCGGTGCTCGTCTCCCAGACGACGTTCCGGGCGTTGCAGGCGCTGTATGCGGTCCGGCTGCGCGTGTTCGAGATCGTCGTCGCGTCGATGCTCGTCGCGGTGGCGCTGACGGCGATCGCCGCCGCAACCGTCGTCCAGCCGCTCGCGCGCCTGCGCCGCGAAGCGTCCGACATCGCGGCGCGGCGCACCAGGCTGCCCGGCCGCTTCGCCGACGTCACCCGGCGGGACGAAGTCGGCGATCTCGCGCGGTCGCTCCAGGAGCTGACGACCCGCCTCGACGAGCACATCCGCGCCGTCGAGCAGTTCGCGAGCGACGTCTCGCACGAGTTTCGAAACCCGCTGGCCTCGATTCGCAGCGCCGCCGAGATGGCGTCCGTCGCCTCGACGCCAGGGGAGCGCGACCGGTTCCTGCAGATGCTGACGCGCGACGTCGATCGGCTGGAGCGGCTCGTCTCCGGGGTGCGACAGCTGGCGCTGATCGATGCGGAGGTCGAACAGCAGCCGTTCGACGCAGTCGACGTCGCGGCGCTGCTCACCCAGGTGGTCGACGGCGTCCGGTTGACCAATCCGAATCGCGCGCCGATTGCGCTCTCGACCGATGGGAAGCCTGCCATCGTCCGCGCCACGCCCGATCGTCTCGTGCAGGTGTTCGAGAACCTTCTCGCGAATGCGATCAGCTTCGCGCCTCGGCGGACCACCGTGGATGTGACGCTCGATCGAACAGCCGACGGAGGCTGCCGGGTCGCGGTCGCGGATCGCGGGCCCGGCATCCCGCCGGCACATCTCGCCCGCGTGTTCGACCGGTTCTTCAGCTATCGACCCGATGCGCCCTCTGACCGATCGCACACGGGGCTCGGTCTCTCAATCGCGCGGACGATCGTGCACGGGTGTGGCGGCACCATCACGGCCGAGAATCGATCCGGCGGCGGCTCGTGTTTCGTGATCACGCTGCCGCTCGTGCGTGCTGCGTCGGAGCGCTGACGCGATCCCGGAGTGACGTCACGGGACGGCGTTCGTCGCAGCGATACAATCGAGTGCGAATGCGAAGGCGGATGGCTCTTGCACTGGTTGGCGCCGCGACGATCGTCGCGCTCGCTCAGGTTCGGTCGGCACCCGGCGGCGTGTTCTGGGGGCAGTGGGGCCGCACGCCACAGCATGACGGGTTCGCGCCGGCGGCCGGCCAGCCAGGCTCCACCATCCTCGCGACCGTGACGTATGACCCGTTCGTCGACAAGGCGCTGGGCGACCCCGACAGCCACGGCGATCTGCTCGTCCACTACCAGGCGCCGCTCGTCAGCGGCATCGACGTCTTCATGGCGTTCAAGACCGGCGAGTTCTCGACCGTCACCGACTGGCAGGTGCAGACGTGGGGCGAGCGGAAGTACTCGTGGGTGAACGGACAGCTCGCTCAGCAATGGGAGTTCGTGAGCGACTGGAAACCGGTGCCGTTCTCGTCCGGGAAGGATGGCCCCGGCTGGGAGCCGGTATATCACGGCGCCCTGACTGACGCGGCGCTGTATGTGCCGGGCTTCGGCGGCACCATCTGGAAAGTCGATCGCACGACCGGCCGCGCGCTCGCGCACGTCAATCCGTTCCCGGCCGTCGATGCGAACACCTATGCGGTCGGGCCGTTGAGCGCCGACGCGGCGGGCAGCATCTACTACAACGTCCTGCAGCTCGACGGCCGCGCGAAGGATCCGTGGCTGGTCGACGTCCCGAACGCGTGGCTCGTGAAAGTGAGTGCCGCGGATGTCCCGACGGCAGTTGCCTGGTCGGCGCTCGTGCCCGGCGCGCCGCGGGCGGCCGACCAGTGCGTGTGGCAGTATTCGAACGACAGCCTTCCGTGGCCGCTGCTGAACGCGGCCGGCACGACGGCGCGACCGCCGACGATCGCGTGCGGATCGCAGCGGCCGGCCGTCAACACGGCGCCGGCGATCGGTCCCGACGGGACGATCTACGACATCAGCCGCGCCGCGTTCGACGATTACTACGGATATCTGATCGCCGTCGACAAGGATTTGACGCCGAAGTGGGCGTCGTCGATGCGCAACCGCTTTCACGATGGTTGCGGCACATCGTCGCTGCCGCCGACGGGAACGCCGGGCGGATGTCGTCGCGGCGCCCCGGACGGCGTGAGCCCGCCCGACGGGATGCCCGGCTCCGGCCGCGTCCTGGACGACTCGACGTCAGCGCCTGTCGTCGCGCCCGATGGATCGATCTACTACGGCGCGTACACCCGCTACAACTACGGGCAGGGCCATCTGATGCGCTGGTCGGCGACTGGCGACTACGTTGCGACGGCGGGCGCGGCGGGCGGGTTCGAATTCGGCTGGGATACCACACCCGCGATATTCCCGTACACCGCCGCGAACGGAACGCCGACCTTCGCGGTGATCACCAAGGAGAATCACTACAACACCGGGTCGTACTGCAGCAACGCGACCGCCTGCCCGCCGGATCGCACCGTGAATCACCTCCGCTACCCGGAGGCCTACTTCATCACATCGCTCGCGCCGGACCTGTCGGTGAACTGGCGCTGGCAGAATACCAACACGTCGAGCTGCCAACGCAACCCGGACGGCGACCTCACCTGCACGGTCGATCATCCGCTCGGCTTCGAGTGGTGCGTCAATGCGCCGGCGGTCGATGTCGACGGCACCGTGTTCGCGAACAGCGAAGACGGCAACCTCTACGAGATCAATCGCAACGGCATGCTGCTGAACCGCGTGTTCACGCAGCTTGCGATCGGCGCCGCCTACACGCCGCTGTCAATCGGTCCGGACGGGCGAATTTACACACAGAATGCCGGCCGCCTGTTCGCGATTGGATTCTGAGGAAGCGGCTGAACCACAGCGTAAAAAGGCGCCCACGAAGACACGAAGTCACGAAGTAAACAATCTTGTAGAAAGAAATCTTCGTGTTCTTCGTGCCTTCGTGGGAGATCGCGGCGCGACGCAACCAGTCAGGCGAGCGCCTGTGACAGCTGCCGCAGGAACAGGCCCACGTCCGTGACGACGCCCATCGTCTGCGATGAGCCGCGGTCTGCGAGCTTGGTGACGACGGCGGGGTTGATATCGACGCAGACGAGCCGCACCCACGCCGGCAGCATGTTGCCGACGCCGATGCCGTGCAGCATCGTCGAGAGCACGAGCACGAGCGACACGCCCTGCAGCGCCTCGGCGTAGCGATCCTGCGCCTCGACGAGATCCATGACGGTCTCCGGCAGCGGGCCGTCGTCGCGGATGCTGCCGGCGAGCACGAAATCCACGCCGCGCCGGATGCACTCGTACATCACGCCCGATTTCAGGACCCCCTGGTCAACCGCCGCGCGCAGGCCGCCGGCGCGGCCGATGGCGTTGATCGCGCGCATGTGGTGACGGTGGCCGCCTTCGATCGCGCGGCCGGTTTCCATGTCCACGCCGAGCGAGGTGCCATAGAGCGCCTGCTCGACGTCGTGCACCGCCAGCGCGTTGCCGGCGAGCAGCACGTTCACGTAGCCGGCGCGAATCAGGTCGCGGAAATACGACCCGCCGCCGGTATGCACGACCACCGGCCCGGCGACGAACGCGATTTTCTCGCCAGCCTGCTTTGCGGCGCGCATCAACGCGGCAATCCGCCAGACGCCCACCTCGACGCGACGCTCGGAGGAGATCTCGGTGGTCATGAACGCGAAGCCGTGCCGATCGCGCTCCTGGAACTCCGGAACGATCTTCACGCCGTGGACGCCGCAGACCACCGCGTCGCCGGCGCGGATGTCGCGCAGCTTGCGGCAGGCCGCGTTGCCGTCCTGCACCACGATCGCGGCGTCCATGCGCTGCCTGTCCACGCCGACCCAGGCGCCGCCGAGCTGCACGAACGTCCGGTGATTCGTCGTCGAATAGAAGTCCTCGGGCGCGCAGCCGTCGCGGTCGGCGGCGACCAGATGCGCGTCTTCGCTGCGCGCCACCCGACAGCCGAGCGAGACGAGCTCTTCGAGCACTTCGGTGAGCGCCGGCGGCGCCGTGGCCGTGACCCGCATCGACACGAACGACGGCTCGTCGTTGGTGCGGCCGATGCGGAACTCCAGCACGTCGAACGCCGCGCCGTGGCGGACGACGGTGTCGAACATCGCGTTCATCAGCTGGGAGTCGATCAGGTGGCCTTCGGCTTCCACCACCTCGGTGACGGGCGCGTCTGAGCGGGCTACGGCTGCATCTCCTCAGTGCGTCATTCCGTAGAGCACGATGTTGACGCCGACGGCATAGCCGTTCGGCGAGAACTTGTCGAAGTACTCCTTGCTCTCGCCTTCGCGCTCCCACGTGTCGGGAATGTCGGTGTTGTGGGCCATCACGACCATCAGCCGGCCCTTGTCGTCGGCGATGCCGCGGAAGTTCACGTGTGCGCTGTCCGATCCGCGCTCCGACGTGCTGCCGGTCTGGACCCAGAAGCGGATGTTCGAGACCTGCTCCACGTCCTTGACGTCGTAGAGCACGTTCATCACCGCGTGGTTCGCGGTGATGTCGAAGATCGGGTACTGGTGCGGCGGCAGGACGCGGCCGATTTCGTACTCCCACTGGTCCCACGCTCGCGATCCCCAGAAGTCGTCGACGATGAGGTACCCGCCCTTCTGCAAATAGGCGCGAAGGCTCTCGACCTCGTCGTCGCTGAACCGGACGACGCCGACGTCTTCCATGTGGATGATCGGGCAGCGAAAGAGCAGCGGATCGGTGAGGCGGACGACCACGTAGTCGGGCTGTCCCGACTTGTCGAGCTTCACGTGCACGGACGTGAGCTCGCCAAGGCGGACGGAGAAATTGTTGTCAGCGCCCGGGAAGTCGGTGCTCCAGCCGGTGCCGCCCTGCTCGAAGCGATCGCCGGTGAAATACGCGCGGCAGAAATTGAAGGACCCGTCGAAGTCTTCGAGCTTGGCCCACTTCGGCGGCTCGCGGTTGAAGCGGCCGATTCCGCCGCCGCCGACCCAGATGCGCGGCTTCCACTCCGGATCCTGCTGGCTCACCTGGCCGAGCGCCGCCGCTGCGGCGACTGGCAGGAGCACCGCGCCGGCGAGTGCGCTCAGCAGGCGGGAATAGGTCACGACGCCTCTCGGGCACATGATAGCGGACGCCCGGACCGAGCGCCATTGTTTGTCGTGTCGACCCGAGGCTCGGGCCGCCGCGCTCACTTTTTCCAGGATTTTGCCGCCGCTCCGTAGTTGTAGCTGGCCCGCAGCCCTTTCACCTGAGTGTTCACCGTCGCGAGCTCGTTCTCGATTTCAAACAGTCGTGAGAGCGCCG
>DATFWL010000518.1:0-7400 GCA_035259385.1 Vicinamibacterales bacterium | reverse complement strand
AGACGGCTACGTCTGGGGCCGCGGCAGCAAGGACGACAAGCCGGTGCTGACGGCGAATCTCATCACCATGCTGCTGCTGAAACGGTCGGGTGTGCCGCTGGATCGGGATGTCATCTTTCTCGCTGAATCGGGCGAAGAGGCGGACCCGGAGGGAGTCGGCATCAACTACATGATCCGCGAGCACTTCGACGAGATCGACGCGGAGTTCGCGATGACCGAAGGTGGCGGCGCGACGAGCGACGGCACGAAGGTCACACGCGTGAACATCGGGACGGCCGAAAAGCTTCCCGCGCGTGCGCGATTGGTGGCGACCGGCACGGCCGGCCACGGGTCGGTTCCGCGCCTCGACAACGCGCTGATTCACCTGAGCGCCGCGGTCGAGAAGATTGGCCGCTGGGAGCCGCCCATGCAGTGGAACGAGACCACGAGCGCGTACTTCGGTCTGCTCGCGGGCATCAGCACGCCCGAGCGCGCCGCGATTTACAAGGCCCTGCAGGATCCCGCCAAGGTGGCCGACGCGCAGAAGTGGTTGCGCGAACACGCGCCGGCCGAGTATTCGATGCTGCGCACCTCGATCGTGCCGACCATGCTCAAAGCGGGCGTGGGACCCAACGTGATTCCTTCGGAAGCCGAGGCCACGCTCGATATTCGCGCGTTCCCGGGTGAAGACATCGACGCGCTCTACGCGGCGATGGCGAAGGTGATCAACGACCCGGCGGTGAAGATCGTGCCCATCCCCCAGACCCGGCCGCCGTCACCGGCGTCGACGCTCGAGACGGGAATGTATCGGGTGATGCGGCAGGTAGCCGGACAGATTTATCCCGGCGCCACGGTGCTCCCGTCCATGTCCACCGGCGCGAGCGATCAAGCGCAACTCCGCGCGAAGGGCATTCAGTCCTACGGCATCGGCCCCGCCTCGACGGAAAAGGACGCCCTCGACTATGGCGCGCACGGCGACGTCGAGCGCCTCGCGATCTCGTCGCTGCTGCCGTTCGTCCAATACGTCTGGAACGTGGTGACAGAAGTTGCCGGTCACAAGTAAGGGGCAAAGCGTTTCACCATTACGCCGTCTTCGCGATCACGTCCGTCCTGATAGACGTTCTGGCGATGCTCCGCGGAGCGCTCCGGCTACGAGCAGCGCTCCACCTCGAGGTCCTCGCGCTGCGCCATCACGCGCTTGTGCGGCAGCGGTCGGCCGCCGCGCGTCGCCTGGCGAGAGCGGACCGGTGGCTGCGGGCCTGGCTCTCACAGGTGTGGCGCCGCAAACATTCCTTTGCGAATCGGCCGCTTCCCGCAGGCGCGGATCGAAGGTGACAACCGTCGCCGCCCGGCATCGAGCGCAGTCGCCAGATGCAACGCGTCAAGTGCGCGCAGCGGCGTGGCGAGCGACAACATCAGCCGCCCGGCACGACGATGGATCGGCGTGTCAATTCGGCGCGATGGGCAGACGCGTGAAGCTTCGCGGCTTCGCGGGAGAGCCGCTGCGCGCTGTCGCGTGTCAGGCGCTTGTCGCGAACGCGACGGCCCAGTGCAGAGGCCACCTCTGTTAACGCGAGGTCGGACACGATGACATCGATGAGGCCAATGAGTGCGCGGTTCAGATCGTCACTCTCTGGCTCAGGCACCAACAGCTTCACCAGAGCACGCGCATCCAGGTAGCTTCGAACAGATATTACCGCGAGGCCCCGTAAGCCTGTCGGCCGAGTTTTCGCACACCACGGGATCAAAACAACAGCCTCACGCCGGCGCCGATCTGAAGGCCGCCGGCGCGCATCTCGATGGCGCGCGACACGCCGGTTTCCGCGCCCGGATCAAGCGTCGCCGAGGCTCGCGAGTAGCGCACGATGCTGCCGACGCCAAAATGCGAGGCGAACGCCCATGTCACGTCGGCGCCGACGTTGAATCCAACCACCGTTCGCTCAACACGTGTCGTGAACGCCTGATCGAAGGCCAGCGATGTGAATCCCGGCAGCGTGTCGAACTCGACGCTGCGCACGAGATCCTGCTGAATGCGGAAGACCGATGGTCCCGCTCCGACGATCGCGCGGATTCTATCAGCGATCGGTATTGCATAGAGTCCCTGCACGTGAATGCCGACCTCCTGACGCCTCAAATCCGGGACGGAACCCGCAAGCGCGAGCGGCCGGTTCACGGCCAGCGGACTCGGCACCCGCAAATCGAACGAGGCGGACGCGGAGCGCTGGAACCATGACGTCGTCATGCCCGCACCGACATTCTTGACGAGACGAACGCCGGCGCCGGCAGCGAACAGCGCCCCTTTCGTCGACTCGTACCCCGCGACGAACGTCACATTCTCGGATCGCCGAAGGCTATCGGGGAAGCTGACCGATTCCGAGAAGTCGTTGTTCAGCGGTTGAAACGACACGTCGATCGTCACGAACACCGAGTGCGTCCAGGCACGAGCCTCCTGCGCAAATCCCGAACCGGCGAACGCCAGCACGCCACTCGACACGAAGGCGACGAGCTTGCCCATCGTGGCTCTCCTTTGTCGGCCCTGAACGAGGGCCGCTCTCGCCTGATCGCTGCTGTGATCCTCGCGTGCGTTACGGCAGCCGGCTGCGCGCGGGCGGAAGATCCGCCACGACCTGGCCTTTCATTCGGCTGTGCAGAACGCAGTGATATGAAATCGCCGTTCCAGTCGTGCCGGCCTTGACCGTGAAGCTTGCGCCCGGCGCCATCACGCCGGTGTCGAAGCTCCCGTTATCGGCGACGATGCGATGCAAGATCTGATCGGAGTTGTACATCGTGACCGTCTGACTAGGCCGCGCGTGAATCGTCCCCGGGACGAATACGTAGTGCTGCAGCACGCCGTCCGGTACGGCGCCGCTGCCCCTGCTGAAGTACAAGTCAGGACGGAACACGTAGTCCCACTGCGCGCCCACATTGCGCGATTCCGGGGTCAACGTCAGACTGCCGCCGGTTAGATGGCACAAAGCGCAGCTGCCGCTGCCAGACGGCTGGGTCTGATAGGTGCCGTCCGGTCGGTAGGCGACGTACTCCCATTCGCCATTGCGAAGCTCCTTGTAATCGGCGCCGAATCCCTTCTCCTTGCGCATGACGAAAATCGTGGTCAGCTGATTCGGGATGAACCGGCCGTCGCTGTCGAGAAGCGGCTCGCCGTTCGCGTCCTCCTGCACCGTCCAGCTTTCGAACAGGATGATCGAGCCGTAGGGAAAATTGAAGACTTGCCCCGGCGTCACGGTCGCGGCGATGTGATTTCCGTAGACTTTTCGGATTTGGCGGTTCTGGTAATTATCGAACGCGTACAGCAGCGTATAGGTCGCCTGGTAACCGGCCGGAAAACGGACGTTGTCGACCGTCGGCGCCGGAAGCGTCTGCGTCTTCCCCACGCGCGTCAGCGGCTCGAGAGCGAGAATCAACAGCAGAGACAGGACCAATGCTGAGCAGGCACCTTTCCCGCGATTCATGGATACAGCCCTCCTCGTGATCAATTTCGATCACGCTTATCGTGGGGGGCGCGCGGGCAAAGGCAATGGACCGGCACTCGTTTGTGCCCAACGCGAGACTCATTTGTGTCTAACGGGATAAGCTCCGACCGTGCAAGTGGTTGCAGGGTCGTCTAACGAGCGCCGAGCTCGGCGACGAACAGCTCGGAGAGCACTCGCCGGTAGTTGAAGACGATCGTGCGCTGGTTGGACGAAACCATCACCTTCGTTATGGCGTTCACACCGAGCAGATCGGCTGGCCCGACGTCGCGCAGCGGCTCGAGCGTGCCGCTCGCGAGCTCGAGGCGCGAGATTCGCGTCGGAATCTGAGTGTATGCGCCGACGTGCTGCACAATGAGGGAGTCGTCTGCGGTCCAGAGCAGTGGTGCGAGCGGCTCACGCGTTGCAACGACGCGACCCGCACCACCGGGGCGATCGACACGGTATACCATCAGCTTGCCGTCGGCCGAGAAAATCGCCACCTGGGTGCCGTCGGGCGAGATCGCTGTATTTCGAACGGTTCCTGGCGGCGTCAGCGCCGCCGGCCTCCCGCCGATCGGCTGGACGTACAAGCGCAGCGGACCACCAGGCTCACTCGCGAGCGCCAGAAGCGATTTGCCATCAGGAAAGTACCGAGCCCATTGATATTCGAGACCCGAAAGCGGCAACTCCTGCTGTTTCCCGTCGCCGAGCGGGAAGAGCCGGAGCCGGGTGCGATTTTCCGTATCGCCCGTCAGCACCGCACGGCCGTCCGGCGAGAACGCCATCGCCACTCCAGGCCCGACGCGGACCGTCGAGCCATCGTCCAGCCGATGGAGATAGACGGTGTACTGCGAGCCGCCCGCGACGCCGCTCTCGTCGAACAGGACCATGCGACCGTTGGGCGAGATATCGGCTACGCGCGACCAGTCGAGCCACGTCAGGTTCCGCTGCGCCGATTCGCCCTCGATGAACGCCGCCATCTCGAGCTGTTGCGTGTCGCGCGAGGCGAGCGTGCGGCCGTCGGGCGCGATGTCGCGGAGGGTCATTGTGCCGGCAATCGACGCGACTTGTCGCAGATCGCCGCCAAGCGTGACCTTCCACAGTGACTTCGGCGACCCGTCGGGCGACGCCGTGAACCAGATGTCGCTCGTCTGCGGATGCCATGCGATGCCGCCCGCATTCGCCCATTCGCGCGTGAGCGCACGCGCGGCGCGGCCCGGTTCGATGACCTTGAGCGTGCCGCGGTTGTCGTGGCGGACCGGATGTTCGATGAACGCCAGCCGCTCGCCGCGCGGTGACACGCGGACGCCGCTCATCCACCCGGATGTCTTGTGGATAACGGTGCCGGGCGGAAACTCTAGCTGGTTCGCCCCCTCGACTGCGCGCACGAGGGCGAGCTGATCGTTCTGCTGCGCCCAGTCGGCCGCCATGATGTTGCGCTCGATCACTTTCGGCGCGCCACCGTTCATCGGCACGCGCGACAGCGTGCCGCCGGTGATCGGCATGGTGCCGTCGAACGCCATCAGCGCGAGCTCGCCGGTGCGGGAAACGGCCACGAGGCGCAATTCCTCGAAGCCGAGCGCGCGCGACTCAGGGCTTGTCGGGCTCGTGAGAAACAGCTGCCGCGGGCCGTTGTCCCAGTTCGCGGTGTAGAGAATCCCCTCTCCGTCGGGCGCGAAGCGCGCGCCCCACACCTGCCCGCGGCGGAACGTCACCTGCTTGAAGCGAAAGTCGGACGGGCGCGACGTGCGGAACGCGACGAGCGTCGCCACGACGAGCACGAGAAGCACGGGCGCCAGCACGATCGCCGCCACACGCGCGCCGCGGCGATTCGGTGCGCGTTCGGCGGCTGCCCCGCGCGGCACTGCGATCTCGATTGGCGCGATGAATCGATATCCGGTGCGCGCCAGCGTCTCGACGTAGCGCGGCGTCTCGGCTGAATCTCCCAAGACGAACCGCAACCGATTGATCGCGGTGTTCAGGCTGCTGTCGAAATCGACGAAGACGTCCGACGCCCACAACTGGCGCCGCAGCTCGTCGCGGGTGACAACCGAGCCCGGCCGCCGCACCAGCGCGATGAGCAGCTGCAGCGGTTTGCCCTGGAGCTTCAGCTTGACGCCCTGTTTGCGCAGCTCGGAGGCGCGGACGTCCAGTTCGAAGACGCCGAACCGGACGACCTGGCGCGAATCAGCGGTCTCGTCGAGTCCAGACGCGGGCATGGGAAGACGCGTCGCGTGCGCAGCGTACCTGTGCCACGAATCGGGAAGGTTTTCAACCTTTTTGGTTGCAAAGACGGCGGCCGGGCGGGTCGGATTTCCGGTCGGTGGTCGCCGAATCGATGCTCCTCAAGCAGCAGTTGCTCATTCTCAATCGGACGCGGAAACGGGCGCCGAATCTCCGCACTCACCGATCGCGTCTCGAAATGACCGTTTTGGCTGTTCCTTCCGGAAAACGTTGCACGAAGATCTCGGGGCGACCCGAGTAGGACTGGTAGGCAACCCACTTGCCGTCAGGCGAAAGCTGTCCGTCTCGGTCATCGCCTGGCAGTTGGGCGATCGGCGCGACTCGCCGCTGATTCTCGAGGTCCAGCGCCGCGAGGTCGAGTCCGGTCTTCGATCGTCGCACTCGTGATCTACGGACGACGGCCAGTGACATCGACTGTTTGATCGCCAGGGGCGATTTCGAGGTGCGCTGGGCTGAGAGCGTTCAGAAAGTCCCGAGCGTCGAATGCATCGCCAGGGGCGACGACACCCGTTTTCCTAGCGAGTCCGCTGATGACGCGCTCGGTTGCTTCGACAACGATCGGCGCGGTGCTGGCATAGATGTCGCGGCCGCACGCGACGAGTCTCCGTTGAGCATCTTTTCTACGGACGATCACGTCCATGACGAAGCGTTGAGACGAGCGCCCGCTCGGGTCCGCCGGCGTCGGCGGAGGGGTGTCGGGATTGTGGAGGTCTGCAAGCGGCGCCTCATTCAAGAACATCATGATCTCCGGCGTTCGCAGATGCCGCGAGATGGTGATGGTTTCCGCAAGCGGAAGCGGTACGACGTCCAGCTCACCGATCGGTTTCGGAAACGCCCATCTGCGACCTGACGGCAGATCGGCTTTCTGCAACCGGTTGCGTGAAAAGACGAAGCGCCGGCCCTGGTTACGCGCGCCGGTCAGGCGTGTGCCGCGGGTTGGCCTCCAGGTGTCGAGCGCGACGGCAATTGCAATCTCGTCGGCATCGTTCCAGTCCGCCATCGCTGCGGTCGCCATGAGATCGGCGAGGCCGCCATAAAACGCCATCGCCGGAACCGCGGTCACACCAGCACCGCGTGCGCGCGCCTCGAAGCGCTCGAAAATCGTCAGCACCGCTTGCTGCTCGGCGGCCAGATCGAGGTAGTGAACACGTGCCCGGAGGGCTGCCTCGACGACCGGAATGGCGGTGTCACTGAAGGGTCCTGCGCAATTGATGACAGCCGCGCTACCGGAGAGTGCGGCATCGAGAAGGTGCGGTTGCTCGACGTCAGCGACATGCACCTCCAGTTCCGGATACTCGGCGCCGATGGCGCGTAGCCGTGCGGCATCGCGGCCGGCAAGGATTGGTGTCGCACCTCGTCTGCGCAGTTCCGCAACGACGAAGCGTCCGGTGTGTCCATAAGCGCCAAATACAGTCACCGTTCGATTCTGCGGCATTCGCGTAGTACATCGCTCCTCTGGAGCCACGGCTATCGAAATGTTTAGAGTGCATTGCAAAATTAGCTCAAGGCGGGTCCTGTCCGCGAACAGCCCCACCGGGTGCTCGCCAGAAAAGCTTTTGTCACGGCTAGACCGCATCCCTCGAACGTGGTCAAATCGATGCGTGCCGGACATCGTTGCGGAGACGCTCTACCGATCGCGCACGATCACGGTCCGCGATACCCACCCAAGCCGAATTACAAGATGTTGCAGCGGTTGATCGAGCTCGG
>DATFWL010000517.1:0-9685 GCA_035259385.1 Vicinamibacterales bacterium | reverse complement strand
GCTCCGGCGATCACTGCGTGAGGGCGGCTAGGACGGAGGAGGGATGGGACGGATAGGACGGATAGGACGGATAGGACGGCTAGGACGGCTAGGACGGCTAGGACGGATGGGACGGATGGGACGGATAGGAGGGATAGGTCGGGTGGATCGGGCAGGTCGGGCAGGTCGGGCGGGTCGGGCAGGTGCGGCAGGTCGGGCAGATCGCGTGGGTCGGGCGGGTCCGGCAGGTCGGGAGGGTCGCACTGCTCGAGCGGGTCGGATTGGCCTGACGCTCGCGCTGATCGTGACATCGTTCGCGCTCCGCGGCGCGCGAGTTGCCGCGGACGCCGACAAGTACGAGGTCTACGCCGTCCGCTTCGCGACGCTCGCGAACTTTCCGGTGTCCAGCCTCGTTGCCGGCGCCGACCGCTCGCGGCGCATGGACATCGCGATGATGATCTGGGTGCTGAAAGGCGCCGACGGCAGGATCGCGATCGTCGACTCCGGCTTCCACCGCGACCAGTACTTCCGCCAGTTCACGGTGAAGGACTACGTGAAGCCACCCGACGCGCTCGCGCCGCTCGGCATCACCGCCGACAAGGTCACCGACATCTTCCTGTCGCACATGCACTGGGACCACGCCGGCGGCATCGATCTGTTTCCGTCTGCGCGCGTGTGGGTGCAGAAAGACGAGTACGACTACTACACCGGCGACGCATGGCAATCGGCGCGGACCCACGGCGGCATCGACGCCGACGACGTGCTCGAAATCGTGAAGCGGAACACGCAGGGCAAGGTGTCCTTCGTCCGTGGCGACGACGACACGCTGCTGTCGGGCATCCTCTTCGGCGTGGGCGGCAGGCACACCTGGGCGTCGCAGTTCGTGACCGTCCAGACGCGCGCCCACACCGTCGTCCTCGCGTCCGACAACATGTATCTCTACGAAAATCTGGATGCCCACGTCCCGATTGCGCAAACGCTCGATCCGCCGTCCAATCTCCGGACGCAGGACCGGATGCGTTCCCTCGCCAGCGAGCCCCGATTCCTCATTCCCGGCCACGATCCGGCGGTATTCGACCGCTTCCCGCGGATCGCCGAGCGCATCGTACGAATCGATTAGCGTAAACGCTTACGCGGTTGGTTGGCCGGTTCGGGGGAGGATCGCAGATTTCGGAGGAATACGACTTTCTGACAGCGGCATATCGCTTGCCTTACGGTCAGCGACGCCGCCCGTCACGCACGGCGTCCTGAAGAGTCACGGTGCGGAAAGCGGTTCCGGTGTCAATCCCGACAGGTCCGCCGGTCCTGTAAACGTGCCGTGGCTCCTCAGGCCTCCTTGTCAAGCTTACCACCGCCTGTCGGCTGACCGCATTTCAGCAGCACATCAATTGAATCGGGCCGCCCGATTACAAAATCGGCGTTAGGTCAATTCCCGATTCCGCGTTTCAGGAATCCAGATCCACGTGACCGCCGCAAGCAGGAACGCCGCTCCGGCAACCGTGAACGCCGGGCCGAAGCCCCGCGTGTTCGCGAGCGAGCCGACGACGAACGGCGCCGCGGCGCTCGCAATGCGGCCGGTGTTGTAGCAGACGCCGGCGGCAGTCGCGCGGACGGTCGTCGGATACAGCTCGACGATCAGCGCGCCGAAGCCGCTGTAGTAGCCGGTGCCGAAGAAGGCGACCAGGGGCCCGAGCGCCAGCAGGATCGACGGCGTACGCAGGTTGCCGTACAGCGGCAGGAGCACGCTGGCCGCGAGCACGTAGGCGACATAGGTCCGCTTGCGTCCAATCGCGTCGGCGACGTAGCCGAAGCTCACGTAGCCGAACCACATTCCCACCTGCATCGCGATCACGAACAGCGACATCGTCGACGAGGACAGACCGATGCCGCCTCGCGACGGCGACAACGCAAGGTAGCCGGGCACCCAGCTGTTCAGGCCCCACCAGCCGAAGAGCGTGCAGGCGTTCATCGCCGTGATCGCCACGGTGACCGTGGCGATCGACGGCGCGAACAGCATGCTGATGCGTCCGCGATCCGACGACGACGTCTCGAGCCAGATCTTCGGCTCCCTGACGTTCTGCTGGATCCACAGCGTCAGGAGCGCAGGCACGACGCCGACGAAGAACACGCCGCGCCAGCCCCAGAGCGGCATCACGATCAGGTTGACCAGCGCGGCCAGGCCGTAGCCGATCGCCCACGAGCTCTGCACGAATGCCAGCGCCTTGCCGCGGTGGCGCGCGGGAAACGTTTCGGAGACCAGCGCGGCGCCGGTCGCCCACTCGCCGCCCATGCCGAGCCCGAGCAGGACGCGGAACACGGCGAGCTGCAGCGCCGACTGCGCAAAGCCGCAGGCGGCCGTGAACACGGAGTAGATCAGCACCGCCGCCATCAGCGCACGTTTGCGGCCGATCCGATCGGCCAGCACGCCGAACGCAATGCCGCCCGCGGCGGCGGAGACGAGCGTCACCGATCCCAGGATGCCGGCGACCTCGAACGACAGGTGCATCGACGGATCCTGAATCAGCGCGGCGAGCACGATCGCGTAGAGCATCACGTCGAACGAGTCGAGCATCCAACCGAGCGACGCGGCGACGAAGGCACGCCGCGCGTCGCGATCGGCGTCGCGCCACCAGCCAAATAGAGAGGTGTCGGGGCTGGGTGCTGCGGCCTGTGGGCCGGCTGTGACGCGGTGAGGAGTGGCCACTGAGCGCTGATCCTAAACGGTCTGAGCCCGATCCGTACAACTCGCCCGGCTCAGGCGCCGATCGCCTTCACTGTGATGCCGGCGGCTTCCAGCCCGGCGCGAATCTGTGCGGCAAGCGCGTCGGATCCCGGCGTGTCGCCGTGCACGCAGATGGTATCGGCCTCGAGCGGGACGACCGATCCGTCAGTTGCGACCACCGTGCGCTCCTTCGCCATGCGCACCGCGCGCGCGACGACGGCGTCCGGGTCGTGAATCACCGATCCCGGCTTGCGGCGCGACGCCAGCGATCCGTCGGCCTCGTAAGCGCGATCGGCGAACACCTCCGCGGCGACGCGCAATCCGGCAGCACGGCCGGCGGCAAGGATCTCGGAGCCGGGCAGGCCGAACAGAATCAGATTGCGATCGAAGGCGGCGACGGCGCGCGCAATCGCCGCGGCGAGCTCCGCGTTCCGCACAGCCATGTTGAACAGCGCGCCGTGAGGCTTCACATGCTGGATGCGCACGCCCTCAGTCGCGGCGACGCCGGCGACCGCCGCCACCTGGTACAGCACCATGTCCTCGGCTTCCCTCGCCGTCACGTTCAGCTCGCGGCGGCCGAAGCCGACGAGATCGGGAAAGCCGGGGTGCGCGCCGACGGCGACGCCGTTCGCCTTGGCGAGCCGGACCGTGTCACGAAGCACTGACGGGTCGCCGGCGTGAAAACCGGCGGCGACGTTCGCAGACGTGATCGCGTGCATCAGGCCTTCGTCGTGGCCGATCGAGTACGCGCCGAACGACTCGCCGAGATCGGAGTTGATATCGATTCGCATGGGGTGTCGGACCGATGGGCCCATGGGGTTGGTGGGAAGGGGCCGATCCGTCCCACCCCACCCACCCTATGGGCTCATCGGTCCTGCCAGCCACGGATTCTACATGCGCCGGCGCCGCAAGTGCGGATTACGGCGCCGGGGTCACGGTGCGGATCGCAGCCTGATCGCGGCTGGGTTCCAGAGCAGCGGCGGGCGGAATGGCGACGGAGCCGCATCGGCAACGCGCGCGTTGACGGCGATCCGGTGACGCGGGAACGCGAAGCACAACGCCGGAACCTCGCGCGCCATGATCTGCTGCACCGTGGCGAACTGGATCCGGCGGCCTTCAGGATCGAGCGTCGTCGCGACCTTGTCCATCAGCGCGTCGATCTCGGCTTCCCACGGCGTGGCGGCGACACGTTGTTCCGGATGCCAGACGTGCGCACCGCCGGAGCTCAACCAGAAATCGAGATTCAGCGCCGGATCGGTGTCCGTCGTCAGGAGGCTGAAGTAGGCCGCGTCGTAATCGCCGCGCATCACGCGGTCGACGAGTGCGCCGGCTTCCATCGCGACGACATCCACCTGGACGCCGACGGCGAGGAGGCTGTCGCGAACGACCGCCGCTCCGCGCTCCAGCGACGTGTTCCCCTTCTGTGTCAGAAGGGACAACCGCGCCGGACGTCCGCTATGGTCGTGCAGAACGCCGCTGGCGTCCCGCTCGGACAGCCCCAAGCCCGCCAGCAGCCGCGACGCCGACGCGGGATCGTAGTCAGGCGGCGGCGCGGTTACGTGCCAGTCGCGGTTGCCAGGCGAGATGATGCTGTCGGCCGGGACCGCCTCGCCGAAGTACACGGTGTCGACGAAGGCGCGGCGATCGACGCTGTGCGCGACCGCGCGGCGGAAGTCGGCGTGGCGCAGCCAGGACGCGCGCGTATCGCCGGCCTTTGCCGGAAGCAGATTGATCCACAGCAGATCGCCGTCGAGGCCGATGCCGGCGTCGGTGACGGTCACGCGTCCGGCGCCGGCCGCGGCCTTCAGGGCTGGGACGTCGGCCGGCCGCAACTCGCTCTGGGTGAGATCGATCTCGCCGGTTTCGAGCTGGAGCAACTCGGCATCCTGATCCGGGACGACCGTGACGACGGCGTGGTCCACGCTGGGCGCGGCAGCAGAGCGCCAGAAACGCGGATTGCGATCGAATGTCAGCCGCTGCCCTGGGGCGTAACTGCGGAGCACGAAGGGCCCGAGCCCCGCGAGATCCGACGGCGCAGTCGCCGGTCCCCACGCCGATCGAAACGCGCCGGCCGCAAGCGCCGCCTCGAGGCGATGGCGCGGATAGATCGGGACGCCGTCCAGCATCCGCAGCCCCGGCCCGAAGGGGAACGCAAACTGAATCGTCACCGTCAGCGCACCATCCGCGGTGACCTTCAACGGCTTCCCGCGCACCTGGAGCGTGTCGGCCAGCACACTGCCGACCGCGGTGTCGTAAATCGCCTTGAACGAAAACACGACGTCCGCCGAGGTAAACGGCGCGCCGTCGGAGAACTGCACATTCGGACGGAGCTGCAGACGATAGGTCCGCCCGTCCGGCAACAGCTCCCAGCGCTCGGCGAGCTCGGGTTCGAGCTGATTGGTGACGCGATTGACGCGCACCAGCCCGTCGTGCATCAGGAAGGTCAGCACGGCCGTCGAGAGGTCGCGCGCCGTGTAGCGGTTGAACGAGCGCGGTTCGGCGCGGATCGAGGCCACGAGCGTGCTGGATGCTCGACCGCGGCGCGCCGCATCGGGTGCGTGCGTATATCGGATTGCCTTCGGCACGCCGACGACCGCGACTGCCGCGAGCAGAACGCCGAGTGCGCCGAACTGTTTCAGACGGATCGACATGTTCTCAGGAAGCCGCCGCGACGGGCGGCCGTGCAGGCGGCCGCACGTGCAGATGACGCGGCGCCGCGCTGCGCGCGATCGACAATCCGACTTCCTGCGCGAGCAGGCCGACATCGGCAACGATCTCGTCGGACATCGGCCCGGCGCCGTACACGGTCAGCGTGCCGAACAGGTCCGCGCGGACGAACACCGGCGCGCTCACGCAGGTCTTCAGGCCAAAGTCGCGGGCGATCTCGCCGAGATCCAGCACCGGCTCGGCGCGTCGAATCGCGCTGCGGTTGGCAGCGACCCAGCCCGAGACGCCCGAGCCGACCGGGATGATCACACCAGCCACCCCGTCGCCGATGCGAGCCGTCGCGTACGCGACCACGAGCGCGTCCTGCGCCGCGTTCATCGCGAACACGCACGCGCCCGCGCCGGGCATTGCCGCGACGGCTTCCTCGACGAGCCGCTGCGCGGCGGCTGGAATCACGACGGCCGGCCGCGCGGAGCCGTCGGACAGGTCGCGAGCCGCGAGCCGCGACAGGCCCGCCACGACCGACGCCTGCGCGTCGCAATGATCCCCGGCGTCCGCGTCGCGCCGCCGCAACTCGGGCACGAGCTCGACGAATCGATCGACGACCGCGGGGTCGTAGAATGTGCCGCGGCGCGATTGGAGGATGGCAACCGCCTGTGCGTCGGTGAGCCGCGGACGGTACGGCCGATCGGACGTCAAGGCATCGAAGCAGTCGACGACGGCGAGGATCCGCGCGCCGAGCGGGATTTCGGCGCCGACCAGGCTGTCGGGATAACCGCGCCCGTCCCATTGTTCATGGTGGTGCCGGACGATGGGCACGATCGGGTAGGGGAAGTCGACCGCCGTGAGGATGCGCGCGCCCATGCTCGCGTGCTTCTTCATCGTCTCGAACTCGGCGGGCGTCAGCGCGCTGGGCTTGTTCAGCACGTAGTCCGGCACGGCCAGCTTGCCGATGTCGTGCAGCAGCGCGCCCGCTTCCATCGCCTTCAGCTCGCGCGTGTCGGTGACGCCCATCGAGGCGGCAACGGTCAACGTGTGCTGCTGCACCCGGCGGATGTGGCCGTGCGTGACCTGGTCCTTCGCGTCCACCGCAATCGCGAGCATCTCCACCGACGCGCGGTACAGGTGCTCGACGTCGGCGACGTGGCGATGCGCCTCGTCGGCCCGCGTCGACGCTTCCCGGTAGGCGACGTACGAGAGGACGAGCAGCGGGCCGACCAGTCCGACGACGGCGAAGTTGATGCGTGCGCCGCTGCTCACCGCGAGCGTCGCAACCGACGCCGCCGCGTGGTAGTTGACCGCCAGGTACCACGCGTGGCTGCGCCACAGCTCGAACGGCGAAGCGCCGCTCTCGAGCGCGACGGCAATCGCCGTGAGGCCGCTGTTGAAGAGGAAGAACACGCCTGCCATGGCCACGGCGGCCGGCACCAGGACCGGCATGCTCGTCGACAGTGGCGCGCCCGGCGCGACGCCGGCGACCGCAAAGAAGGCCTGGGCGGCCGTCCACGTCGAGATCGCCGGTTCGGCGACGTTGAAGAGCGTCCGGTAGAGACGGCGGTTTTTCTGCGTGACCGAGATGTACAGCCCGTCGATCGCCACCGTCAGCACCGGCACCGCCGGCCCGAAGAGCAGCACCGACGCGAAGACGAAGACTTCCGACACCGACACCGTCGCCGGCCGGCCCGGAATCTGGATCGTGAAGCGGCCGCCGGCAATTGTCAGCGCGGCGAGCAGGAGCGCATATCCGTTGAGCAGCGGCGCATGAAGCGAGAGCACGCTGTGCGCGATGATCGCCGCGCCGGTCGCCACGACCGCCGCGAGGAACACTGGCAGCGGCGCCGGCCTCGCGAGACGAACGCGCTCAGTTTGCACGGCGCGCCTCCTGGCGCAATGCCTGCCACTCCGGCGCGAGGATCGACCACATGATCTGGTCGCGGACGCACGCGCCGTCGCGGAAACCGCTCCGCAGCACCCCGTCGCGCGTCGCGCCGAGCCGTTCGAACGTTCGGTTGCCGCGCGCGTTCGTGCACACCGATCGCGCTTCGAGGCGATAGACGCCCAGGTCCGAGAAGATCGCGTCGAGGAAGAGCCGCGCGGCGCGGATGAAGACGCCCGTGCCCCAGAACGCGCGCCCGAGCGCGAATCCCCATTCGGCGGTCGAGAAGTCGCGTTCGACCGGCCACACCTGCACGATTCCGACCGCCGCGGCCAAGCCGGACGGCACGATCCCGTAGCAGCGCAGCGCGCCGCGCCGGCGCTCGGCGTGGGTCCAGCGGATGAACCGCACGAACCCGTCGACGCTGGTCGGCGACGGCGAGATGAAGCGCACCACGGCCGGGTCGTTCAGGTGACCCACCAGCGAACGGGCGTCGCGAGCGCGCAGCGCCCGGATTAGGACGGAGCCGTCGCTCAGTTCACGAAGGCCGCGGCGCGAGTCGCGCGCGACGCCCGATAGGACGCTGACGGCCGACGGCGAATCATGCAGCGACACACCAGCCTCGCAGGATGATCACTTTGCGACGAGGTCTTCGTTGGCGCGTTCGAGATTGCCCCAGCTCATCGACGTCGGCGCGATGTTCAACCCTTGCAAGTCGCCCCAGACGACCCGCGTCGGATCGACGTTGCCGGACAGGCTGCCCCAGCTCACGTTCGAGCCGAACGTCTGTCCGATGAGGCTGTTCCCCCAGACCACGCGGCTTCCCCACACGCCGGGATTGCCGTCGTCCCAGACGGTGCTGTCGCCCCAGACCACGCGATCGCCCCACACCACGCGATTGCCCCAGACCACACGGAGGGCCCATGCAGGATCGTTGGTGTAGATCTGGTTGCCCCACACGACTCGATCGCCCCAGACCACGCGTTGGCCCCAGGCCAGTGTCTGGCCGCCGATGGTCGTCGACGTGCTGACGTTGGCGGTCAGCCACCACGCGCCTTGCGGCTGGTTCGGGTCGATCGCGGCTGCGAGCGCAACGGCACCCGCTGCGTTGAGCGCGCCGGCGCCCTGGGTCAGGACGTCCTCGGTCGCGAGCGGCAGCGCGGTGTATTGGAGAATCGCCTTCACCGCGTTCGGCGGCAGCAAGGCGCCTGGATGGGCGGTGCGGCTCGCCTCGAGCATCAGACTGACGACGCCGGTCACGACGCCGGCGGCCATGCTCGTGCCGCTCAGTTTGGTGAGGTTCGTCGTGCCGCTGGTTTTGATCAGACCGGCCGGATACGCCCTGGCGAGCGTGCTCGACGTCGGCACGTCGGACACCAGGTGCGAGCCGGGTGCGACGAGATCGGGCTTCTGGAAGGCGTCGTACCACGTCGGCCCACGTGAGCTGTACCACGTGACGACGTCGTCGTCGCGCGTGACCGTCTGGAATGTCTCGAGGGCGCCGACGGTGATGGCGCTTGGCGCGTTGCCGGGCGATGTGATCCCGCCGTAGCCGGTGACGTGCGTCGTCGGATCGCCGCCGAAGTTGCCGGCCGACACGACGCACACCAGACCCGCGGCGACCGCCTGTTCGACCGCCTGGACCAGCGGATCGGTGGCGGCGGGCTCGTAGATCGGATGGCCGAGCGAGAGGTTGATGACGTCGATCTTCAGCGAGTCCTTGTTCGCAATCGCAAAGTTGATGGCGTCGATGACGCTGCTCGTATAGCCGCTGCCGTTTGCGTCGAGCGCGCGGAGCGCAGTCAGCCGCACGCCCGGCGCGATGCCTTCATAGAGGTCGCTGGACGTCACGCCAGCGCTCGCGACGAGGCCGGACACGTGCGTGCCATGCCCGAACGGATCGAGCGCGCCGACTTTGACTGCCTTGCCCTTGGTGAAATCGTAGGTAACGGTGACCTTCTCGTTCGCGTTCGGCAGGATGCCGGAGTCGATCACCGCGACGCCGATGTGATCGCCGGTGTAACCGCGGGGCAGCAGCGCTTCCGTATTGAGCAGCGTGTCCTGCGACAGATACGACGTGCTCAGCGACCGCACAATCGCGTCGCTCGACAGGCGAATCACGCGCGGATCGCTTGCAAGCGCGCGCAGCGTGGGTGCGGTTACCTCCGCGACGATCAAATCAGATGACGCCGCCGTGTCGTGAAGGCGCGAGCCGAGTTGAGCGAGGTACCGGCGCACGTCCGCCGCACTTCCCCGCTCCGCGCGAATCAGGATCCGAGTGGATGCCGTCGGACGCTGACTCCAGTCGCGGAGTGCGCGATCGAGCTTCGGCGAGGCATCGGGTCGGGCGGATGGCTGCGTCAGTGCAGCCGCGAGCAACACCACACAGACGCCGACACGTAATCTGACCATGCCAGTACAAATGGCAACGCCTGTACCGG
>DATFWL010000516.1:0-3670 GCA_035259385.1 Vicinamibacterales bacterium | reverse complement strand
GGTAATCCATGATCGGCTTGATACCCGGTTGCGTTTCATCACCGCACTTGGTCCAGCGCCGGTCGCGCACGAATGCGACATTGGTCGCGCTCTGCGGCGTGGGATCGGCGACTTGCGCCGTTGGGGGCTCGGCCGGGAACGCGCCGACGTGCTCCCAGAAGATCGCGTCGGCCGTTCCGAGCATCGTGTGCTGCACGGCGGTGCCGCCCATGACCGGCTGATGGTAGTTGTCGCTCATGGTGAATTGGTCCGCGAGTTGCTTGAAGAGCGGCGCATCGCCGCGCTGGACATTCAGGAAGCCCATCGCGTTGCTGCCGGAGTCGTCGCCGCGGGCGATGCCAACGAAGGGATACAGGTCGTTGTTGCATCCGGCGGGATCGGCCGACGTGGCGTTCTTCACGTCGCAGTCCGACTGCTGCCACATGTGAAAGAAGCGATGCACCATGTCGCCGGTGTAGCTGTCGTAGGACAGGTGCGGCCCGGTGATCGGAAAGACAGTGTTCAGCAGCCGGTCGAAGTTGGGGATGCGCGTGTCCGGCTCGGCGCAAGGCGACGGGGGCTCGCTCGCATCATGCGTGCAATTCGTCAGGCCGCTCGCGCCGGTCGTGAGCAGCCTGAGATCGCCGGGCGCCAGCGCCGGCGACAGCGTGTGGAGCTGGTCGCGCGAGAATGTCCGCGCGTCGAACGGCGGCGCCGCGGGCACGGGGTCGTTCTGGAGCTGCTGCAGCGTCACCGACTGCGGCGGCGCGCCGCCGGCCTCCGGCGTCGGCAGGAACGGCGTGTAAGGCGCCTTCTCCGGATTAGTCAGCGGGTGTGTGTTGATGAAGTACGCGACGGGGTTGATATTGCCAATCGTGAACTGCTGGGCGGCGTCGGCGTTAGGACCCGGAGAGCCATCGGCGTTGACGATCCCCCTCGACAGGAGGTTCGCGACAGTCTCCCCACGCTTTGGGACGTACGTGGCGTACACGTGATCGAAGGTACGATTTTCGCCAATGATGACGACCACGTGTTTGATCGGGCTCACGGTGCTATCGACTGTGGGCGGTTGCGCGTCCGAACGCGCGATCCCGAACTGGCTTCCGAGCATCGTCGCCAGCGTGATTGCCGCGATCCATCGTCTGCATTGCGTCTTCATCGGAACGGCCTCCTGGCAAAGGTTGACTGCTTCGCACCGGCGGCGTGCGTCGTCGCTCGCTTCCGGTTCTCTGCCCGTCCGTTCGGGAGGCTAGCGACCTCGAGTGTCAGCCGTATGGCTGGGCGATGAAGAACGAGTGACGCTCTGATCGGGAGTATTACGGAATCGAATCGTTTCCGTGCGACAACGGCAGCGCGATAATGCTCACACGCGACAGAGTGCAGAGCCGACCAAGTTCGAGTTGGTCATCAATCTCAAGACCGCGAAGGCGCTCGGGCTGACGATCCCGCCGTCGGTGCTGGGGCGGGCGGACCAGATCATCGAGTAGCGCGCGCTCGACCAACGCGGCCAGCTCCTGCGATCCGCCGTCCTCTGCTAGACTCCCGCCAGCCATTCCCACTGAGGTGCTCATGCGGTGGATCGGTCTCGCGGTAGTTCTCGTTCTCAGCGTCGCTCTTGCGCCGCTCGTCGCTGAGGGGCAGCAACCGGGGAAGATTCCGAGGATTGGGTATATCGTTCTCGCTCCTCTCAGCCAGACGCCCTCGCCGGAGCGTGCTGCGTTTCTCGACGGTCTGCGCGAACTCGGCTGGATCGAGGGCAAGACGATCGGCATCGAGTACCGCTCGGCGAAATGGAATCCCGAACTCTTTGATGATCTCGCCGAGGATCTAGTTCGCATTAACGTCGATGTGATCGTCACGATCGGGGACGCTGCGAAGGCCGCGAAGCAGGCGACCAACACGATCCCGATCGTCATGACGGGAAGTGCCGATCCTGTAGCCGATCGGCTGGTCGCGAGCCTTGCTCGCCCGGGCGGAAACGTCACCGGAATGTCAACCATGACAGCCGAGTTGGGCTCCAAAAGGCTTGAGTTACTGAAGGAGGTCGTTCCTCGTGTCGCCCGCGTGGCCGTCATCTGGAACCCCGCCGTCAGCAACAATCTTGAACTGCAGGCAACACGGGCTGCGGCCCGCATGCTGGGAGTCACGCTCAAGGTCCTGGAGGTGAGGAACGCCGACGACCTGGCGCGCGTGTTCGCAGTCCTCGAAAAAGAGCGACCCGATGGCCTCACGATGTTCTTCGATGCGAAGTCGACCGGGTACCGCGCGCTCGTCGGTGACTTTGCGAAGAAGCACAAGATCGCAACGATCTTCGGAGCTAAGGAGTTCGCTCAGGCCGGCGGTCTCATGTCCTACGCGCCGGATATCGCCGAGAGCTTCCGGCGCGCCGCCACCTACGTGGACAAGATCCTCAAGGGGGCTAAGCCCGGCGATCTCCCCATCGAGCAACCAACCAAGTTCGAGCTTGTCATCAACCTAAAGACGGCCAAAGCACTCGGGCTCACGATCCCGCAATCGCTACTCGTCCGAGCCGACGAGATCATCCAATGAGCGAAGAGTGAGTAACGATTGATGGATCGGCAAGCGTTCATCACCATCGTGGGTGGGAGCATCGTCGCTGGGCCGCTGGTGGCCGAGGCTCAGCAGCAGACGAGGAACGTTCCACGGATCGGGGTGCTAGTTGGCGGTTCGGGGTCCTCCGACGCGGCTCGCATCGAGGCGTTTCGCCAAGGTCTCCGGGAGCTGGGGTACGTGGAGGGCAAGAACATCGTCCTTGAGTTTCGATATGCGGACGGAAACCCAGATCGCCTCAGCGAGCTTGCGGCCACCTTGGTGCGCCTGAAGGTCGATGTCATCGTCACGGCTGGTCCGGCAGCCACCCGCGCGGCCAAGCAAGCCACACCTGCAACTCCAATAGTCATGGTGCAAGTGAACGATCCTACTGACGGTGGCTTCGTGACGAGTCTCGCTCGGCCCGGCGGAACGATCAGACTTCCTTCCGCGCGGCCCGCAAGGAACATGGCGACGCCGGGATCATACAATCGAGCCCAGTCCTCTTTTCTCGGCGAAAGCAGATTGCCGCCCTCGCTTTGCACTCGCCGACCAGCGCGACCGGCACCGCGTGAGAGCGCACGCCGTGGCGCGCGACGCAGCAGGAGGCGTGGGGGCATTGGAGAGGGCTCCGGACTCCTTTGACGCCGGTCGTCTGCTTGAGACCGCGCCCGTACCATCGTAGTGCTATTGACGTCCACGGGGTGCTGCTGTGGCCGGGCTTCGCGATCGTTCGCCCGGCGGTCAGCGGAGCGCGGCGGTATCCGGAGCGCCGGACGCCTCGAAGACGGCCTGGCGCCATTCTCGCTTGAGCGGCAGGATCGGAGGCATCGGCGCCGCATCCGGCACCGGGGTCGGCTCGGGGAGCGCGTGCTTGCGATCGGTCGCGGCGCCGCGCTTCATGAACAGGTTGTAGATCGACCACTGCAGCCGGCTCCGTCCACCTCGAAGCGGGAAGCGCCGCAGGATCGACGAGGGGGCGTAGAAGGTGTCGTAGGCCGCGTCGTGACCGAGTCGCAGCTCGTCGGGCGTCATCCTGGCCGGTCTGAACACGACGTTCGCCTGGTCGTACTTCGACCAGTCGTAGGACACGATGCGATCGGCCTTCTTCATCTCGTACCACGTGAGGGTCCCGGGGTAC
>DATFWL010000515.1:0-54140 GCA_035259385.1 Vicinamibacterales bacterium | reverse complement strand
CCGCCGATAGACCGGATAGCGTCGCAGCGCCGACGGCATCCGACACCTGTCCGGCGATCGCCGATACATCGCGTCTTCCCGCCGCGACGCCACGACGTTTGATGTACTCCGCGGCTGCGAGACAAACGACCAGGACGACGGCAGCCGCAATTTTCAGGGCGCCCGGTTTTCTCTTCGACTGTGCGGGTTTTGAAGCGTCTTCGGGCTTGTCGGGCGGGGGCAGTGGCGCGACAGAGTCGAGCGTCGGCGGCAGCGCGAAGCCTGAAGCCGGTGCCGCGACCGCTCGCAGGTAGAGTGCCTGCAGAGCCGAGGAGCGACCCGGCCGTTCGAAGTAAGCGAGCGCTTCGTCGAACTCTTGAATCGAGGCGAATGCCGGGGCCGGCGCCGTCGCCTGAACGATCGCCAGACGGAGTTGAACGGGGACGTCCGTGTGTCCGAGCGTCGCCTGCAGCAATTGACCGAGATGGCGGACCGACCCGCCGATGATCGCGCCGCCAGTGACGGTGACGTCGCCAGTGTCTGAAATCTCGATCTGATGCAGCTCGGGAACTCTGACGGGCCCTTCGCCGGTTGTCGCGAGCAGACGCCCCGCCACGGCGCGGACGAGCGAGACTCCCTCGTACCACTCCATCGAAACGCCGCGGCCAAGAATATCGGACAGTGTCATTGCCTACCGGATGGCCAGCACCTGCAGAATGTTCGAGTAGTCGTCGGTCCACGGTGCAAGACGCGGATGTGTCGTCGGCAGCCGCCAGCCCGGCCGCGAGGACAGGCGTGCCAACGACTCGCGCGTGCGAGCCAGCATCATCCAGATCGACGCGAGGCGTCCCTTCTTCGCATCGCTATCAGGCATGACCTTGTCGTAATCGACGAGGCCGAACAGCCCGTTCTGTTGTCCAACGGCCGCAACGAGCGGCTCGAGATTCATGTATCGGTTCGAGATGTGGACCGCGAGGATTCCGTCAGGTTGAAGCCGAGACACGTACAGCTCCACTGCTTCTTTGGTCAGGAGGTGAACCGGAATGGCGTCCGAGCTGAAGGCGTCGAGGATGATCAGATCGTACGCTGCGAGACCGGCGCGTTGGAGCGTCAGCCGGCCGTCGCCCAGCACGACGTTCAGGTTGCTGCGGCTGTTCTGAAGGTAGGTGAAATAGCGAGGATCCCGGGCGATCCGCTCGACGAGCGGATCGATCTCGTAGAAGGTCCAGTGGCCGTCTGGTTGCGCATAGCACGCCAGCGCGCCGGTGCCAAGGCCGACGACGGCGACGTGTTCGAAGCGCGTCGTCTCGGTGCTGAACAACTGGCCGATTGGGCCTGATCGATGGTAGTAGCCGGTAGGCTCACACGTTGCGCGCGCCGGCAGTTCCTGACTGCCGTGGGTCGTGCTGCCATGCAGGAGAACTCGATAGTCATGGTCCGGCGCGTCGACCACTCGATACACGCCGAAGAAGCTTCGGGCAGCGAGCTTCAAGCGATCCGCGTCCGAGAATCGGCCGAACACGATCAACCCGAACCACAGAAGGGCCATCGTGCCGAACGCCGCCGGCCTGTTCGCGAACATGGAGGCGAAGGTGGCCAGGCACGCGCACACCAGCAGAATCGGACGAATTCCCAGGCCTTCTGCGCTCAGTCCCGCCGCCCACAGCCCCACACACAAGAGCACCGAGAGGGCCGGCACGCCGACGAGCAGACCCATCGACTCGAGGCGGGATCCGCGGTACGCCGGCGACGGTCGGGCCAACGCGGCCAGAGCCAGAACCAGCGGGTACTCCGCAATCGAGCTGAATAGTTGCGGGGCGATCAGGCTGTTGAAGACACCACCGAGCATTCCACCGAACGACATCCACAGATAGAACTCGGTCAAATGGTGAACATCAGGTCTCCGATTCGCGAGCTCGCGATGGCAGACGAGCGCGCTGACGCCAAAGGCGGCGAGGTGAAGAGGAATCAACCAGAGCGTGCCGGCGTTCAGGAGAATCGTGGACAGGCACCCGAAGATGAGAACCGGTTGGAACCGAACCAACCAGCGATGCGGGAGTATCTCGTTGGGAGAAAACGTCAGCACGAACGTTCCAAGGTAGATCGCGAGAGGCAGCACCCACAACAGCGGCACGGCCGCGACGTCCGTCGACATGTGGGTCGTGACCCCGAGCATCAGGCTCGACGGGATGAACGCGAGAATCACCCATCGCAGGCGAGTGCCGACTGACACAGGCTCGATGGCAACGACAGGTGCTGAGGCGTCCTCTTGTTTTGTCTCCTTCGTGCACATCCGGACGGCGGCGGCGCACGCTGCCGTCAGCGCTGCCAGCACGAAGTAACCGGCAGCCCACAGCCAGGTCTGCTGTCGCGCGCCGGCTGTCGGCTCGAGCACGAGCGGGTAGGCAATCAGCGCCAGCATGCTGCCGAAATTGCTCGCTGCGTAGAGAAAGTACGGATCGCGCGCGGACGGCAGGGGCAGCATCGTGAACCACCGCTGCAGGAGCGGCGCCGTCGTCGAGACGACCAGAAATGGCGGTCCGACGGTGACGGTCATCGTCTCGAGAAGCCACCAGGCCGGATTCGAGGACGTCGGAGCCTGGCGGTCACCGAGCGCCAGCGGCAGCGCTGTCGCGGCCGCCAGCATCAGGAACAGATGGAAATAGGTCTGCTGGCGAGCGCTCAGCCATCGCGTCGACACATGTGCGTACGCGTATCCGAGCAGAAGCGTGGCCTGGAAGAACAGGACACAGGTGTTCCAGACCGACGGGCTTCCGCCGAGTTTCGGCAGTGCCAGTTTCGCGAACATCGGCTGTACCAGGAACAAGAGAGCGGCCCCGGTAAACATCGTCACGCTGAACAGCGCAACCGCCCAGGTTTCGAGAAAACCCCGCAGTCTTACCGCGTCGAACGACTGAAACGGGGCTACCGCGACTGGCTGCTGTACCTGGATGCTCATCGTCCAGTGACCAATTCCACTGTTTTGTGAACGATTTCATGCAGCAGCGCGTTGGCCGTATCGAGCGCCTCCGCCGGCCCACCGAGCAGGATCACGGCGATGACGATGCCGATTCCGATCGGCGCCAAAACCATCGGCCCGTCATTGGCGTGGCCACCTGTGTTCATCGTCGATCCCCTGAATTGCTCCCGTTCTTTGTCTCGTTACCGCTCCGGCGCGAAGTAGCCGCTGCGACCGCGGACGGTTATCTCGGGCTGTCGTGCCTGAATCTGGACCTGCCGCCAGCCGCCGTCACGCGCAGGATTCGTAGACGTGTAGCTGACGACGTACCGGCGCCGCAGGTCTTCGATGACCCGCGCGTAATCGGCGCGCAGCGTCGAGACGTCTTCCGGAAAGAACGCGATCGCGCCGGACTCCGCGGCGAGCTTTTCGAGCAGCGCACGATCGACCCGTGGTCCGAGGCCGATCGGATAGATCATCGCGTCGACGTCGGTGAGGGTGGCGAAGACGTCGTTCTTCGTCCGTGCGCTGCCGGGGCCGGTGCCCGGGTTGTCTTCGTCGCGACCGTCTGACAGAAGCACGATCACCTTCCTGCCCTCGGCCTTCTTCAGGCGCATCAGCGCGTCGGTCAGCGCATCGTAGAGTGCAGTGCCACCGCGGGCGGCGTAGCCCTCGATCGCCGATCTGGTCTGCTTCCGGTTGGTCGTGAGGTCGTGTGCGAACGCCGCCGTGTCCGAGAAGAGCAAGACGCTGAGGGCGTCCTCCGGCCGGAGCGCGTCGACGAACGACAACGCAGCCGCTTTGACCGATTCAGCGGCTCTGGCCATGCTGCCGCTGGCGTCGAGTGCGAGGACGATCGAGAGCGGGGCTACGGCTTCCTGGAAGACGTCGACTTTTTGCGCGACGCCGTCCTCGGTCACGACGAGATCGTCGCGGGTGAGATCAGGGTACTCGTGCGCGCCGCTGGTGATCGTGAACTCGAGCGACGGCCGCACCGGCGGCGGTGCCGGTGCGAAGTAGCCGGCGCGCGTCCGAACGCGATCCGACATGTCGGTGGTGGACACGGCAATGCGCCGCCAGGCGCCGTCCGCGGTCTGGTTGGAGGGCGAGTAGGTGATCAGGTAGCGCTGCTGCACGTCCGCCGCGACGAGTTCGTGGACTGAAGGCAGTTCCCGCTCGCGCGACGGAAAGAACACGCGCCCCCCGGTCTGCGCGGCGATCTTCCTGAGCGCTCGCTCCCCTTTGAGCGAGATGCCAGCGATGCCGCCGATGCCAATCACGTACACCGCCGCATGCGACGCCTGCGCCGCAACCAGCGCCTCGTCGATCTTCGACTGGCTGTTTTCGTCGTAGCCGTCGGTGACGAGCACGATCACGTGGCGCCGGTCGGTCCCGGTCACGAGGCGCGACGCCGCAATGAGACCGTCGGAAATCGCCGTGCCGCCCTTGGCGGCAATCGCCTGAATCGCTCCCGCGATCGTCTCGTGATCGGCGGTCGGTCCGGTGATCGGTCCGAGCGATTTCGCGAACGGCGCCACGATCACGCGATCGGCCGGACGGAGGAAGTCGGCGAGCCGGCCGGCGGCCGCGCGGACGAAGTCCATGCGCGGGTGCATGCTCTGGCTCGCGTCGACGAGCAGGATGTAGGTCACCGGCAGCGACTCGACGGTCACCAGATCGATGCTCTGCGGCTCGTCGTTTTCCAGCACGCGGAAGGAGTCGGCAGTCAGGCCATTGACGAATCGGTCGCCCTTGTCCGTGACGGTGGCCTCGAGCAGCACGCGGGAGACGCCGGTCTCCTCGACGATCTCGAACGGTGCGAGCTCGATCGCATCGGCGGCGCTGTTCCCGAGCGCGTCGTTCGCTTCGACGCGGATGCGAGTCGGCTCGAACGGGTTGGCGTCCGTCCACTCGACGGCGTACGGCGGATCGCCGGCGCGATTGCCGGCCAGCACGTCGTTCACGTAGAACTTGACCGACGAGAGTGCGACATTCGAGGGGTGCGATACATGGGCAACGATGCGGACTGCGCCCGGCTGACCGGTGCGGCCAAGTGGGGACGTGATCCGTACCGACAGCGAACCGTGCGGCGGATCGCCGGCGGCCTGCAGGACACTGGAGTGGGGCCCTGAGACCCCACTCCCCAGGATTACGACGGCAGTCAGTCCCGCAACGAGGGTTCGCATCGGTGTTTCCGCACTCTGCTCACGCGTAGGTCGGCGCGGGCTCTGAGTCGTCCACGAAGTAGCCGTCGCACGCAGCTTCGAGGAGAGCCGTCGTCAAGACGCGCGGCTCGTCCAGGTACTCGGCCAGCGACAGCGCCTGATCGATCAGGTCGCGCGGCTGGCATCCGCGCAGCGGGATGGCGCGCGGGCGGAAATAGTCGGCGAGCAGCCGCTCGACGATGGCGCGGTCGTACGGAAGTCCACGGCTGGCGCAGCAGCCCTCGAAGATGGCGCAGAATTCCTCGGCTGTCGGACTCTCGGCGAACACCTTGTAGTGGATGCGCCGGAGAAACGCCTCGTCGACCAGCGTTGACGGACGCAGGTTGGTCGCGAAGACGAGCAGCACGGCAAACGGCAGCTCGAACTTCTGGCCGGTCTGCAGCGTCAGGAAGTCGATGCGGCTCTCGAGCGGCACGATCCAGCGGTTGAGAAACTCGCGCGGCTCCATCCGCTGGCGGCCGAAGTCGTCGATCACCAGCACGCCGCCGTTCGCGGCGGCCTGAACCGGCGCCTGGTAGAAGCCGGACGTCGGGTTGTAGCTCAACTCGAGCGAATCGAGCGTCAACTCGCCGCCCACGGTCACGAGCGGCCGCCGGCACCGCATCCAGCGGCGGTCCGCCGCCACTTCGTCGGCGAGCCCGTCGCCTTCGGGAAGCGGGAGCACGTCGTGGTTCACCGGGTCGAACAGCCGCACGATCTGCCCTTCGACCTCGAGCGCGTGCGGAATCGCGATGTCGCCGTCGAGGAGATTGCGAATCGCCTGCGAGATCACCGACTTGCCGTTGCCGGGCGGCCCATAGACGAACAGTGAGTGGCCGGCGTTGATCGCCGGGCCGAGCTGATCGCGTACCCGTTGTCCGAGAACCAGGTGGTGAAAGGCTTCGCGCACGCGCGTGCGTGTCGCACTGCGCGGCGCCGCCTTCCGCCACTCGCTCAGGTACTCGGTATAGCGCGCCAGCGGAACCGGCGCGAAACCGACGTACTGGTTGTGTTCGAGGAAGATCGTCACGCGCGTTCGTCCCGTGTCGGTGATGCGATACCGGTACGACGCGGGCCCGACCATCGAGCCGCCGACGATTTCGATCTGGTGCTGCGCTTTCAACGCGTGCACCGCCGGCTGGATGGCCGTAAACCGCAGTCCAAGGCGTCGCGCGAGCTCGGCACCGGTCAACTCGCCGGCAAAGTGCATGTGCTTCAGCGTGAGCTGAAGCAGGAGGTCGAGCGAGAGCCCGGTCTCCTCGAGCGAGACTGGCGCCGATGGATGCGGCAGCACCGTCGGAGCGGTGGTCGTGCCGGGGCGGTCGGAAGTCATCTCAGTCATGTCGACTTGGTCACGAGGCGAGGAGCCCCAGGCTGCGCGCCTGGGGCCACAGGCGTCTGCGACGGCGTCCTGCGCTTAGTCTTCCTGGCTGAGGCGGGCATTCCGCCGCTGCATGTACAGGATGCCAACGATGATTCCGGCAACGACGAGAGCGATCGTGGTCATGTGCGTTCCTTTTCGTAAATGTGCATGAGGCGGTTATCTTCCGGCAAAGAACCTCACGAACTTGATGACGGCCGGCCCGAGCGTGACGACGTACATTGCGGGAAACAGAAAGAACACCAACGGGAAGACCAGCTTGACGCCGAGTTTCTGGGCGCGCTCCTCGGCGCGCTGCCGGCGCATGGTCCGGCTCACTTCTGCCTGCGTGCGAAGGGCCTGAGAGACGCTGGTGCCGAAGCGATCGGTCTGCACGAGGATCGACACGAGCGAACGCACGTCGTCGACTTTCGTGCGCTCTGCGAAATTCTTGAACGCCTCCATCCGCGGCTTGCCGGCGCGAATCTCCGTGGTGATGATGGCGAGCTCCTCGGCGAGCGGCGGGTGCGAGACCGCCAGTTCCTCGGCCGCCTTGGCAACGCCCTGATCGAGCCCCATGCCGGCTTCGATGCAGACGATCAACAGATCGAGCGCGTCGGGGAGCCCGTTCGCGATCAGCTTCTTCCGCTTTTCGATCTGCCGCGACAGCCAGAAGCCCGGCAGCATGTAGCCGAGAATTGCCGTGGGAGCCCCGACGAACAGACCGCGCGTTGGACCGAGCGCCGACACGCAGAGCAGCAGCAGCAGCACCGGCACCCCGAGCTCGACGACCGCGTAGATCACCGTCGGCGTCGCACCCCGGTAGCCGGCTCGCGCCATCCGCCGCTGCAGCCGGGTCATGTCCTTCGGTGACTTCGGCAACAACCGGTTCAAACGCGCAAGCCGTGGATCGATTTGATCCGCATCCAGCGGCAGGTCGGTCGAGAGCACGCTCGGACCGGCGACGTCTTGAAGCCGGCGCCTGAGCGGCGTCCGCCGTTGCATCACGTCGAAGGCGAGATAGCCAATCGCCGCCGCGACCGATACGAACAGCACGCTGACGGCAAGCAGAAGTTGGGACGTCATCATCATTCACTCGGGTCGTGTCAGTACTCGATGTTGACGAGCTTGCGGATGATCAGCATCCCGGTGATCTGCAGGACCACCGCCGCGGCGATCATCGGCGGACCCATCGGGTCCGTGACCAGCGTCATGATGTGGCTCGGCGCCGTAATCATGAATCCCAGCGCGAGCGATGGCGGAAGCCCGGACAGCACCCAGCCGGTGATGCGCCCATGCGCCGAGAGCACGCGCACCTGGCGCTTCACCTTGAAGCGCTCGCGCATCACGCTGGACAGGTTGGCCAGGATCTCCGCGAGATTGCCGCCGCTCTCCCGCTGTGTCAGCACCGCGGTGACGAAGAACCGCGCGTCGAGGAGCGGCAGACGCTGCGCCAGATCCTTCAGCGCATCGCCGAGCGGCATGCCGAAGTTCTGCTGGTCGTAGAGCAGCCGGAACTCGCCAGCCACCGGTTGTGGCGCTTCCTCGGCCACCAGCGCCAGCCCGGTGGTGAAGGCGTGGCCTGCACGCAGCGCGCGCGCGATCAGGTCGATGGCATCCGGGAACTGCTCCTCGAACGTGCGCAGCCGCCTGGTCGCCTTGAAGCGAACCAACGAGTACGGCACGAACGCCAGCAGGCAGCCGACTGCGAACCCGATCCACGGAAGGCGGGTCATCCAGCCGATCGCGAGCCACCCCGCGAGGAACACGCACGCCGACACGAGGAACAGGCCACCCACCGTCAGCTTCATGTCGGCGCGCGCCAGCAGCTTCTGGATCGGGCCGGCGACGCCGCTGGTTCGCGCGAGCGCCGCATCGAGCGACTTCACCGCGCTCAGCTTCTCGTCTTCCTTGACGAAGCCGATCCGCTTCGCTGCCTTCGGCGCCGTCGTCGCGCGCAGGCGCTTGCGCAGCCGGCTCTGCTCGCGCACTTCGCCGCGCTCGAACATGAACCAGTAGATCCCGACCACCAGGCCGAGAACGCCGATGAAGGTGCCAATCACGAACGGCATGCGCTGCTCCTCACGCCACTATCTTCACGTGTTCGAACATCGTCGCCGGGAGGGGGAACCCTGCCGCGATGATCTTCTCGCTCACCTTGGGCCTGATGCCGGTGGCACGGAACCGTCCCATGACGCGCCCCTCGGGTGACATGCCGGTGCGCTCGAACACGAACAGCTCCTGCATCGTGATCACTTCGCCCTCCATGCCGGTGAGCTCCGCGATGCTGGTGACGCGGCGGCTGCCGTCCGACAGTCGCGACACCTGGACGACCACGTTCACCGCCGACGCCACCTGCTGCCGGATCGCCTTGTCGGGTACGTTCAGGTTCGCCATCGCCACCATGGTGTCGAGCCGGTACAGCGCATCGCGCGGGCTGTTGGCGTGAATCGTCGTGAGACTGCCGTCGTGGCCGGTATTCATCGCCTGCAGCATGTCGAGCGCTTCCTCGCCGCGGACCTCGCCGACGACGATGCGGTCGGGGCGCATACGCAGCGCGTTGATCACCAGCTCGCGCTGCCGCACCGCGCCCTTGCCCTCGATGTTCGCCGGGCGCGTCTCGAGTCGCACCACATGACGCTGCCGGAGCATCAGCTCAGCCGCGTCCTCGATCGTGATGACGCGCTCGCGATCCGAGATGAAGCTCGAGAGCACGTTGAGCATCGTCGTCTTGCCGGCGCCGGTGCCTCCGGACACGATGATGTTGAGGCGCGTGGCCACCGACGCCTTGAGGAAGTCGAGCATCGGCTGCGTCATCGCGTTGCGATCGACGAGGTCCTGCGCGCCGAGTCGATCGGTCCGGAACCGCCGGATCGACATCGACGGGCCGTCGAGCGCCAGCGGCGGGATGATCGCGTTCACGCGCGAGCCGTCGGCGAGGCGTGCGTCCACCATCGGGCTCGACTCGTCGACTCGCCGCCCCACCGAGCTGACGATGCGCTCGATGATCTGCATCAGGTGCCTGTCGTCCTTGAAGACGATGTCGGTCTCCTCGAGCCGGCCCTCCCGCTCGACGTAAATCAGGTTGTGGCGGTTGACCAGGATGTCGGAGATCGCCGGGTCGCGGAGCAGCGCTTCGAGTGGGCCGAGGCCAAACAGCTCGTTGATCACGTCGGCGACGAGCGCTTCGCGCTCGAACAGGCTGAGCGGCGTCTCGTGTGACTCCTTCTCGAGCAGGCCGCCGATCAGCCCCCGAATCTCGGGCTCCGCGTCCTCGCGCCGCACGCGCGTCAGTCGTTCCAGGTTCAGCCGGTTCAACAGGTCCTGGTGAACCCTGGCCTTCACCTCCTGGTACTTGGAGTGACGCGCATCCACCGCCCGTGCCGGGCTCGCCGGCGTCGATGGAGCGTTGGCGGCGATCGCTGTCGAAGAGTGCGAATGCATGTATCTCCCCTATTAGCCGCGACCGGTAAATCGGCCGAACAGGCTGACACTGGTTTCGGTCCGCTGCGGCTCTGGATCGATTTTCGCGAGGCCTTTCGCGAGGCTCCTGAATCCGGCCGCCAGTTTGTTGTGGTTGTCCAGCGCCAGCGGGCGACCGTTGTTGAGCGCCTGCAGGGCGAGTCGATAGTCGCTCGGCAGCATGTGCTGGACCTTCGAGGCGACGACTTTCTCGATGTCGCTCTGGCCGATCTCGGCCGCCTTGTCGAAGCGGCTCACGATCACCAGCACGCGATCGCGGCCGTAGCGGTCGCGGAGCGTCGAGGCAAGGCGGCTGGCGCCGCGCACCGCCGCCAGTTCCTGATTCGTGACCACGACAATGCGCGACGCGGCGTCCAGCGCGTCGAGGGCGGCGGGATCCGACCGCGGCACGTCCAGGATTACGAAGCGATACAGCTGGACGGCGAACTCGATCACCGTCCGGAACTGCTGCATGCCGGCGCGCTGAACCAGCGTGCGATCCGACGAGGCCAGGAGCGCCGCCCCCGCTGTCGTGGACGTCAGGAGCCCGCGGAAGAACGCCTCGTCGAAGCGGTGGGTATTCTCCAGCGCGTCGACAATCGAAAACCGGGGTTCCGCGCCAAACAGCAGCGCCGCGTCGCCATGCGCGATGTGCAGATCCGCGAACAGCGTCTGCGACGGCGCCGTCTTGGCCAGCGTCGTCGCCACGTTCACGGCGGCTGTCGTGGTGCCGACACCACCCTTGGCGCCGACGAACGCGAACACCTCGCCGACCGAGCCTGGCGACGCACGATGCGCGATGAGACGCCCGATCGCCTGCTCGAGGGCCGCCGCGGTGATCGGCTCGTGCAGGAATTCATTCGCGCCGGCACGCATCGCTTCGAGCAGGATGGTCGGATCCGATTCGGCGGCAACGACCAGGACGCCGGTTGCCGGATGCTGGCGTCTGACGGCAGCCATCGACGGCGGGATGCGACGCGCGCCCCGCGTGTCGACGACGATGACGTGCGGCTGTTGCGCGGACGGGTGCGCCAGGGCAGTGAGCTCGGCGGCGCTGCCGCGGGTCGTGCGCATACCACACCCGCTCAGGAGTTGCTCCAGCCCGCGATCGAGCGGATCGACGACGAGCACTTCGGGGATCAGAATCGAATGCGTGGCCATGGCCGATTTACTCACCGCACCAACAACACTGTGCGCAGGAAGGAAGCGGTCTCATCCACGCCGCCGCCAAGCGTGACGCCGGGAATCGAGACCAGACGACCGAGGACGTCCTTGTTGCCGGAGCCGCCCATGCCCTCGACGAAGAACCCCATGATGTTCGTGATCGTCACGGTCGTCTTGCCGTTCGGCGACCCTGCGAAGAACGCGTCCATGCTGAACAACGGAATCGCGACAATTCGCGGACTCCTCGCGTGGTACTGCCCATCGGGGCAGATCCCCGGTGCGCAACTGCCGTCCACGCTCTGCGTGGACGGGTTCCACGTCGCGCCGGGATCCTTGGCGACGAGATCACCGATCCCTTGCCCGGTCGGCCCCACCATGTTGCCGGTCTCGACCGGAACCGTGTCGCCGATCTGGAAGACGCGCGTCGTGCAGTTGCCGATGAAGTTCCGGTAGTCGGCGGCGCCCGAGCCGGAGGTCCCGTCAGGGAGCGGGAGATCGAGCGCCTGGAACCATCCCGCCGATAGCGTGTCCTGCGCGCTGCCGACTTTGAGGGTCAGTTCAAGACCATATTCGGAGGTTCGATCGCCAGCGGCATCGAACGGCGTGAACCCGGTGCCAGGATCGGTGGCCGACGGCGCAACGTAAACATCGGGCGTCGTCACCGATGGATCCGGCACCCATTGGCCTCCCTGTTTCATGTACTTGTCGAACGTCGACGTCGGTGTCCACGGAGCCGTGCTCGGCTTGCCGGCTTCCCAGTTCTCCTGCCATTTGTCCCCCATCGCGAACGGCTTCAGACACTCGACGGCGCTTCCCGTCGCCACTTGCGCCGTCGCCGTCGCGCGCACGTTCTGACTGGTGACGCCGAGCATCGTGGCAAAGAACGTGGGGAGCGCATTCGAGCGCGCCGCGCTGCGGTAGACGTCCGCACGAATGCAGGTGTCCGGCAGACCCGGCGCACCCGGCGGGCATGGGATCAGGTTCACGTCCGTCGCCGGATCAATCGACGGCGCCGCGCCGAGAACCGGGTTCGCGAGCCCCGCGGCGACGGCCGCGGCCTGCGCGCGCGGGATATCGTTCGGATCGTCGTATGCGAGCGACAGCGCGCCGGCGAGCGCGGCCGCATCGGCGGCGTTCTGAGCCTGCCGCCGTCCGCCCAGGAGCGCGCCGTAGTCGATCGCGAACGCACTGAACGCGATCAGCGTGAGCATCGCAAGCGCGACGTGCACCAGAACGGCGCCGCGGTCGTCGCCCGCGAGTGACCGTCGACCTCTCATCATCGAACTCTTCTCCATCACGGCGATACCTACTTGTCGTTCCGTCCCGGCTTCGGCATGTCAGGCGGCTGCAGGAACCGCTGCGGCAGCGTCGGCAATGGCGGCACTTCGTCAGGGTTGAGCGGGCGCACCAGGCGCGGCGTGACCAGCACCATCAGCTCGGTGCGTTCACGCCGGTCGGCGTTGCTCTTGAACAGGTAGCCGATGATCGGAATGCTGCTCAGGAACGGAACGTTGGCGCCGTCGTTTTGACTGAGGTTGCTCAGCAGGCCGGCGATGGCGAACGACTGCCCGTCGCGGAGCTCCACGTCCGTTTCGGCGCGCCGCGAAATCAACGAGGGAATTCGGAAGCCCTGGAGCGTGATGCCGTTGTTGAAATCGAGCGAGCTGACCTCCGGGCGAACCTTCAGACGAATCACGTCGCCGGCGATGGTCGGTCTGAAATTCAGCCTGACGCCGAACTCCTTGAACATGACGGTGACTGTGCCGGTCGCGCCTTGAACGATCGGCACCGGGAATTCACCGCCCGCAAGAAAGCTCGCCTCCTGGCCGTTGTAGGCAATCAGGTTCGGCTCGGCCAGCGACTGGAAGAGCCCCTTCTGTTCCAGGGCTTTGATGGCGACGCCAAGTCCTTCCTGACGGTTGAAGAAAAACAGATTCAAGAAGTCGCTGAAGACCAGGCCACCCGGCTTGGAGTCGTCGAAGTCGGGTGCCGGGAACTGCTGTGTCGTGGTCCTTGCCGTCGCGTTGACACGCGTGGAAAAGAAATTGACGCCCAACTCCTGGACCGCTCGACGGTTGACCTCCGCGACGCGGACCTGCAGCATCACCTGCTGGCTCTCCGAGCCGCCCGGCAGCTGCAGCAGGTTGACAATGTGGGCCTTGCTCGACGTCCCCTGGGCAATCTCGCCGGCGCGCAGCATCACGGTATTGCTCGAGACGCTGCCGGTGAGGATGATGCTCTCGTCGTTCAGCGCGACGCGGATGTCCTCGCCTGGAAACAGCTTCTGGAACGTCTGCTGGAGCGCGGTCACGCCCTGATCGACGACGACGTCGTACTGGTGACGCTCGTGTGCGCCCCAGACGATCAGGCTCACCGTGCCGGCGGCCTTGCCGTCGACCAGTACCTCGCGCGGCTGCACGACCGTCGCGTCGGCCACCGCCGGATTCGTGACGGCGATGCGCGTGATGTCGAAGGCAGTGGCGACGACTGTCGAGCGGCCGGCCGTCAGGAGGACGCGCTCGAAGCCGCTGCTGTCGGTTGCCTCTGCGGCGGGCGGTGCCACCGCTCGGGCACCGGATTCGTCCTGTTGCGCCGCCATCGGCGACGCGCAGAGGGCAACAAGAACCGCCACGCCGGCCAGGCGCAGGTTCGAATACGAAACACGCACACTCATTTCACTGACTCCTGGCTGCGCTTCGCGCCGCGAATGGCTTCAACGCTGTAAATCTGTGGCGCCGGTGCGGCCACTGGCGCCGGCGGAGGTGGAAGCACGATCCGTCGTCCTTCGACGCGCTTGACGACAACCGGCGGCGCCGGCGTTCCCAGCAGGGTGGCCATCTTCGCGCCGCTGGTCGCGGTTGGCGACACGTCGAGCGGATTCCGGAGCGTGAGCATGATCTGCCCCTCGCTGGCGGCGAGCGAGATCTTCTCGGCGTCGGCGGGCGTGACGAGCAGCGTGACGACCGTCGCCGCGATCGGCTTGCCTTCGGCCTTCGCCTTCTCCTGATCGAATCGCGAGCCGGCGGTGAGCACCTGGACGTTGCTGACCACGGCCCGGGAAATGGCTTCCTCTTTGGCACCCTTGCCGACGACCACGAGCACGTCCACGCGCGTGCCCGGAATCACGAAGCCGGCGACGCCGACGACCTCGTTGGTCTTCACCGAAATCGCGCGCATGCCTTCGGGAATCGTCGGCGGCAGCCCGCCCCCCGCCCCCAGCGGCGCAAGCTTGGCTTCGGTGAGCGGCTCGTTCTCCGCCACCTCGACGATGGCGCCGCGGTTCACGACGCCGTCAATCTTCGTGAACGAGCCGGGCACCGGGTTCCGCGCCGGCCACGGGACCAGCTTGACGTGGTCGCTCGTGAGGATCGTTCCCACGGGAATCGGCCGCGCGGCGACCACGGTCTGCAGGCTGGCGACTTCGACTTCGCGAACCGGCATAGCCGACACGATGCGGTAGACGCCCAAGCTCGCGGCGCCTGCGGCAAGGAGCGCGACCGTCAGAACGAGCGCGAGACGCACATTACGACTCATATCTCTTCTCCAAATACCGTCACGACTCGATTCGCATCGTCGAGCGGGCAGTCAAGGTGATTGACGAAAACGATCCGCCGCCGAACAGCCCCGACACCGGGCCGAGGAACAGGTAGCTGTGCGTCAGCGTCACCGTCACTTGCGCGGCCGGAAACGCCGGCGTCGGCCCGGCCGGATCGATGGTCACCGCCGTGACCACCGTCGTCGGCGACGCCGTGTCGTCGCCGGTTCCCTCGCGAACGTACTGCGTGACCCGGTTCTGGACGTCGGTCTGCGTATAGCCAGGCAACACGGCGATGCGCGCGCCCTCGCGTGCGGCGTTGTTGAGCGTGAGGAACCGCTGCATCGCGAGCGCGAAGTCCACGATCCCCGCGACCACGAGCAACAGGATCGGCAGCACGATTGCCAGCTCGATCAACTCGGCGCCGCGCTCCGAACGAAGACGACGACGAATCACGTGTTTCACCATAACCACCTCGCCAGTACCACACCCGCGGCAATTGGCAACGCATAGGGCAACTTCGGACCGCCGGATGTCTCGAGCGTCAGCGCATCGAGCGGCCTGATGCCGAACACACGCCAGTGCGAGAGCAGCAGCCAGAGGTTCCGCGCCGCCTGTCCGGCGTAGCGATGTCTTGCGATCAGGACGAGCGCGAGAATGCCACCCGCGAGGCTCGTGTAGTACGCGACACCAAACATCATCGACGTGCCGAGCCAGGCGCCCAACGCGCCCATCAGCTTCACGTCTCCAGCACCGAGTCCCTTCAGAAGGAACAGCGGGAAGAAAATTGCCAGGCCGACGAGCAAACCGGCCACGCTCGAAGCCAGGCCCGGGCCACCGTGTAGCACGCTCGCCGCAACCAGACCGAGCGCCGCCGCCGGGAAGGTCAGCGAGTTGGGAATGCGCCGCGTGCGCACGTCGAACCAGCAGGCTGCCGCCGTGATGGCAAATGCACCCGTCCACTGCGCGCTGAGGGCTGTCGTCATGAGCCGCCTCCCACCGGATCGGCCGGTTCCCACAGGTCCCACACCGACCCGCTGACACCGCTGTACGCGCCGCTCAGGCTGGCGCGCATCGCATCCCAGGCGGCAGCGCCCGCAAAGCCGATGAATGCCGTCAGCAGGGCGTACTCGACCACGTCTTGTCCGGTATCTTCGAGAAACAACCGTCTCAACTGACCACGTGGATCGCCGTGCCGTGTGGCGGCAGAGAGCATTCGGTGCAGAATGGCAACAGCGCTCATGGTCAAGTTCCGAATCAGCACATCGAGTTAGTAAAGGGTGACTTTCCGAATCAACGCGTCAGGGTGGAAACAGGCAGGCGTATGAGCGTGACACTCACGCGCCTGCCTGCGTCTACTAACGTGCTTACGAGGCCTTGCCCGCCCAGGTGCTCACCGAGGTGGCCATGTTCTGGTACCAGGTGTTCAGGTTGGTTCCGAGCACAGTCGCTCCAGCGCCAACCACGAGAGCAACCAGCGTCGCGATCATGGCGTACTCGATCAGGTCCTGACCGGCGTCTTCACGCACGAGCCGAAGGAACACACTCTTCATCTGCCTACTCCTCAACGAAACGATTGATCTGACTGACCCACATGCCGGTTCGAACGCGACCGTTGGAGTGAGTGAAGCGCCATGGTTCGCTTCCTGATCTCACATGTGAGAACGCTCTCCCGGTCCTGATTCGTTCCAGCTGCACGCGGACCGTTATCGCAAAGCAGGTACCACGGCCGCCATGGCCAGCGACGTTGACGAAAAAGGCCGCAGACGTTGGCGAGATCTCACGCTGTCGCCGACGACGCATCATCAGGGGCGCCAGCGCGTGGCCTGGAGTTCTGGCCAGAGCCAGCCTGTTCTCTAGCCAGGGAACGACGCGCCGATCGCGCCCGATGCTCGCGAGGCCGGCGTTCGTCCGCCGCACGTCGCTGTCGCGCGTGAGCGGTACACGTGCAGTGGGTTGGAGGTTCGCAGGGAAGAAGGACGTCTCAGAGTGGAGCGCGAAAACGCGGGAAGCGACGTTGCGGCGATTCGTCCGCCGCTTCGGTCATTCGTAGCCCAGATCGTCGAAGCCGCCCTCCAGGTAGCTGATCTCCTGTCGCACCAAGCAGCGCAGCGACCCGGCGTATGCCGGCGTCACGGCGAGGAGCTCCACCGCTACGCGATAGAGGTTGTCACTCTCGACCATCAGCTCGCAGCGGATGACCCGCACGACGTCGTCGAACACGTGGCCATCGAACCAGACCTGCAATCCGGCCACGGTATTCACGGCCACGGGGTGAGCGGTCTCCAGCAGACAGGCCGCGTCACTGCAATTCAGCACGCGCACGTGGTTGTCGCGGCTCAATCGGGCAGGCTGGCCCTGCAGCGATCGCTCCGGAACAGTCGGCCCTTCTTCCATGGCGTTCGTTGTTTCAGGCGCTCTGCCGTTGCTGGTGCGTCCGTTCGGGTCGACCCGCGTCATCCGGATCCGATGGCGGATCGCGCCGGCGACCACGATCGGTCGGCTTTCCTCGACACGGACGGCGAATTGCGCGATAACGCCGTCCACGATCGTTTCGATCCTCAACGAGTCGCCCACAGTCGCCGGCGCGCTGCTGATCGCGACTGGCTCGCCGTCGGTCCAGATCACCGACACGTCGCGCGCCACTTGCAAGACACCGTCGTTGCTCGATACGACGAATCGAGCATGTTTCCGCCGTCCGGACATAATGCACGTCTCTCCGAAGTCGCTTGCTGCGCGTAGCGGTACTAACCGTCACGGTTACGCGCGCACCGGCTCAGAACGCAAGCCGGATGCCGAACCGCGTTGCCGGTAGCGCAACCGCGACGCAGCGATTTACGTCGCTTTTTGCGTAGTTTTCTCGATCGGCTCCCAGCGACGGCCGACGCGTCTTGCCCCGGCTGGAACAAAATCTGGCGCCGAGAGCCTACGGCTCACGCGACCATCAGTCGGTCTCCGACGCTCGTGCCTGACGCGGCGCCGGACGGGAGTTCAATGACGGCGAACGCGCCGACGCCGAGCGCCAGGCGCCACGGGCCGCAGCGTGACCGGACCTTCACCACGCGTCCGTCGCGCGCGACGAACATGATGTCGATCGCGAACTTCATGAAAAACGTATGCACGCTGCTGCACGGCGCCAGGATCATCGCGCTACCGGGCTCGAGCGAATGGCGCCCGAGCAGTCCCCGGTTGCGCGTGGCGCGATCGAACGCCGGAATCAGTGTGCTCGCCACCAGCTCCCCGTCCGAGGCGCGGCGAAGCGTCCAGCGGCGCGCCGGATCCTGCGTCATCGCATCCAGAAAAGAGCGCTTCCCGGCACTCGCCATCGGCACACCTCCGTGGTGATCGATCCCGAGATGATTGCGACACGCTCAGTCGCGGCGAGCGCTGAGTAGACAGCGCACATTCTCGGGCGCGCCGCAGCCGCGTTTCTGGCGATGGACGGCCGGTTGTCTGGCTCACGCCAGACTGGCCGGGAATACGTGGCGACGCGGCGGTCGATGATGAGCGGCAACTGATTACGACGCTGCCACTTATACAGTCGTTGAAACGCGAGACCGATCCGGCGTGCGGGTTGCTCATCTCAATGGCGAGAGATCGTATGGCAACAACTCTGACGTCGCCAAGGCTCCGGCCTGCGTAGTACGGCGCACCCGTGGCTCTCGGCGAAAACATCCAGCGCGCCATTGCTTCGTGGACGGAGAGGCGCGGTCGACGTCCGGCTGGCAGACCAGCATCCGGCGTCGCACCGGGACCTCAGCCGCTCGCGAGGTGCGCCGACGGTTGGGCGCCTGATCAGAAGGCGGAAGACGAGACGGCACCCGATCGCCGCGAAGATGCGTCGCGTTGTGAACCATCGCGGACACACGGCGCCCACGCGGACATGACGACAACGACCACTCAACCGAGTATGGACGAACTGCCACGTTGTATCCGTTGTGGGCAGCCGCTCACTCGTGAGGTGCCGTCCGTGCTGAGTCCGAAAAACGAGCGATGGTTCGAATGCTCCTACTGCCATCGGATCTTCTGCATCCGCATTGTCGCTTTACCATCGGTCGCAGGCGTGAGCATTCAGGAGTGAAAGCCGGAGCCCGTGAAGATGAGAACTGACTTCGCTGCCGTCACGCACAACCGGTTGACGTTGTCATCGCGGCTGACGCTCAAGATCCTGCCGATCGCGTTCATGACGTTTGCGGTTGCCGAATGGATGTCTTCGGTGATCGGCAAAGGCAAGCTGCCAGCGATCGTGATCACGTTCTCATGGGTGGTTGCCAGCGGCCAGGACCTCCTTACGTCGCGGCCCCAACAACGCTTCCAGAAGTTCCGCTGGTCGCTCGATCACAGCGTGCGGACTTTCGGTGGACAGATCGTCTGGCTCGGCCTGCCGTGGCTGCAGGGCAGCTATCCGGACGCGTGGTTCTGCGCGCCGGTGGTGGTGGCGCCGGCACTCGCAGCGACCGGCGCGGTGCTGGCAATGTGCTGGCCGGTATGCCTGTTCCTGGATCGACGCCAGAGAGGAGAGTCGGCCTGTCGTTCGGAATTCGGCGCGCCGGTGCTCTACAGTTCCTTCTTTCTTCTTTCGGGGCATCTGCTGTTTGCTGCGATTGCCTACGTTGCGATCGTCGATCTCATCGCCGATGAGATGAAACGCGGCCCCGCGTCATTCCGACGTGTGGCGGCCGTGCTGGCGGTGACGAAGCGCGCGCCGTCTTGCGCACCCCTGCTTGGTGGCGATGCCCCTGCCCTCCCGACGTCATAGGGAGACGCCGCGATTGCTCTCGTTGCGCGGCATCTGAAGGGCCGCGAGCACATCCTGGTACTCGGGACTTGCCAGGAGCGCCCGCGCGAGCGCCGAGCGCCCGAACACGGGGAGCAGGGGATCGCGGCGAGCGAGCGCCTCTCGTGCCAATGCAACTGCGGCCCCGATGTCGCCGACGGCGGCGGCCATCGTTGCGCGCAACGTGCAGGAGATCTGCTCACGGGCCGAGCGCGCGTCGAGCTCGGCGCGCACCGAGCGGGCCGCTGCAAGATCGCCGAGATCGGCGAGCGCCGCGGCGAGGACCACGAGCGGGTGTTGCATGCGGCCGGAGACGGCGAGCGCGCGTTCGCTCGCCTCGATCGACTTCACCAGATCGCCGTTGACGTAGAGCGCAAGCTGATACGTCCACAGCGAGAGGTACGCGCTCGGGTCGAGCCGGCAGGCCGCTTCGCTCCACTGCACGGCGTCGGTGCCGCGACCGCAGTCCGCCATCGCGTAGGCCGCGCATCCCGCCACGTATGCCGACAGCGGCTCTGCTTTCTGCAGGGCGAGCAAACGCTCGACGGCCTCGTCCCAACGCCCGCGCACGAAGCCGAGATAGAACAGCGCATACCAGGCGGCGGCCTGAACGTGGCCAGGAGCAATCTCCAGCGCCCGCTTGAACGACCGCTCCGCCCGCGGCCAGTCCCAGTCGAAGAGCAGACTCGTCTGCGCCACCGCGCTGTGCGATTCGGCCAGATCGGGGCCATAGGTCAAGGCCTTCGCGGCAGCTTCACGCGCCGCCGCCGCACAGGTGTCTGATGGCAGCATGCCGTAGTAGGCGAACACGCTGTAGGCGTCGGCCACTCCCGCCCACGCCAGCCCATATTCCGGATCGAGCTCGAGCGCACGGCGCATCAGCGCGACACCCTCGCGCACCGACGCGCCGCGGCGGAAGACGAGGGCACGGCCTTTGAGGTACGCCTCGTACGCCTCGATATTGGAGGTCGAGCGCTGCGCGCGGCCACCGGCGCTCTCCTGGAAAGTGGTCTTCAGCTTCACCGCAATTGCCGACGCGATGTCGTCCTGCACGGCGAACACGTCCTCGATCTCGCGATCGTAGCGCTCCGACCACAGCCGGAACCCGTCGGTCACGTCGCTCAGCTGCGCGGTGATGCGCACGCGCTTCCCTGAACGCCGGACGGACCCCTCGAGCACGGTGCGAACGTTCAGTTGGTCACCGATCGTGCGCAGGTCCTGCTGCTTGCCCTTGAAGGAGAATGACGAGGCGCGTCCCGCGACCCGCAGATCCGGAATCGACGCGAGGGCGTTCAGAATCTCCTCGGTAACCCCGTCGGCGAAGAACTCGTTCTCCGGATCGGCGCTGATGCTGGCGAACGGCATCACCGCGATCGACTTCTCCGATGCCGCCGATCGCGCCGGCGCGCCTCCCGCCCGCGCGTCGTTCAGGGCGACCCCGAACGCCGACGCGGTGTCGTACCGATCGATGGTCGCGCGCGCGAGTGCCGTCTGGAGGACGCGCCCCACCGACCGCGAGACGCCATCTCGCAGCGACGTGACGTCCGCCGGCGCATGGACGAACCGCTTGGCGATGACTGCCTGAGCGGTCGGCGCGGTGAACGGCGGCTCGCCGACGAGCATCTCGTAGAGCACGCACGCCAGACTGTAGACGTCGCTGCGGCCGTCGACGGCATCGCCCGCCGCCTGCTCCGGACTCATGTACGCAGGCGTGCCGACGACGACGCCGGCCTGGGTGAACATCCGCGTTTCGGTGGCCGGATCGGCGGCGACGGCGCCGAGCGCTTTGGCAATGCCGAAGTCGCCGACGAGCGCATGCCCGTCTTGGAGGAGGATGTTCTCGGGCTTGATGTCGCGGTGTACCACGCCGTGCCGGTGCGCGTAGTCGAGTGCTCCGGCGACCTCGGTCGCGAACCGAACCGCTTCGTCCACTGGCAGACGGCCCACCTCGTCGAGGCGATCGCGCAGCGAGCGGCCCTCGACGTTTGGCATCACGAAATACACGAGGCCGTCGGCGAAGCCTGAGTCGTAGAGCGGCAGGATGTGCGGGTGCACCAGCTGCGCGGCGAACTGGATCTCGCCAAGAAACCGGTCCCGTCCGATCGCCTCCGCTACATCGTCGCGCAGGACCTTGATCGCCACGTCGCGCTCGTGCCTGACGTCACGGGCGAGATAGACAACCGCCATGCCGCCCGACCCGATCTCGCGCAAACGCTCGTAGCGGCCGGCCAGTGCCGCGCACAGCCGATCGCGTAACGGAGTGCTGCGCGCTGGATCGTTGGACATGGTCGGGTCGGTTACGCCTCGTCAGGCCGGATCGCCAAGGCGCTATGATACGCGCCACGAGCCGCGAGACCGAATCGTTCGACGACGCGAACTCCGAGGAGTCGTTCGCATGTCTCACCCCGACCCGCACGGACAGCCGGATCGGACCCCGATAGAAATCGGGGAGGTCTGGGAGAACCCGATAACGAAGGAACGCGCGAGGATCGTGGAGCGCCCGTGGGACAACCCGGTCGGCCGTGCGGTGGCCGAGCTGACCGCGCTCGTCGGTGCACGTGTGGTCGGGGAACACCGCCACCCCCAGGTGGTCGAGCAGTTTACCGTTCTCGCGGGGGAGTTGACCGTGAAGTGCGACGGACAGACGAGCGTTCTTCGTGAGGGACAGGCGGCGGTCATCCAGCCGGGTGTCTGGCACGATTGGTGGAATGCGAGCGACCGCGACGCACGGGTGCGCGTGGAGGTCACGCCAGGCGAGCGGTTCGTCCACATGATCGAGACCTTTTTTGGCCTCGCCCGGCTCGGGCATACAGATGGCAAGGGCATGCCGCATCCGCTGCAGCTCGCCCTGATTGCGCGGGAATTCAGCGACATCATGGAATTCCGATCGCCGCCGCCGGTCGTGCAGCGCGCGATCTGTGCAGCGCTCGCGCCGATCGCGCGGTGGCGCGGCTATCGCGCGACGTACCCGCAGCTCTCACGCATCGTGCTGGCAGCCAACAGTCTTACCGCTAGCGGCGACGATCGTCGCTTTGGGGTGTAGCGTGAAGAAGCCGCTCGCCTGTTTCGGCGAGCAGCACCGCACCGCTGGCGCCGCTGACATCGAATCATGACCGGCCGTGGCCGGACGACGATCGTCTCGGTCGCCGATCACTTCGATTGGAGACGATCGAGAAGCGCGTTGACACGTCGGACGATCGCGTCACGCATGGGAACGTAGCCTTGATCGTCGGGCACGTCCGACGTCGAGATCGTCGGCGCGCAAGGCGAGCAGACCGGCGCGGTCTACAAGTTCACGCTCCCGCGCAGCGATCTCAAGGTCGTCGAGAGGGGCGCGCCGATCAACGCCCGGATGGGCCTGAACACCTGGGCGGCGTTCACCGGCACCAACGACAAGGCGGCCATTGCCGGCGACGTCGCGATGCTCGAGAGCGAGGTGACCTCGGTCCTGCAGGCGCTGCGGAAGAACGGGCTCGATGTGGTCGCCATCCACCATCACATGACGAGCGACCGGCCGATGATCATCTTCCTGCACTATTGGGGCACCGGCCCGGCCGACAAGCTCGCGGCGGGCTTCAAGGCGGCGGTGAACGAGCTCGGCAAGCACGGCATGCCCTCGACTCGATGATCGAGGCGGCGATTGTCGCGCTCGCGATCGCCGTCACGCAGCCGACGCCTGCCGGTTGCAGGCTGGCGACGCATGGTCGCCCGATTCAGGCGGGCGACCCATGCCAACCTGTCTACCGGCTCTTGATCGCCGCCTTGACCTTCGCCGCCAGCTCCGGCGAGACCTCCGTGATGCCGTGGTCGTGCGCGGCGTGAGCGGCCACCGCCTTCAAGAGCTCGTCCTCGGTCGCCGCGCTGGCTGTGAACGGACAGTCAGGCACGATTGCTGCGCAGGCGATGTACTTGTCTTTCGCGTTCTCGGATGCAGGCATTCTCATTCTCCTTCGGACATCGAGTTCGCTTTTGAGATGCCGGCGCGCGCGCGCGCGTGACGACGCGCGATCGCGCGATTGTCCGACGGACGCGCGAACGCTTGTCACACCACTGCGCGCTCCGACATCCCATGGGCGTGATGCTTCACGTCGCGGGACTCTGGCGCTATCCCGTCAAATCGCTCGCCGGCGAGGCGCTGACAACAGCGGTGATTGGGCCCGAGGGCATTCCCGGTGACCGCATCGTGCGCGTGCGCGGCCCTGAGGGAGTGCGAACGTCACGGCGGCAGTACCGGCTTCTCGGCCTGAAGGCGGTCCTCGATCGCGACGGTCTTCCGCGTATCAACGGTCACGCGTGGAACAGCGAGGAGGCGCTGGCACTGATCAAGGCAGCTGCCGGCTCCGACGCGTCGCTGGAAGCCTGGGACGGCCTCGACCGGTTCGATATCCTGCCCTTACTCGTGGCGACTGACGGCGCGGTCGCCGCCTTCGGGCGAGACGTCCGTCGGCTGCGTCCGAACATCCTCATCGCCGGCGTGGATGGCCTGGACGAACGATCCTGGGCAGGCGCCGAACTGCAGATCGGCGACGTCGTCCTGCGGCTCGACTCGCTGCGCGGGCGCTGTCACATGACCACGGTGAACCCGGACACACTGGAGGTCGATCCGAGCGTGCTGCGCGACATCGTCCGACGATTTGACGGAAAGCTGGCGCTCAACGCCGACGTCGTCCGGCCGGGCTCGATTCGAATCGGCGATCGCGTGCGGCTCATTCGGAACGTCCAGCTACGCGCTGGCAGTCGCATCTGACGACACCTGGGTACAGACGAACCCAGACGATACGCGCAAACGGGCGCGAAGAGTGCCGCGTCGGTGACTATCCATGCACGCTGAAGCGGCTGCCCGAAGCGTAACGCTTCAAGCCCCGCTCGAACACGGCGGCAGCGACGATCAGATACGTGGCCGCGGCGGCCACGACCAGCAGTACGAGCGCGGCGCTGGGGCGCTGCGCGAGCCTGGCCGGCACGTAGCCGACAAATCCCGCAGGCAGCACGGTGAACAGCACGAGCCGCAGCATCCCGCCGAAGAGCGGCTCCGGATACAACGCGAACGTGATCAGCAGCTCCCACAACTGCCGGGCCGCGGTCTCGACGTCTCCCAACCAGAACGCAAGGCTCTGAAACACGATGCCGCACGCGAGGATCACGACGGCGCTCGCCGCGATCGCGAGGAGCACCAGCGGCGCCTCGCGCCACGACACCTGACCCGACCACGCGATGAACGCCACGCCAGACAGCACGTCACCGAGGCCGGACGCCTGCAGCCGCAGTCCGAGCGCGTGCAGCAGGACCGGTTTTGGCTGGGTCAACATCGTGTCGAGCTCGCCGTCATCGATGAAGCGACCGAGGTGGCGCACGCCGCCGGCAACCGTCACGGTCAGGCCGAAACCGGCAGCGACCACTCCGAAGAGTATCTGGATGTCGCCGAGTCGCCAGCCGCGAATCTCCGGAACACGCCGCATCAACGCCCACCAGAAGACGAAGAAGGTGACGTTGTTCAGCATCATGAACACGACCTGCATGGCGAACGCGCCGCGCAGCGCGGCGGCCGCCTTCAAGCTGGTCGCGAGCAGCGCGCGGGCGAACGACAGATTGGCCGATTGTCGACGCATGTCATCCTCACGAACCGATTAACCGCCGTTGATCGTCAGCGTGCCGTGGGCGCGACGGAACTCGTACCACACAGCAACCGCGGTCACCACGCCCCACGCCGACATACGGACCGCGAGCGTCGCGGAGCCGCCGCCGTTCTGTCGCAACACGAACGACGCCGGTCCGGCGAGCATCGTCGGGAACGGCGTCAGCGCCGCGGCCGCCTGCATCGCGTTCGGATAGAGCTCGATCGGGAGCATCAGGCCGCCGAACACGAACAGCAGTTTCTGTGCGACCCAGAACACCGGCGACACGTCGTCGAGCCAGAACGTCAGCAGGCCAATCCACAAATGCATGCCGGTGATCAGGGCGGCGGCTGCGAAACCGAACGGCAGCGTCCACGCAAGCGAGGCGACCGGCGGCATCCACCGGGTGAAGGCGAACGCGCAGATCCACGCCGTCGCGGCAAGCAGCGGCGCGCGGACGGCGAGCAGACCGAGCGCCTCGGCGAACGCCGATCCGACGTACGACACCGGCCGGCCGAGGCAGCACACCACGTCGCCGCGCCGGATCGACTCCTGCAGGTCGACGTGAATCGGCGGCGCGCTCAGGATGATCCACTCCGTTGTCGCGAGGTACCACACCAGCTGCCGCGGATCGGCGGCAATCGGCATCCCGGCGTCGGCGATCGCGCGCCACAGGCTGGCGAACACACCGAGGATGACCGCGAAGAACAACATCCGGCCGTACAGCTCTCCGCGATCGCGCCGGGCGCGTGCCGCGGCGATCCGGGCGAACGCGACGTATTTCAACGCTGCTGCCGCGAACATGAGTCGACCGCCTTTCCTAGGCCTCCGCATACAACGCGCGGATCACCGCGTCGAGGGGCGCGTCTTCGACGGCGAGGTCGCGCACCGCGCTCTGGCGCAACGCCGCGGCGAGCACCTGGCCGACCGAAGCGACGCCGAGCGCAACCTCGACGTCAGTGCGATAGCCGCCGGTGGACACGACGCGCACGCCCGGAATCCGCAGCTGAAGCCGCTCGGCTTCGCTCCACACCGTGACCCGCTTCCTCGTCAGGTAGCGGCGGCGGAGGTCCGCGATCGGTCCGTCCCACAACAGCCGGCCGCGATGGATCACGATGACACGCTCGCAGACCCGCTCGATGTCGCCGGTGTCGTGCGAGGTGAGGAGCAGCGTCACGCCGTGGCTCGCCGACTCGTTGTGCAGCAGCTCGCGGATGATCGCCTTCGCCGACACATCGAGGCCAATCGTCGGCTCGTCGAGAAACAGCATCCGCGGCGCGTGGAGCAGGCTGGCCGCGATCTCGCAGCGCATCCGCTCGCCGAGCGACAGCTGGCGGACGGGCGTGTCGAGAAACGGTCCGAGCCCGAACGCCGCCGTGAGCGCGTCGATGCGCCGCCGGTGTTCGGCGCGCGCGATTTCGTAGACGCGGCCGAGGAGCTCGAAGGTGTCGCGCGGCGGCAGCTGATACCACAGCTGCGAGCGCTGGCCGAACACGGTGCCGACACGGAAGCCGAGCTCCCGTCGTTGCCGTGACGGCTCCAACCCGAGCACCCGCACGACGCCCGCGTCCGGCTGCAGGATGCCCGCGAGCACCTTCAGGGTCGTCGACTTGCCGGCGCCGTTGGGCCCGACGAACGCGACGCGCTCGCCCGGCGCGATCGCGAACGACAACCGATCCACGGCGGTCACCGTGTCGGTCTGCGGCCGGAACAGATCGCGAAGGCGCGGGGCGAGGCCGGCGCCGCGTGCGCGGCGCACCCGGAACGTCTTGCAGAGACCGTTGATTTCGACGGCGGACGGAGCGCGCATGGCGACGATCTCCCTCAATCGCCCTGCGGAGTCTCCGGAAATGCGAAACGCCCTTCCGGAAACTTCCGGAAGGGCGTGACTGGTGCTGAATCAGGTCGCTTCCGGTGTCAGACGAATGCCTTCGTGTGCAGGTCGCCACGAGTGGCAATCTGGCACGACGGAAGGACGACGCTGACGACCGGGCGGTTCATGACTGCAACCATTGTGCGCGAACCGAAACGCGAGGGTCAACCGTTTTCCGCGACATTTGCGCTTCTCTGACGCTGCCCGGTCCGCCGTGCGTCTGCACGGGGCACTGCTCGCCAGGCTACGGTTTCGGAATCCTGAGCGTCGCGCTGATCATCGCGCTGCCGCTGAGACCGTAGATCAGCACCAGCGGATGCACCGTCGCCGGACCGATTCGGTACGCGCCAAACCACAGATTGTCGCCGGTGCGTCCCGTGAGCGCAGCAATACCGAGCAGCAGGACCAGCACGATGCTGGTGGGGATCGGCGTGCCCTCGAAGTATTTCACTTTCCCGGTGTCGGCATCGGCAAGCGCAGCGGCCGTTACATTGAAGCGCGCGAGGCGGCTCACGCCGCAGACGACGAACCAGGTGAGGATCAGCATGTCCCATCCGCCGCGCAGCCCGAGCGTGAATCCCAGGACAGCCGGCGCGACGCCGAACGAGATCACGTCGGCGAGCGAGTCGAGATCGGCGCCGAGCACCGACTGGCGCTTCCGGTTCAGCCGCGCCACGTAGCCGTCGAGCACGTCGCAGACCAGCGCCAGCGGCAGCAACAGGAACGCCGTCCACAGAAAACGCCCGTTTCCGGCAGCGACGTAGTCGAGGCAGAGGAAGATGGAGATCGTCCCGCACGCCGCGTTGCCAATGGTCAGCGCGTCGGCCGGCGTGTATGACCGGAGCATCGACATGTGGCGCACCGCCGGCCGACTGATTCGGTCGCCGCTGCCGCCGCCGGCATCGCGATTCGTCGAGGTCTTCATGTGTAGGCGAATATACTCGCGTCCAAGGGCGTCATGAGCGCGTCGATCGCCCAGCGCAGGCTCGCGCGTCAACTACTGCTGCGAACGCGGCTCCGGCGTCCGGACGAAGTGGTCGGCCGGCTGGGTGCGGTGCAGGCACAGGAATACGGGCCAGCGAAGTGGGCGCTCGGGCTACGCCTGCATCGCTCGACAGCCGACGCGGCGATCGAACAGGCCTTCAACGACGGGCATATCCTCCGCACCCACGTCATGCGGCCGACCTGGCATTTCGTGACGGCCGCGGATATCCGGTGGCTGCTCGGACTGACGGCACCGCGGGTTCACCGCCTGCTCGCGTCGTACACCCGGCGGCAGGAGCTCGACGCCGCCACGCTGGTCCGCGGCACCGCCGTTCTCGAGCGGTCCCTTCGCGATCGGCACCACCTCACGCGCCGTGAGCTGGGTGAGCGCGTGCGCGACGCGGGCCTGCCACTCAAGGGCATCCGGCTGGCGCTCCTCACGATGTATGCGGAGCTCGAGGGCGTGATCTGCAGCGGACCGCGTCGCGGCATCCAGTTCACGTACGCCCTCGTCCCGGAGCGAGCGCCGCAGGCGGTGACGCTGTCGCGCGACGAGGCGCTCGCCATGCTGACCGAGCGCTACTTCGCCAGCCACGGACCGGCCACGATCCGCGACTTCATCTGGTGGTCCGGGCTGACCGCTGCCGACGCGAGGCGCGGCCTGGAGATCAACGCGGCGCGGCGCGAGGAGGCAGACGGTCGGACGTACTGGAGCATCGGCCCCCAGCCGCGCATCGGAACCGGCGCACGCATGGCGCTCCTGCTGCCGATCTACGACGAGTACCTCGTCGCCTACCGCGATCGCGCGGCCGTGCCGCATCTCCCGTCAGCGATCGGCGCCGGGGCGCGCGGGCCGGCGACCTTCCAGCACGCGATCGTCATCGCCGGACAAGTCGCAGGCACATGGCGAACCAGACAGGACGCATCGTCGATCCTGATCGATCTCATCGCGCTGCGGCGGCTGACCACGCGCGAGCGACGCGCGCTCGTCGAAGCGGCGGATCGGTACGCCGCCTTCACAGGGTCTCCCGTGCACTGCTCCTTTCGTGAGGCGGCACGCTGAAAAGGCTGTAATCTGTCTCTCTCATTGCATCACGCGAACATCGCCCGACGTCGACGGCCGACAGGAACGGTCATGCGGGCTTCCGCGATCTGTGGGTTCGCTGTCGCACTCGTGGTCGCGCGCGAGTCGGTCCTCGCGCAACGCCCCTCGTCGCCTCGCCCGGATCTCGAGGGGACGTGGAGCGGCGCCACGTTGACTCCGCTGCAGCGGCCGTCCGGATTCGAGAACCGTGCGACGTTCACGCCGGAGGAAGCCGCCGAGTATCGACGAAACGCGCCCGAGCGGATCCGCCGCCAGCTGCCGAGCGAGGCGGATCGCCTGACGCAGGCCGACGTCGACGAGGCCTACGTGGAAGTCGAGGTGCTCAGGCTGGACCGCTTCCGGACCTCGCTGATCGTCGATCCGGCCAATGGCCGCCTGCCGGGCCTCGTCCCGGCGGCGCGGGCGCGCATCGCGCGGCGTCCCAGGCGCTCGTTCGACAACCCGGAGACGCTCGGTCTGGCGGAGCGATGCCTGGTCGGGAACTTCGGAATTGGCGGATCGACCGCGTCGCCGCCGATGGTGCCGAACGAGGTGATCCCTGCCTATTACCGGATCGTCCAGACCGGTGCGCACGTGGTGATCTTCACCGAGTGGATGCACGACGCGCGCATCGTCCGGATGAACAGCGCCCACATCTCGCCCGCCATTCGGAAATGGCTCGGCGATTCGATCGGCTATTACGACGGTTCCACACTCGTCGTCGACACGACGAACTTCCGCGCCGATACGCACAATCTCGATTCCGGTGAACGGTTGCACGTCGTCGAGCGATTCTCACGAATCGACCGGAACACGCTTCGATATCGCGTCACGGTCGAGGATCCCGATACGTGGGAGCGCCCCTGGACCGCGGAATGGCCCTTCACGGCGACCGACACCAGGATGTACGGCGTCGAGTGCCACGAGGGGAATTACGCGATCGAGAACTTCCTCCGCGGCGCACGCGCCGAGGAGCGGCGCGAACGCAAATAGTCCCGCCTGCAGGCCTCAACGCCTGGTCCGCGCCCTGCTCCGCGGCCGCCCGCCGGCCGCTGGCGCGCGCGCGATGCGACCCGACTTGACCTTCGCCGGCAGCCTCGAGATCGATTCGAACGCGCGAGACACCCAGGCGCGTGATCGATCGGCCGCCATCGATTCCGGCAGCTCGACGTACTCGCGCATCGGCCGGCCCTTCATCGGTTCGAACACTCTGGCGCCGCCGGCGGCCAGCAACTCGGCGCGGTTCTGATCGTCGAGGCGAACGAAGATCCGGGTGCCAAATGTACCCGCGAACATGTGGCCGTTCACGAACGCCGCGGCTTGACCGAACATCGGGCGCACGACGATCCGTGAGTCGGCTGGCAGGAGCGTCCCGAACAGCGCGGCCGTCCGGGAGTCGCCCTTCGGCATGGCAGGACGCTTGGTCATGACTACCTCTCGCAAACCCGATGCACCGAGCGATGTCTCCAGACTTCTGACGGCTCACGGCCGCTCAGCGGCGGAGCCGCTCGAGCTCGGCCCGATCAATTGCGATCGACGCAGTACTGCACTCGCTGGCGCTTTAGAACGTAAAGACCGCCAGGACCGCAAAGAACGCTGTCGAAGACTCGAATCTTTGCGCTCTTTGCGGCCTTTGCGTTCAGCAACGGTGCAGCTATTGCGGTTTCTTGTCCTTGACGGCCAGCCCGCCGGTGATGCCCTGCACCTGCGGGCCGGTTTGAATGGCTCGCAGCCGCGCGATCTCGGCTGGCGTTGCGACTTTCGGATCGACGTTCGCCTGCGCGCACGTGAACCCGCGCAGCGTACACTCCGACGTGGTGTGCCGAATCCCGCGATCCTTCATCAACCTCGCCATCAGCGCGTAGGCGTCGTCGTGCATGATGACGGCATTGTTCGGGACGAAGGTGCCGACGCCAATCGCGTAGTCGATCGGCATCAGCGGCTCGACGCTGGCGCCGAAGGCGCCGTCGTTCTTCTTGCCGAGGTCGTAGGCGCCGAGATCGGCGCCCGCATCGACGAGGTACTGGATGATGGTCGTGTCGCCCATGTTCGCGGCGACCATCAGCGGAGTGATGCCGTAGTCGTCGGCCTCGTTGACGTCGGCACCGAGCGCGACGAACAGCTTCACCACCTCGAGGCGCTCGGCCAGTGACTTGCCCTTGGTGTAGCCCTGAATGAAGCCGAGACCCGCCGCCGCCTCGATCATCGTCTCGCCGTCCTTCGAGAGGATGGTCGGATCGGCGCCGTAGTCCAGCAGCAGCTTCACCACCTCGAGGTCGGCGGAGAAGGCGGCGCGCATCAACGCGGTGGCGAACACGATCCGCGGCGACCCGGCGCGCATCCGGGCCCGAGGTGTGTTGTTGACGAGCGCGTTGGGGTCGGCGCCGGCGTCGAGCAACTGCGTGATCAGCGGCAGCGGATCGGCGGTGACCATCCACGGAAAGTTCGGCGCCGTCTCCATGTTGCGCCGATCGACCGCCCAGAACAATGGAGTGAAGCCCTGCGCGTCCGGATGGTTGACCTCCGACGCGCTCTCGATGAGGAGCGATGCCACAGCGTAGTTGCCGTTGAAGATCGCCAGGCCGAGCGCGTCCTTGCCGTCGCCGGCGGTGGCGTTCACCCGCGCGCCGGCGCCGATCAGCAGGCGCGCCGACTCCAGATCGTCTTCGCGCGCCGCGAACATCAGCGGCGTCAGCAGGCCGCTCGCGAATTCCTCGGGCTGCTCCGGCGCCGAGGCGGCCGGAGTACGCCCCTCGAAGCCGCGGCCGTTCGCGGCCGGCACGAAATAGGATCGCGCGTTGACGTCGGCGCCGCGCTCGACGAGCAACCTGACCGCGGCCGAATGATGTTCGGCGGCGGCAAACATCAGCGCGGTCGTCCCGCCCCAGGTCTCTCTCGCGTTCAGCGCGGCGCCGTGGTTCAGCAGCGCTGCGATCGCGTCGATTTTGCCGGTACGCGCGGCCAGCATCAGCGCGGTGTCGGCGAACCGGCTGAGCGGCGCGCTCGGATCGGCGCCGCCCGCCGTCATCAGGAGCTCCAGCATCGGCGCGCTGCCGTTCAGGGCCGCCAGCTGCATGGGGGTCGCGCCGTCGCGATTGGCGGCGCCGACCCGCGCGCCGCCGTGGATCAGCAACTCGGCCATCTCGACGTCGTCGCGGCGGACCGCCCAGTGCAGCGCCGTCGTCCCATCCGCTTGCGGCGCATTGACGTCGACCCGCTTCTGAAGGAGCGCCCGCACGACGTCGCGATGGCCATGCATCGCGGCGTCGGCAATTTCGCCGCCAAACGCCAGGTTCGCCGTCGCGAGCCACAGGATCACGCTGCGCCCGACTGTGCCCGACGTGAGGACGCGTGGGATCCGGATTTTCATATCTCCGCTCCGAGCGCTATCGCGCGGCACCAGGATGCAGCGAGAGAATCGGCGGTGCTGCGGCGTAATCACGAAGGGCGACGGTCTTCGCCTCGTCGTCCGCGATCACGCTGGTTGTGAGTGATGTCTTCCCCTCGCCGGACCCCGCCGAGTCGAGGCGCAGCTCGAAGACGGTGAAGGGGTAGTCGGTGGGCGGCGCAGAGGTCGCAAGCGTCCAGGCGGCGCTGTTCGAGCCAAACCGCCGGTCCGTCGCAAGGACGATACGGGCCCCACCGGCAAGCGGCGCCCGGTACGCATACTTGATTGAATAGCCGGTGACGTCGGTGGTCCAGATGTAGCCGATCGTCTGAGCGCGCGAGATCGCGGCCGCCAGTGCGGCTATCGGATTCGGCGCGGCATCGGCGGCGGCGCCGCGCGCGCCGCGACCAGGGCCACCGCGGCCTCCGCGCCCGGCCGCCGACGCACGTCCCCGTGCGGCGCCGCCGTCGGCGGCGGCGGTCGGCGCCGGCACGCTGGTGAGCGCGCGAATCAGCGCCGTCCGTTCCTCGTCGGTCGACCAGCGCAATATGTGGATCGAGACCGGGCCGCGCGATTCGGCGACGTTCATCGGCGTTGCCATCAACACGACCTCGGCGCCTGGCGCAGCCTGCGTTCCTGCGGCGGCGCCGGGTTGATATCCGGGTGCCGCGCTGAGGAGCGTCGCGAGCACGACTGCGGTCGCGCGGCCGGTCATTGGTTCGGGTTCGTCCCCTTGACGCGCCCGAGCCACTCGACGAGCCGCTCGAGCTCCTCGTCTGAGATGCCGGCGCCGCGCTCGCGCATGTCCACGGTGACGACGCGCCAGCGATCGGGGCTGTACCGCGCCGCGTTGACCTTGTCGATGGCGTGGCACGACGTGCACGCGCGCGTCATCAGCGCCTGCGCTTCGGCGTCGCTGAAGAACGTGGTGATCTCGGGCGGCACGTACGCGCGCGGAAACGGCTTCGTGCCCGGACCGAATTTCGCGACGACCCAATCGAGCAGCACCTCGCGATCGCTGTCCGCGACGAGCGCCTTCAAGTCGGTGTGCTTGCGCTCGAGCAGCGCGTTCCAGCCGGCGCGGTCCAGCGCGTTGTAGGCGTAATCGTCGATCCCGTGGCACGAACTGCAGTGCTTCAGGATGATCTGCCGCACCGGCCCGTGCGGCGTCTCGACCTGGGGCCGCGTCGGCTTGCTGAGAAACTGCGCGGCGGCCGGGACCGTGCCGGCCACGACGACGACCGCCGCCAGCCACGATGCCGCGCCGCCGCGACCTGCGCTCTTCATCACATCAATCTCCGCGATGATCCGCGGGTCACACGATTTCGAGGTACGGCAGCGGGCCGGTGCTGGTGCCGATCCTGTCGAACTCGATGCCGTAGAGGTGCAGGATGCTGAGCAGCATGTTCGACGTGCGCTGCGTGTTGTCGGGGAACACCAGGTGCCGGTTGCCCTTGAACGTGCCGTCGATGCCGCCGACCAGGATCACCGGCACCTTTTCGTGCGCGTGCCGGTGCGAGTTGCCCATGTTGCTGCCCTTGTAGATCAGCGCGTGGTCGAGCACCGTCCCGTCGCCGTGCGGAATGGTCCGCAGCTTCTCGCAGAAATACGCCAGGTTCTGGACGTGGTAGCGGTTCACCTTGGCGTAGTTGGCGACGTTCTCCGGCTTGTCGCCATGATGCGACGTCGCGTGCCAGCCGCCGTTGAAGCCTGATTCGGGGAACGTCGTGCCGCTCAAGTCGCGGCCGAGCATGAACGTCGCGACGCGCGTGATGTCACCTTCGAACGCCAGCGCGATCAGGTCGTACATCAGCCGGAAATGCACGTGCTTGTTGTCGGGCAGGCCGAACGGGACGTCCGCGGTGAACTCCTTCGTCGAGTTGCGCGTGGCGATGGCGATGCGCCGCTCGAGCTCGCTGATGTTCTCGAGATAGGTGTCGACCCGCGCCTGATCTCCCGCCCCGAGCTGCTTCTTGAACGATGCGAGCTCGCGCGTCACCGAATCGAGAATGCTGGCGTTGGTCTTCCGGCCGGCGAGACGCTCCTGGCTGCTCTCGCCGTCGCCGAACATCCGCTCGAAGACGACCCGCGGATTGACCTGCGTCGGCAGCGGCTGCGTGGGCGACGACCACGAGATCGAGTTCGTGTACGCACAGCTGTAACCCCAGTTGCAGTTCCCGAAGTTGCCGGTGTCCTCCACACCGAGCTGAATCGACGGGAGAATCGTGTCCTGGCCGTACTTGCTCGCGATCGTCTGATCGACGGTCGTCCCGAGGAACGGACTGACCGCGTTGCGCCGCGGCCGCGCCCCCGACAGCAGCACTGCACCGCGGGCATGATCGCCGCCCGGCTCGTCGTCGGTCGCCGTCGCCTCGGGCATGTCGAGCCCGCTGATCAGCACGACTCGATCGCGGAACGGCTCCAGCGGCCTGGTGATGAACGAGAACTCGAAATCGCGCCCTTCCTGCACCGGACTCCAGTACCCGGGCGCCGCGCCATGCGGGTGCCAGATGCCGACGAAGCGCTTTACCGGCGCCGCGGCGGTCAATCGCAGAGGCGTCAGCGCCGGCACCATCGATTCGAGGAGCGGCAGCGCGAGCGTCACGCCGGCGCCGCGCAGGAACGTCCGTCGGGGAATGTGCCGCTTGGTGATGAACATCGCAACCGTCTCCTCAGCCGCGCGTGAGATCGCGCCGGCTCAATGAGTGGCCGCCGCAGCCGGTTTCGCTCTCACGCGCATCTGGAACTGCGGACTCCTGACGACGCCAAGCACGATCGACGAGAAGCGGTTGTGGTCTTTCGCGGCGTCGCGCGCAATCGACCGCACCGTGGGCATGTCCGCCACCTCGACGCCGCGTCCGAGCGCATACGTCATCATCTTCTCGATCACCATGCGCACGAACTGCGGCTCGTAGCGCAACAGCGCCTGCCGCAGCTCGGACGGTCCGTTGACGTCCTGACCGTCGTAGAGTCGCACCGACGCGTCGAGCGGCGGGCCGCCCTCACCGCCCTGCCTGGTGCGCCACTTGCCGTCGGCGTCGAAGTTCTCGAGCGCGAAGCCGATCGGGTCCATGATCTTGTGGCAGCCGGCGCAGGGCGGGTTCCTGCGATGCACGGTCATCTGGTCGCGCAGGGTCAGCACCTTGCCGGACTTGTCGGCGGAGTCCTCGAGCGCCGGCACGTTCGGCGGAGGCTCGGGCGGCGGCGTGCCGAGAATGTTTTCGAGCACCCAGACGCCGCGCTTGACCGGCGACGTCCTGAAATTCTGCGTAAAGGTTACCGCGAGAAAACTGCCCTTCCCGAGCACGCCGCGACGCGCGTCGAGCGCCGGTCCGAGCGTCACGCGCCGGAAGTGCGAGCCGTAGACGTTCGGGATGCCGTAGTGCTTCGCCAGCCGCTCGTTGACGAATGTATCGTCGGCAGTCAACAGATCGACGACATCGCGATCTTCGCGAATGATGCTCTCGAAGAACAGCTCCATCTCGCGCCCGAACGCCTGCCGGAGCTCGTCGTCCCAATCCGGATAGAACACGCCATCGGGCGCCGTGGTGGGGAGATTGCGCAAGTACAGGAATTGCGCGCCGAAATTCGTGACGAGCGTGTCCGAGCGCGGGTCGGCGATCATCCGCCGCACCTGCTGTTCCAGCACTTTCGCGTTGCTGAGCCGTCCCTGGCTCGCCAGACCGATCAGTTCGTCGTCCGGGATGCTGCTCCACAGGAAGAACGACAGCCGCGACGCGAGCTCGAGGTCGGTGATGCGGTACGGAATGCCTGCCGCGACGCTGGCCGGCTCCCGCTCGGCGCGCACGAGGAACTGCGGGCTCGCCAGCAGGCGACGCAGCGCGAGCTCGATGCCGTCGTCGAATCCGGTGCGCCGCCCTTCGAGGAAGAACGTCATCAGCGTCTCGAGATCGCCCGGCGTCGGAGGCCGGCGATACGCGTGCCGCGCGAGCGTCGTCAGGATCGTCTTCGCGCACGCTTCCTCGCGGCTCGGCGCGGACGGCCGGCACGTGAATACCTTGCGCCGGCTGCGCGAGTCGGTCGGGCGCATCGGCGTGAACGGACCCTGAATGCGCAGGAAGCCGATCGCCGGGTAGTACTGCAGCTGCGGGATGCTGTTGTTCTCGAGCGACTTGCGATCGTACTGCCGGATCAGGTCGAGGCTCGGGCGGTTGTTGGTCGCGACGAAGGTCGCGCCGACTGTCCGCGAGCCCGCCTTGACCGGGACCGTCACCTCGAGGATCCCGTCGCCGGCATCGCCTGCCATGCCCTGGGTCAAACCCACGCCTTCGTACTTGAACAGGTGCGCCCGCTCGTCGTCGATCACGAGCTCGAGCTGCTCGCCGGGGATGAAGCTGCCGATGCCGAAGTTCTGAATCGAGAACTTGTACTCGCCGTCGGCCGGAAAGGTGTGGTGGACGATCATGCCGCCGCGGGTGCCGAGCGGCATGCCCTCGACGTGGTGGTTCTGCGACGTGTCGCCGGGCGCGAGATACGTCTGCTCGGTCGGAGTTTTCCAGAAACCGACCGCCATGCGCGAGACACGTGCGGCCGCGGTCGTGTACGCCTCGAGCAGCGTCGGAGAGATCGTCAGCGAGCCGGCGACGTTGTCGAAGCCGTGCGCCGAGTCGTCCGCCGGCAACAACGACGCGACATCGACGTCGAGATCCAGCAGGTCGCGGATCACGTTGGCGTACTCGGTGCGGTTCAAGCGGTGCAGCACGACCGCCCCCGGGTTGACGCGACTGGCGGCCTTGCGATCGATCTCCGATTCCAGCCAGTCGCGCAGCGCCTCATATTGCGGCAGCGGCGGCCGCCTGACGTCGGGAGGCGGCATCACGCCGGCGCGCAGCTTCCGGACGACGCGCTCCCACACCTCCGGATGATCGCCGGCCGCCCCGAGATCGAGCTTCTCGAGCGACAGGTTCGCGGTCTTTGCGCGGTCGCTGTGGCAGGTGACGCAGTATTGATCGAGCACCGCGCGATGTGTCGCGGCGGCGGTCGGATCCCCCGGCGCGGCGCCCGCACGACGGGCACGGTCGACGGCGGTTACGCCGGTGGCTGCAGGAGTGCCGATGCGCGCAGTCGCGCCTGGTGTCTCGGCGCCGACGGTGACCCTCAAGGTGGCCGCCAACGCGCCGGCGGCGACCAGGACGCATAGCGTTGCCGACCGACTCTCCATGCGCTCCCCTGCGTCACGCGAGACCGGTTGTTCAGGCGTTCAGCCGGGCGGAGCCGAACCGCGGCTCATAGTACACGAATCGGCCGGCACTGGCACCGGCACCGGCAGACGACGGCGCCCCAGCCGCAGGCCGCGCTTTCGCCGTGAAGCAGAGGTTCTAGGGTTCTAGAGTTCTAGAGTTCTAGAGTTCTAAGGTTCAAGGTTCTTGGTTCCGGGTTCGCGGTTCAGCAGACCAGAAACCCAGAACCTAGAACCGTGAACCGAGAACCTTAGAACCTTAGAACTTTTTCGAACCTGGGATTTACCAGCGGATGAGGCCGTCGGCGTCGTCGACGAGCACGACGTCGTACCGGTCCAACATCGGGATCAGTACGCGCTCCAGCTCGCTTTTCCACAGCGACCCTTCGTAGAATTTCGCTTTCATCGGCTCGCGCGACGGGAGGTCGGGAAAGCCGCGCATGAAGAAGAAGGTGTCCGGATCCTCGACGGAGAGAAACGGGCCGAGGATTTTCATCCCGATGTCGTGGTGCGCGGGGATTGACTTCGAGCGGAAGATCTCCAGGAAGGAGCTCCGCAGGCCCGGCTTCGTGTGATACGTGCGCATCTCGATGATCACGCGTGCCCTCCGAGACTCTCCAGCAGCCCGAAGCGGGGCCGCATAATCGCCGTCGACTCCCATCGGCATCGTAGTGGACGAACGCCTTGACCGCTAGAAGGAACCCGGGGGTAACCGTCCCCCGCACACGAAGACCGAATCCGCTGAGCGATTGCCCGTTGACCGCCGCGCTTGCGGCGATGGGCGGCAAGTGGAAGCTCATCATCGTCTACTGGCTGGCCGGCTCGCCGCGCCAGTTCCTGGAGCTCCGACGCCTGATGCCGCGCATCTCGACCAAGGTCCTGACCGAACAGCTGCGCGAGTTGAAGGCCGACGCAATCGTGGACCAGCGCCGCACGGGCCGCGTGCCGGCCCCGGTCCTGTATTCGCTGACCGAATACGGACGTTCGCTCGTGCCGATCGCCGAGACCGTGCGGGCGTGGGGACGCGGTCACATCGAACGGTTTACCGGCGCTCCGTCGGACGCCCCGTGAGAGAATGCGCGTGAGAGCGAGGCACCGTGGCAAAGAAGAAGCGAGCAGCCAGGAAAGTTGCCAGGAGCAAGGCGGCACGCAAGCGCCCGGCGGCGACCGATCCCCTGCTCGCCGCCGTGAAAGGCGCGACCCACCGCTACGTCGGCCACGTTCGACTGGACGTCGGGCGCGCCGGCGGCGCGCGCGTCAAGCGCATGATCTACCCCGCGGGATTCCGCTGGTCGACCGACATGAAGCCGGTCGTCGGCACGGATCTGTGCATGCACGCGCACGTCGGATTCCTCGCGCGCGGTGAAATCCACATCGAGTACGCGGATGGATGTGTCGTCGAGCACAAGGCGCCGCAGTTCGTCGCGATCGAGCCCGGCCACGACGGATGGGTGGTCGGCAAGGAGCCGGTCGTGCTGATCGAGTTCGATTTCGAAGGCGACACGGTCAACCGGCTCGGCATGCCGGAGGCGCATCGTCACTAGCGTCGGGCGGACGGCGTGCGCCCTCGGAGAGATCTCCTCTGTACTAGCCTAACGGCGCGTTCAGAAATGGCTCATGGCGCGTCCTGTCCGCGAACAGCCCCACCGGGTGCTCGCCGGAAAAGCACTCCGCTAAAAGATCGAACCGCCGACGGCTTGCTCGAGTTGCCAGAGGCTCAGCTGGTAGTTCGCGCGCGTCTGGTTGTACGCGACGAACGCCTGCTGCGTGTTTCGCTGGATCTCGAGCAGCTCGAACAGGCTGGCGCCTCCCTGCTGGAAACTGAACGTGGTGATGTCCTGGACCCTCTGGACCTGGATCAGGTTCTCGCCGCTGTACAGCGCCATCGACTGGCGGGCCGCGACGTAGGCAGCGTAGCCCTTGGCCACGTCGGTAGTCGCCTGCCGTTCGGCTTGGCGCAGCAACGCCTCGGCGGCGTTGCGCTGGGCTTCGGCCTGGGTGATGCCCGCCAGCTGGTTGTTGTAGACGAAGAGCGGTACGCCGGTGAGGACGCCGACCGCATGGTCGCTGCCGACACGCTGGTATTCGACGCTGGCCGTCACATCGCGCGACCGCTGCGCCTTCGCGAGATCGACCCCGCGTTCCGCCGCGATGAGATTCTGCTTCGCCAGCTGAACGTCCGGGCGAAGCTCCAGACTCTGTCGGGTGAGCTCGTCGAGCGATTTCGTGAGCGTCCGATCGAGAAAGTCGCCGCTGACGAGAAGTGGCGGCCGCGAGGTCTGGGAAAGCCGCGGCGACACCTGCGCAACCGTCATCGCGACTGCGGGACTGCTCACGTCGGCCTCTGACACGTTCAGGACGTTCAGGATGTCCCTGACGGCCTGCTGATATGTGGCGGTCGCATCGATGACCGCCTGCTGATACGGCAGCCGCCCGGCGCGGATGCGATACAGCTCCAGCGCCGGCAGATCGCCCGCCTCCGTCTTGACGACGGTCAGCTGCTCGGAGCGCTGATACTGCCCGTCGATCTGCTGTGCGAGCCGGAGATTCTCGCGCGCCAGCATCGCGGCGCCGAACGCCTGGCGCAACTGGAACAGCTGCTGCCGGATCGTGTCGCGGACGAGAAACTCCGCGGCCTCGACGGTCGCCTCCGCCTGCGCGATCCGGAACTCACGCTTCTGCCCGCGCTCGAACGTCTTCGACACCTGCACGGTGTAGGTTGGCTGGGCGCCCGCGTTGGAGTCGGTGGTGAAGAAGCGCGGCGCGGATTGATCGGATGCAATCGGGAACTGCTCGGCTCCGAGTTGAAGCGTCGGATTCGGCTTGTAACCGGCGATCAGCCGCGAGGCCTGTGCGGCCGTGAGCTGATATCGCGTGGCCGCCACCGCCACGTTTCGTTCGACCAGCAGCCGTTCCGCCTCCGCGAGCGTCAGTTCGCCAGGCACCGACGCCGGGGGCAGACGCAGGTTCTGCGCGGTCGCTGTCGTGACCGCCGACAGCAACCACCCGCCGACGACCGCGACCCGACCCAATCGTGTACGCCGCCACGCCATCATGTCTGAGCCCTCGTGACCTTACTCATACGGAACCGGCGACGTCCGGCCGGTTGACGAGTCCGCCCGTCCTGCAAGCCAGACGTAGAGCGTGGGCAGCAGGAACACCGCCAGTGGCAGCGCGGCCATCAGGCCACCGACGATGACGATCGCAAACGGACGCTGCGAATCGGATCCGATGCCGTGCGAGAGCGCCGCCGGCACCAGGCCGAGCGCCGCCACCAGCATGGTCATCATGATCGGACGCAAGCGGGCCACCGAACCCTCGATCACCGCCTCGCGCAACGGGTGCCCTGCGGCGCGCAGCTGATTGATGTACTCGATCAGGATCACGCCGACCTGCACCGACACGCCGAACAGCGCGAGAAAGCCGATGCCCGACGACACGCTGAAATGCGTGCCGGTCAGGTACAGGGCGAACAGGCCGCCGATCGGCGCGATCGCCACGTTCAACAGGATCAGCGTCGCCCACTTCAACGAATCGAACGCCGAGTAGAGGATGAAGAGGATCACGACGATCGTGATCGGCACGATCAGCGCGAGCCGACGCTGGCTGCGCTGCTGGCTCTCGAACTCGCCGGCCCAGTCGATGTGATACCCGGTCGGAAGCGTGACCCGGGTGTTGACCGAGCGCATCGCCTCGGCAACGGTGCTGCCGAGGTCGTAGCCGCGGACGCTGTACTTGATGGCGATGTAGCGCGAGTTGGCTTCGCGATAGATCATCGAGGCGCCGTCCTCGATCTTGGAGGAACACAGCTGACCGAGCGAGACGCGCTCGCCGGACGGCGCCAGCATCCGGATGTTCTCGACCTCTTCGATCGTCTGACGGTACTGCGGCGCATAGCGGACCACCAGGTCGTAACGCTGTTCGCCGTCGAGGATCTGGCTCACCGCCTTGCCGCCGACCGCCGTCTCGATCGCGTCCTGGACGTCGGCGACGTTGATGCCGAATCGATCGGCCTTCGCGCGATCGACGACGAGATTGAGGTTCGGCTGGCCGATGACGCGGAACACGCCGAGATCCTGCACGCCGCGCACGTGCCGCATCACCGCCACGATCTGGTCGGCGAGGCGCTCCAGCGCCCTGAGGTCGGTGCCGAACACCTTGATCGCCAGTTCGCCCTTGACGCCGCTCATCGCCTCTTCCATGTTGTCGGCGATCGGCTGCGAGAAGTTCCACAGCACACCGGGGATCTTCTCGACCTCCTCGTCCATCGCGGCAATCAGCGCCTCCTTCGACTGGAACTGGGGACGCCATTGATCGTGCGGCTTGAGATCGACGAAGTACTCGGTGTTGAAGAAGCCCGCCGTGTCGGTGCCATCGTCCGGCCTTCCCACCTGGCTCACGACCTGCGTCACCTCGGGAAACTTTGCGAAGGCCAGCCGCGCGTCCCTGGTGACGCGTTCACCCTCGAGCGGGCCGGTACTCGGCGGCAGCGTTCCGCGCGCCCAGATCGCGCCCTCGTCGAGGTGCGGCAGGAATTCGGAGCCGATCGCGCCGGTCAGCGCCAGGGATGCGCTCAGGCCGAGCAGCAGCAGCCAGACGCCGATCGTCACGAAGCGGTGCGCAACCGCCGCCTGCAGCGCCTTGCGGTAGCGGTCACTAATCCAGCCAAACACCGGGTTGTGCCATTCGCGCGCGCCATGCCTGTAGACGAAGCTGCTCACCACGGGGGCGAGGAGCATGGCGTAGACAAGGGAGCCGAGCAGCGCAAAGGCGACTGTCCACGCCATCGGCCGGAACAGCCGCCCCTCGACACGCTGCAGCGTGAAGATCGGCACATACGCGGTGATGATGATCGCGACGGAATAGAAGACCGGCCGCTGCACTTCGTGGGCCGCGGCGCGAATCCGTTGCTCCGTGGATCGGCCGGCCGGATTCGGCAGGCCGAGGAATCGCAGGATGTTCTCGACCATCACCACCGCTCCGTGCACGACCATGCCGAAGTCGAGCGCGCCCAGCGACAGCAGGTTGGCGGGAATATGTCGAAGGTCGAGCAGGATCGACGCGAACAGCAGCGAAAACGGAATCGTGATCGCGACGATCACCGCGCCCGGCACGTTGCCCAGAAACAGGAACAGCACGCCGACCACGAGCAGGATGCCCTCGGTGAGATTGTGAAGGACCGTGTGCGTGGTGAGGCCGACGAGGTCGGCCCGATCGAGGTGCGCGACGATTTTCACTCCCTGCGGCAACAGATGATCGTTGAGCTCCCGGATCTTGTCGTGCAGCGCTGCCAGGGTCGGATCCGGATCGGCCGACTTCCGCAGCAGCACGATCCCCTCGACGACGTCGTCGCGATCGACGACGCGCCCCTGCTCGTGGTGGATCGCCTTGCCGATCTGGCCGAGCCGAATCTTCGCACCCTGCTCGATCGAGGCGACGTCGCGGACGTAGACCGGCGTGCCGCCTTGAACCCTGAGCAGCGTCGCGCCGATGTCGCGCGTGTCTTTCATCAGGCCGACCGCGCGGATGGTGATCGCCTGCTGCCCCTCCTCGATGAAGCTGCCGCCGGCGTTGACGTTGTTCGCGGTCAGCGCCTGCTCCACCTGGCCGATGCTGAGGCCGTAGCTGATCAGCTTGCTGGGATCGACCTGTACTTGGTACTCGCGCGTCAGGCCGCCGAAGCTCACCACGTCGACGACGTTGGGGACCGACTTGAGCTGCTTGACGAGGAACCAGTCCTCGAGCGATTTCAACTCCATCAGGTCGTACTGCGGATTCGTGCTGACCAGCGTGTAGAAGTAGATCTGGCCGACCGGGCTGTAATCCGGCCCGAGCTGCGGATTCACGTTGGGCGGCAGATTCACCTGCGACAACCGCTCGAGCGCCTGCTGCCGGTTGACCAGGTTGTCCGAATCGTCGTCGAAGACCAGCGTCACCACCGACAGCCCGAACACCGAAATCGATCGCAGGTTGCTGAGATGCGCAATCCCGTTCATCTGCACTTCGATTGGGATCGTGACCTGCTGCTCGATTTCTTCGCCGGCGCGCCCCGGCCACTGCGTGATGATCTGGACCCAGTTGTTGGCGACGTCGGGATACGCTTCGACCGGCAGCGATCGGAACGAGAGAATCCCCCACACGAACAGCATCAATCCGAGCGCCAGCACGAGCACCTTCCGCTCGAGCGCGGCATCGACGAGCGCCTGGATCATGGCTGGTCCGCCGCGCTGGCGAGTTGAAGGGCGTTCTTCACCACGCGGTCGCCTGGACGCACCCCGGACAGCACTTCGTGTATCCCCTGCTGATCGCGCCCGGCCCGGATTTCGACACGGCGAAAGCCCGCTCGATCGCCCGGTTCGAACACCCAGTCCTTGTCGTGCATGCGGATGACCGCGGTACTCGGGACCACGGTGACGGTTTGTGCCTGCTGCGACGTGAACGTGACCGTGGCGAACATGCCCGGGCGCAGCGAGCCATCAGGATTCGCCAGCTCGAGCCTCACCTTTGCCGTGCGCGTCGCCGGGTCGAGCACGTGGCTGATGTTCGTCACACGGGCATGACGCGGCTGACGAGGATACGCGTTCAGGATCAGCGTGGCGTCATCGCCCGCGTTGACGTCGGCCAGGTTGTTCTCGTTGACGTCGCACAGGATCCAGACGTGCGAGAGGTCGGCGATCGTGAACAGGTTCGGCGAGCTGTCCAGCGATCGGACGCCGCCGCTGGCCGTGACGTTCTGCTCGACAATCACCCCGGAGACCGGCGCCCTCAGCGTGACTACCGGCGATCCCGAGTCGGCGGTGCTTCCCGTCAGCAGCTGCAGGCGCTCGCGTGCCGTCGTGAGGTCCGCCTGGGCCCTCGCATCGGCGTTCACCGCGGCCTCGAGATCCTTGGCCGCGAGCGCTTCGTGCTCGCTGAGCGCCTTCGCGCGATCGAGCGCCCGGCGCGCGAACGCGGCATCGGCCTCGATCTTCTTCATGTCGGCGCGCGCCTGCGAGACGTCAGGGCTCTGAAGCGTCATGAGCACCTGGTCCTTCCTGACGGCGTCGCCCAGCCTCACGCGTACGTCGACGACCCGTCCGCCCGCCAGCGACAGCACCGGGACCGTGCGGCTGACGTCAGTGGCGACGACGCCCGGGGCCTGGAGCTCCGAATGCACCTCCCGCGCCTCCGCTGTCGCGAGCGGGAACTGCTCCGGATGCGGCACCGCCACGGCATTGGCATCGTCGGCGCTCTCGACCGTCACCGGCGGCGCCACGCCGGCCTCGGCGCGCGAGCCGACACAAGACGACGAGAGTCCTGCGCCGAAGAGCACAAGCGGGATCAGCACCAGCGAACACCCGTGACAACGACGATGAACGGCCATACTCCTCCCAAATCCGGTCCTGGCGGATCCTGGAACTGACTGCGTGCGTGCGCAGCGCGCTGTCAATCAGCGCGGTCGCGACCCGGTATCAAATCTGAAAGCTAGAGGCTGGCGAGCGGCGGTCCGCGAACGGTTTGGAGGGAGCGATCGACCAACAGGACGGGCTGTACTGCCGAATGCAGCATGCGCTCGGGGACCAGCGCCGCCGTCGCGTGCGGCGGCGCCGTGAGCGTCCAGCGAGTTTCCGCACAGCGAACCGCTGTCCTCGGACGCGGCGGCTCGGAGCGCATGTGCGGCGCAGACGAAAACGGATCGTCGAGCGCCAGCAGCAGGTCGTCGGACTCTCGTTCGACGGTCTGCGCGGCGCCGGCCGGCACCGGCTCGAGATCCGTGGCTCGCCGCGAATACACCGGCTGGCCGTCCGCGAGCAGAACCAGCAGGTCGGCACGGCCGTTGAAGTCGGTGTCGACGACGGATCGCGTGCGAACGCCGGTGGTCGCGTCGAAGTCGTCGATCCGATCGATGCGATCGTCGAAATTTCGATCGGACTCTCGGCGGATGAGGTGGCCGTCTCGGTACGACTCCTGAACGTCCGAGCGGCCGTCGAAGTTGGTGTCGACGTTCACGCGGAGCAGCACGCCGGCGTTGTCGTAGTACTGCCACACGTCCGGGCGGCCGTCGCGGTTCGTGTCCCGCGTATGCAGCCGGACCGGGGACGGATCGACAGCGATGCGGCCAATCAACGCCGCCAGCAATCCGATCAGGATCGCGCCGCCCCGGGCCTTTCTCGATCTCATCGCGAGTCCCCCATCGTACGATGCTCGCGTGAAGGAGTCGTCAAGAGAGCGCGTTTTATGCCTTGCTAATGGGCGCTTCGCCTCGATCCCTTCGATGTTGATCATCGAATCGCCGTCACCCCAGAAGGCGACGACACCGATCGACATGGCGCATTCCAGAAACGAACGGTCGTCAGGGGCCGTCTGGACGGGCCCGACGCGCGTCACCCGGAATTCGAGCCGCTTGAAAGTTTTCATCGCTATAATCGCCGGCTGAGCGCCATGGGCCCATGGCTCATCCGTTCGACCCTGCGGACGCCGTCCCAACCATTGCAGCGCGAGGTACAGCGCATGGACCGCAGCAAACAGATCGTCCTCACCGCTCCGCTCACCGAGATGATCGATCACGCCGGCTACTTCATCCAGATGGGGATGGCGTCGATGCCGATCTGGATGGAGGGGGTCATCAACCGAAAATATCCCGAGTGGAGAAACGTCAAGCGATTCGAGGACGGTTCGGCGATGCGGGCGCCGGCGGGCCTGCGAGTGCTCGAGCGCGTCCTGGCCGATGAGTTCGGACCAGACAACGTCGTGGTCTGCTACCCCGGCGACCTGCATCGCTTCATCGGACCGGCGACGCGGACGGTTGCGGTGTCCACGCATAATCCGCTCGGCACGACGTTCGCGGCCGGCGTCTACACGTCGATCTTCGGGAGCTCCCGCGAACCGATCAACGCGCACTACGCGGGACAGCTCTTCGCCGACCTCCGGCAGAACCCGTATCGCGCGGCCTTCAAAGTGATCGTCGGTGGATCGGGAGGCTGGCAGATCACCGAGACGCAGTCGGCGCGTGAGCTGGGCATCGACTGCATCGTCGACGGAAGGAGTGAATCGCCAGAGACGATCGCGCTGTTTCGCCAGGCGATCCGCGGCGACGCGATCCCGCTCACCGTCACGGCCGGCCATCCGGCGGATGCGAACGGCATCGTCGTCCCGGACCGGCCGACCACGTTCGGAGTCATCGAGATGACGACCGGCTGCGGCCGGCGCTGCCAATTCTGCGTCCCCGACCTGAATCCGCAGCTGGGAATGCCGAAGAAGACGATCATGAACGCCGTCCGCTCCAATGTCGCCAACGGCAATCATCAGATCTCGCTGGCCAGCGAAGACATGTTCATCTGGGGGCAGATTCACACCAGCACGCCGTTCTTTTTCCCGAACCGCGAGGCGCTCCTCGACCTGTACGCCGACGTCGTGAACACCCCTGGCGTCACCGACCACGTCCTCCTCCACGCGACGATGGCGCCGGCGGTCGTCGACCCCGTTCTGATCCGCAGCCTCTCGGAGCTCCTGCTGCCCAAGAGTCCCATCCACCTCAAGCGCCTGAGCACGGCGCCGCACGGCAAGTCCCTGGTGCCGCTGATCGGGCTCGAGACCGGCTCGGTGCGGATGGCGAAGCAGATGATGCCGAGCAAAGGCGTGCCGTTCAAGATCGAGGACTGGCCGAGCGTCGTCATCCGCGGGCTGGAGATCCTCAATCGTGAGAACTGGTTCCCGATGTTGACGATCATGATCGGCAACCCGGGCGAGACCGACGACGACGTCAAGGCGACGCTCGACCTCGTGTACGAGATGGAGCGGCGCGGCCTGTTCGGCTTCCTGGTGCCATCCGTGTTCACACCGCTCCATGGAACCCGCATGGAGCACGACCGCGGCGTCACGGAGACGCGCCGCCTGACCGCGCTGCAGTGGCAGCTGATCATGCGGTGCTGGAAGCTGAACATCCGATACGGCCTGTACAGCTGGTGGGGGCCGCTGTCGTTCAAGCTCGGCGCGTTTTTCCTCTGGCTGACGAAGCTGCGGAAGACCAACGGCCGCAACTTCACCTGGCCGCTGCTCATGTTCTCCGGCGTGTTGCCGGAGGCGCTGATGTATGCGACGCGGCGCCTGTACAAGGGGCGCCCGCTGGCGATCAAGACGCGCGCCGAGCTGCTCGCCTCGATCAACCGCAACTACTGGAAGTACCTGCGCGACGATACCGGCGATCTGCCTCGCGAGTCCCCCCGCGCGGCGGACGCGTTTCGCGACACGTTGATCGAGCGTCACGCCTGATCGGGCGTTTCACGCGAGCGCTCGATCATCGACTGCGCCGTCGACGATGAGCCTGAGTGCGCGGGCATGGTTCGCGCTCGCCGTCCTCGCCCTCGCCATGGGCGTTCTGCTCTTCGTTCCCGCAGGAACGATGCGCTACTGCTGCGGGGATCCGGTGACCCGCCGGACTTCGATCTCCCGTGGAGAATGACAGTGAAAACTTCGCGCCCGCGCGAGGGACGGAGGGCTACAATGCCGCGCATGTCACCCGCACGCTGGCTGCTGCCCATTCTCGTCGCCGTCAGCGCCTCCGGACAGGCGCAGGAGCCGCCGGCGGCGAACCCTGCGAAGAACAATCCGCACCTCGGCAACCGCGAAGCGATCCGCAGCGGCATGACGATGTACCGCGTGCGGTGCGCCGACTGTCACGGGCTGGATGCGAAGGGATATCGCGGCCCGGATCTCACTGCGCTCCTCGCCGGCGGCGACATGACCGACGAGCGGCTGTTCAACACGATACGCAAAGGCGTCCCGGGCACCGACATGCCGCCCAGCCAGGCGTCGGACGACGAGCTGCTGCTGACGATCGCGTACCTGCGCAACCTCGGGACCATGGCGCCGGCAGAGACTGCCAGCGGAAACCTGGACAACGGCGCGCACATCTTTGCGGCGCAGTGCCGGAGCTGCCATCGCGTCGGGCTGACCGGCGGGCGCATCGGCCCGGATCTGACGCGCATCGGCGTCGCCCGATCGCGGGCCGCGCTCGTCCGCGAGATTCGCACGCCGTCGGAGTGGATGGCGCCGACCTTCGAGACGGTGACGCTGGTCATGAAAGACGGCCAGCGGCTCCGTGGTGTGAAGAAGAACGAGGACGTCTTCTCCATCCAGGTGATGGACCAGCGGGAGCGGATCCAGGGCTACCTGAAGGCGGATCTGAAGGAAGTGATCTACGAGAAGGAATCGCTGATGCCGGTGTTCAGTGCGCAACGCCTGAGCGACAGCGACCTGAACGATCTCGTCGGCTACCTGACGTCGTTGCGCGGCGCCGATACGGCGGCTCGCTGAGGAGGAATCCATGCGCGCTCTGCTGGTGCTCGTCGTCTTCGGATCGGCGGTCCTCTCCGCGCAGACCGGCGGGCCGCAGGTCGTGCCGCAGGACATCGCCGACGGTCTGAAGGACCCGGGCAAGTGGCTCACCTATGGCGGCGACTACAACGGCCACCGCCACAGCCCGCTCACCCAGGTCACGCCGCAGAACGTCGGGCAACTGTCGGCGCAGTGGACGTTCCAGACCGGCGCGCTCGGCAGCTTTCAAACCACGCCGATCGTGATCGACGGCGTCATCTACGCGACCGGATTCAACAACAACGCCTGGGCGATCGACGCGCGCTCGGGCCGGACGATCTGGCGCTACCGACGCACGCTGCCCGAGGACATGCACCTGTGCTGCGGCGCGCCGAACCGCGGCTTCGGGGTGCTCGGCGATCGCCTCTTCATGGCGACGATCGACGCCCACCTGCTCGCGCTCGACATGAAGACCGGCGGCGTGCTGTGGGATGTCGAGCTCGCGGATTACAAGGTGGGCTACTCCGCAACGGTCGCGCCGCTCGTCGTGAAGGACAAGGTGATCGTCGGCATCGCCGGCGCCGAGTTCGGCATCCGCGGGTTCATCGACGCCTACGACGCGCAGACCGGCAAGCGCGCGTGGCGCTTCTTTACCGTCGCGTCCCCGGACGATCCGATCGGCGGGCGGACGTGGCCGCCCAACTCCGACGCCTATATGCGCGGTGGCGGATCGATCTGGGTGACCGGCACCTACGACCCGCAGCAGAATCTGCTGTTCTTCGGGACCGGCAATCCCGGGCCGGACTACTACAGCAACGTGCGCGAAGGCGACAATCTGTACACCGCGTCGGTGGTCGCGCTCGACGTCGACACCGGCAAGCTCGGCTGGCACTATCAGTTCACTCCGCACGACGTCCACGACTGGGACTCCACGCAGGTGCCGGTCCTTGCCGACGTGCCGATCAACGGCCAGACCCGCAAGGTGATCATGTTCGCGAACCGCAACGGCTTCTTCTACACGCTCGACCGCACCACCGGCAAAGTGATCGTCGCGAAGCCGTTCGTCGAGACCACGTGGGCAAAGGAGATCGGGCCGGACGGACGTCCGATGCTGCTGCCGGGACATCTGCCGGACGAAGACGGCACCAAGACCTGTCCGGATCTCGGCGGCGGCACCAACTTCATGTCGCCGTCGTACGATCCGGTGCAGCGTCTCTTCTTCGTCACTGCGCGCGAGACGTGCGCGAACTTCTTCGCATTCGACCAGAAGTTCCGGCCGGGCGAACAGTACGAATCGGGCGGGACGACGCGCCCGCGCGATCAGAAGAACTTCGGCGCGCTCCGCGCGATCGATCCGGTCACTGCGACGGTGAAATGGGAGTTCCGCTATCCGTCCGTCTCCGGCTCCGGCGTGCTGTCGACGGCGTCGGGCCTGGTGTTCGCGGGCGACGGCGACGGCAACATCATGGCCTTCGAGTCGCGCACCGGCCGGAACCTGTGGCACTACCAGCTTGGCTCGTCGATGCGCTCCACGGCGGGGACGACCTACATGCTTGACGGCCGGCAGTATCTGCTCGTGCCTGCTGGCAGCACGCTGACGGCATTCGCGCTGCCGCGCGCTCCTCAGCCGTGAGCGCGCGGATCGTTCGGCGACTCGCGCGGTGACTACATCGATCGATAGATCGGCGTGCGTCGATCGATCGATCGACGCGCGCGCAGTCGTACGACCGCAATAAGTACACAGTCAGAGAGTCCTACACGATCGGCCTCACACGTCGCTGACGACTCGGCACCAAGAACGGCGTTAGTTACCGCCAAATTCCCGTCCGTTCTCCAAGGCGGGAGGTTTGCACACGCGCCGGCGGCGGTCCCTGAGGTCCCCCAACCTCACGGTGCTCAGGAGGCGTCTCGTGTCGAGAAGCGCAGCAGCACGGTCGTGGTGTGCCTTCGGCCTCGGTTTCGCGCTCGCGCTGCTCCCGACGAGCGCTACCGCACAAACCCCCAGTTCGTTGGCGTGCAGTCCGTCGGTGATCGCCGGCGGCAGTGGCGGCTCGGCCACCTGCACGGTGACGCTCAGTGCAGCGGCACCAGCCGGTGGAACCGGCGTCGCCCTCACGAGCTCGCTGATCGAACTGGCGGCGACGTTGCCGAGCGTCACTGTTTCTGCCGGTCAATCGACGGCCACCTTCACCGTCGGGACCAACGCCGGATATCGCGCGTACAGCGGCATCGGCTTCACGGTCACGATCAGCGCGTCGGCGAACGGCACGACGCGCAGCGCGACGCTCAGCGTCACGGCGCAACCGCGGCCGGCAGATTTTTCGAGCGGCTCGCAGGCGGGCGCGCGATTTCAGTGGGATGGGTTGATGTGCGGCGGCATCGCGCCCATCAACGGACAGGAAGGAATTCTCTACCGCTGCTCGCCTGCACAGGGTACCGGGTTCGGAAGCTGCACGTTCCAGCAGGAATGCAGCCTGGGCTGCAAGCGAGTGCCGCCGACCGGAACGACCTTCAACGACTTCTGCGCCGCCAGCGGACCGAACTCGGTGTCGATCAGCCGCAATGTCATCCTCAGCGGCGACCGTGTCCCAGCGACGATCGTCCTCGAGGCACCCGCAGGACACGCGCAGGATCTCGAGCAGGGTGTGCCCGGAGTCATCGACACCAACTTCGACTCGTCGTTCTTCCCCCACGCCGGCGGCATCAGCTTTCCAATCGACGCGACCAGCGTGCCCTTCGATGTGGGGACGTCGTCGGTGCCGAAGATCGAGTTTTCAGACGTCGTCGGATACTGGTTCAACGCGTCGATCCCCCCGTTTCTGATCACCAACGGGCGGGCCGGACACGCCTGGCTGGTGATGCTGCCGCCCGACCCGCCGCCGGCGGTGGCAATTCCGACGCTCGGCGATTTCCAGATCACCGGCTCCAACCCCGTCACCGGCGGTAACACCACGATCGGGGGGATCGATCTCAGCGGGCTCTCGCGCGCCGGCGGACCGACGATCACGCTGACGAGCAGCCACCCGGCCATCGTGCCGACGCAGACCTTCACCGCGCCGGCGAGTCAGAACCTGCTGGGCTTTCAGGCCATCATCCAGACGCGATCGACCGCGGCCGACACCGACGTCACGCTCACGATGAGCGACGGGCGATACAGCTTCAGCCACGTGCTGACTGTCAAGGCCAACCCGCCGCCGCCCGTGCTCTCCGGCGTGTCGGTCAGTCCGACCAGCGTTGTCGGCGGCAATGGAGCAACCGGTACTGTGACGCTGAGCGCGCCACAGAGCGGCGCCACCGTGATCGCGCTCTCCACGCCGGCGCCGACGACGGTGGCACAGATGCCGGCCACCGTGACGGTGCCGGCCGGTGCGACCAGCGCGTCGTTCACCATCACGACGTCGCCGGTCACCTCGCAGTTCAACATGAACATCTTCGCGGACCTGGCAGGCAGTCCCGGCCAGAGTGCTCTGCTGCTGATCACGGCGGGCGGCGCAACGAACACGCCCAGCGCGTTGTCGGTCAACCCGGTCAGCCTCGTCGGCGGAGCGCCTGCAACCGGTACGGTGACGTTGACGGGGGCTGCTCCTTCAGGCGGCGTCGTCGTCACGCTGTCGAAGGCGTTCTCCAACGGCGGCACAGGGACCGTTCCTGCGACCGTGCCGGCGAGCGTCACCGTGCCGGCGGGTCAGACAAGCGCGTCTTTTGCGATCGGCACGAGCGCGGTGACGGCGACGACCAATGTGCGCATCTCGGCGGCGTCCGGTGGCGCAACGCTGGCTGTCGACATGACGCTGTTTCCGCTGCTGGCCCAGGTTTCGTTCTCCGGCAACGTGCCGGGCGGCCAAACCACAACGGGTACGGTGACGTTGAGTGGTCCCGCACCAGGTGGCGGCTCAACGGTCGTGACACTCTCGAGCGGCAACACCTCGCTCGCCACGGTCCCGGCAAGCGTCACCGTGCCCGCCGGTCAGACGAGCGCGACGTTTACCACGACGACGGCACCCGTCACGCAGACGACGGCGGTTCCCGTGTCCGCTTCGGCAGCCGGCACGACCGTCACCACGAACCTGTTTCTGATCGTGTCGAGCGCGGTTTCCTCGGTCACGCTGAATCCAGGCACCGTGATCGGCCCCGCTTCCTCGACCGCAACGGTGACCTTGGCCTCGGCTGCGCCGACCGGAAACGCCGTCGTGGCGCTGGCGAGCAGCAATACGCTCTTCGCCGTCGTGCCGAACAGCGTCGTCGTCCCGGCGGGCCTGAGAAGCGCCACGTTCACCGTCAACGCCGCCCAGGTCACCGCCGCGACGAGCGTCGCCATCTCCGCCACGTATCAGAACGTCACGCAAAGCGCGACGCTCACGATCAACCCGTCCGGAGCTACCGGCCCAACCCTCTCGGCGGTCTCACTCAGTCCCGCGAGCGTCGTCGGCGGCACTTCGTCGACTGGCACGGTGACGTTGAGCGCTGCCGCGCCGGCCGGAGGGGCGCTGGTGTCGCTCTCGAGTAACTCGGGCGCAGCGAGCGTGCCGGCGGCGGCCAGCGTCACGGTGCCCGCCGGAGCCACGGCCGCGTCGTTCACCATCACCACCACCTCGGTCACCGCCGCGACAGCGGCGACGATCTCCGCCGTCTTTGGCGGCGTGACGCGGACGTCGACTCTGACGGTGAATCCGCCGGCTGCACCACCGCCGCCGCCAGGTCAGACGGTGACGCTGACCGTGAGCGCGACGGGCCGGAGCGGTGAACGCGTGACATCGAGCCCCGCCGGCATCAACGTCTCCGTCGGCAGCTCGGGGTCCGGGTCGTTTACCACAGGGACGTCGATCACGCTGAGCGTCACGAACGGTCGCGACGCGATCTGGTCGGGCGCCTGCTCGAGCGGTGGGAACAAGGCGAAGTCGTGCACGTTCACGATCGGCGGCGACGCGTCGGTGAGCGTGAACGTGCGGTGACCTGTGCGTGACCGGCGCCGCGATAATCGGCGGCGCCGGTCACCGAGATGGCGGCCGAGGCAGGGTTGGCGATCCGCAGATCGTTCCGACGCATGAATATCGTGTCTGCATTCCACACACACCCAACACTCCTATGACATATCGATCCACGCTCATCGCAATCTGCATGACGGCCGTGACGGCCGCGCATTCCGCTGCGCAGACGCCGCCGCCGGCGCCGGCGCTCGTCGCACCCGATAACGGTGCGCCAGCCGTCCAACCCGTAACGCTGCAATGGACTGCCGTGTCCGATCCCGACGGGCCGATCGG
>DATFWL010000514.1:0-2987 GCA_035259385.1 Vicinamibacterales bacterium | reverse complement strand
ACTACCTCGGCGCGGGTGGCATGGACGCCAAGACCGACGCCCTCCTCGACGAAGTCGTCCGTCTCGAGTTCATCGTCACCGACTCGGTGGTCGAGGCGCTGGCCCTCGAGAACAATCTCATCAAGCAGCGGTCTCCCAAGTTCAACATCCTGCTGCGCGACGACAAGAACTACCCGTTCCTGCAGCTGACCACCACCGAGGCGTTTCCGCGCGTGCTGGTGGCGCGGCGGGTCGAGCGCGACGGCAGCTTCTACGCCGGCCCGTTCATGCCGGCTCACTTCGCCCGCAAGACCATGTCGCTGACCCACCGGCTGTTCGGGATCCGCTCGTGCAACGAGGTGATTACCGGCAAGCGCGGGCGCCCCTGCTTGGAGTACGACATCAAGCGCTGCATCGCGCCGTGCGTCGATTCGATCTGTTCGCCGGACGACTACGCCCGCGCCGTCACGGTGACGCAGCTGTTCCTCGAAGGCAAGAACGACGAACTGATCAAGGCGCTGCGCCAGCGGATGGTCGACGCCTCCGAGCACGAGCGGTTCGAGGAGGCGGCGCAGCTGCGCGACGCGATGCGCACGGTCCAGACCCTGCACGACCGCCAGCAGAAGATGGCCACGACCGAGCTCGGGCATCGTGACGTGTTCGGCCTGAAGCTCGGACCGGCGGGCGCGGCGATTCAGGTCTTCCAGGTGCGGACCGGGAAGGTGGTCGAGCGCGTCGAGCTGGGAACCGACGACGCGATCGTCGGCTCGCGCGAAGGCGAGGTGCTCGCGGCGGCGATTCAGCAGTTCTACGAGCTGCGCGCGGCGCCGCCGGAGATTCATGTGCCGATGGAGCCCGACGAGCGCGAGGCCCTGGAGGTGTGGCTCACGGCGCGCGCCGGCCGCCGCGTCCGGATCCTCGTGCCGCAGCGCGGCGAGAAGCGCGGCATGGTCGATCTGGCCAGTCGCAACGCCGGGATCTCGTACGAAACGCGTTTCAACCAGGCCAGGACGGCGCAGTACGACGCACTCGAGACCCTGCAGCACGTGCTGGCGCTGCCGGCGCTGCCGCGGCGCATCGAGTGCTTCGACATCTCGACGATTCAGGGCAGCGAGACGGTTGCGTCGATGGTCGTCTGCGAAGACGGCCGGATGCGGAAAGGCGAGTATCGGAAGTTTCGCATTCGGGGAGGCGCTCGGGGCTTGGGGCTTGGGGCCAGCCGTCAGGAGCCGAGCAGGTTGCCACTCGATTCAGCTAGCGCCGAGCCCCTAGCCCCCAGCCCCAAGAGTCTCGTGACAGCGAGCCCCCAGCCCCACGCCCCCAGCCCCGACGCCGCGGGCCAAGCGCGCGTCCTTGACGACTTCGCGTCGATGCACGAAGTCGTGCTGCGCCGCTACCGCACGCTGCTCGAACAGGGCGGGCCGTTTCCCGATCTGATTCTGATCGACGGCGGCAAGGGGCAGCTGACCGCCGCCTACACGGCTCTCGAAGAGCTCGGGCTCGCCAACCTCGTTGCCGTCGGGATCGCGAAGAAGGAAGAACTGCTCTACACCCGCGATTCGGATGATCCGATTGCGCTCGCCGAGAACGATCCCGCGCTGCTGCTCGTCGAGCGCATCCGCGACGAAGCGCACCGGTTCGCCGTGACGTTCCACCGCCGCGCGCGGGCGATGCGGGATCTGCGATCGGAGCTCGATCACGTGCCAGGCGTCGGCGCGCGGCGGCGCAAGACGCTGCTGACGACCTTCGGCAGCGTTGCCGGCGTGCGCCGGGCCACGCGTGAGGAGCTTGCCGCGGTCGTCGGCGCGAAAACCGCCGACGCCGTTCTTGCGTTTTTCGCACGGCGGACTTAGAGTGCAAAGGCGCCACCAGGAATCTGGAATCCGGAATCTGGAATGTCGTGGATATCAACGTCGCGCAAATCTTCATTTCGCTCATCGTCCTGCTGTTCTCGCTGACCGTCCATGAAATGGCGCACGCGTGGACGGCGGATCGGCTTGGCGATCCGACGGCGCGGCTGCTCGGCCGCGTCTCGCTGAACCCCCTGGTGCACGCCGATCCGATCGGGACGATTCTGTTTCCGTTGATCGCGATGGTGAGCGGCGCGCCGCTGATCGGCTGGGCGAAGCCGGTGCCGGTGTCGATGCGCTATCTTCGCCATCCGCGACGCGATTACGTGCTGATTGCCGGGGCCGGGCCGGCGAGCAATCTGCTGCTCGCGATCGCCGCGTCGATGGTCGCGCTGCTCGTGCCGGTGTCGCCGCAGACGCTCGGCGAGCCGAACGTCACGGCGCCGCTCGCCGCGATCCTCGGTCAGCTGCTGCGGCTGAACGTGCTGCTCGCAGTGTTCAACATGGTGCCGATTCCGCCGCTCGACGGCGGCAACGTGCTCGCCGGGCTGCTGCCGCGCCCGCTCGCTTCGTCGTTCAATCAGTTGCGGCCGTACGGGTTCGTGCTGCTGTACGCGCTCATCCTCACCGGCGGCTTCGAGCACATCGTCGTGCCGCCGTACCGGTTCATCGTCTCCTGGCTGCCAACGAAGTGAATCAGAAAGTGCGTGTCGTGTCGGGCATGCGGCCGACCGGCCGCCTGCATCTCGGCCATCTCGTCGGCGCACTCGGCAACTGGGTGCCGCTGCAGGACAAGTACGACTGCTTTTATTTCGTCGCCGACTGGCATGCGCTGACGAGCGACTTCGCCGATCCCAGCCGGCTCACCTCGTACACCTACGAGAACGTCGCCGACTGGATTGGTACCGGACTCGATCCGGAAAAGAGCACCTTCTTTGTCCAGTCGCTCGTGCCGGAACACGCCGAGCTGTACGTGCTGCTGTCGATGGTGGTCCCCGTGCCGTGGCTGGAGCGCGTGCCCACCTACAAGGAACAGCAGGAGAACCTCAAGGACAAGGATCTGTCGTCGATCGGATTTCTCGGCTACCCGGTGCTGCAGACGGCGGACGTCACCATGTACGACGCGCGCTATGTGCCGGTCGGCGAGGACCAGGTGGC
>DATFWL010000513.1:0-4015 GCA_035259385.1 Vicinamibacterales bacterium | reverse complement strand
GTGGATCACATACTCGAGGCCATTGGATGAGTTCTGCGGACACGTCTCACACCGGAGAGTTCGGCAGCCGATTTCTCGCGAGTCTCGATGATGAGGACATCGCGACCGTGCTGCGTTACACAGAGGCGCGCCGCTATTCCTCGGGCGAACTCGCGATCCGCTGCGGCGATGCCGATCGTAGTATCTATGTCGTAGCTGCCGGTTCGTTCGACGTCGTGGTACCGACGCCTAGCGGCCCGCGGAGTGTCGCGGTCATACGCGTCGGCGACATCTTCGGAGACCTGGCCTTCCTCGACGGCGAGCCTCGTTCCGCAGACGTACGAGCGGCGGAGGACTCAGAAGCGTTCATCATGACGCCGGCAAGCTTCGATCGCCTACGTCTGGCGCACCCCAGATTGGCGCTGTCGTTTCTGCTCGACCTGGGACGCATTCTCAGCGGGCGCTTTCGCGACATTAGCCGCCTTCTCGCCGCGCGCAGCGGACTGTAGTGCGGCCCCAGCGCGCCTAAGCTCTGGCGGACACCCCGGTGCAGACCAGCGAAGGCCCTAGAGTTGCCGAGTCCGTACTCCGTGCGTACGCGCGCGCCAGGCCTACGCTGGCAGAGATCCGTTTCATGCGTGGCCCCACGGTTCTCGCCAGGCCGGGTGACTCGCTCCTCAGGATCGCCGAGGCGAACCAGGTGCCCCTCGAGTCCGGCTGCCAAATGGGCGTATGCGGCGCCGACCCCGTGCGGATTCTGGCTGGTGCGGAAAACCTGACACCTCCGTCGGTGGACGAGCGTGTCGCGCTGCGCCGTCTGGCGCTCCCGGCTGATTGCCGTATGGCCTGTACCGCACGTGTCCGAGGGCACGTGACCGTCGCGCTCGCACGCGCAGGAGCACCACCAAGCACATCGGTGCGCGCGGACGCGACTGTGCCGGAGCGGCTACGTTCCAGTTCCCGCCGGCGTGTCGTCATCATTGGTAACGGCGTGGCGGGTGTCACGGCCGCGGTCGAGCTTCGCGAGCGCGATCCCGATATTGACATCACCATCCTCGGCGCCGAGCCATACGAGTTCTACAACCGCATGGTCATCAACAAGCTGCTGCCCGGGTCCGCGCAGATCGATCGGCTGGCATTGTTGCCAAGCGACTGGGCCGCAAGCCGCGAGATCCGTCATCTCCGCGGCATTGCTGCGCGCTCCATCGACCGCGTGCGCCGCGAGGTTCAGACCGACGCAGGTGACACGCTGCCATACGACAATCTGCTGCTCGCCACGGGTGCCGCGTGCGATGTTTCAGCCATCGAGGAACACCGGAAGGCGGGCACATTCGTGATGAGGACGATCGACGATGCCTTGCGACTCCGGGAGTACATCGCAGAGCGGCGGTGCCGTCGCGCGGTCGTCGTTGGCGCAGGTCTCCTCGGTCTGGAAGTTGCGTCCAGCATCAGAGAGATGGGCAGTCGTGTCTATGTCATCGAGACGGCGGCGTGGCCCTTATCCCGCCAGCTCGATCGCACAGCGGGCACCCTGGTGCAGCAGCTCATGATGGATCTTGGCATCAAAATCCTGATCGGCGCGGGGGCAAGCGCGCTGCTCGGCGCCGACCACGTGGAAGAAGTCCAGCTCGCCGATGGCCAGCGACTCAAAGCCGACATCGTCCTGCTCGCGACCGGCATCGTGCCCAATGTGGCATTGGCTGAGCGAGCAGGCCTCGCTATCGACCACGGCGTGATCGTCGACGATCGGATGGCGACATCGGACTCTCGCATCTTCGCCGCTGGCGATGTCGCCGTCTACCGCGGCTCGACACCGGGCCTTTGGCTCGTCGCAATGGAACAGGCGCGGGTGGCCGCAATCAATATGCTCGGTGGCGACTGTCGGTACGACGCTAGGGTTCCGCCGACTCGATTGAAGGTATCCGGGCTCGACGTTCTTTCTGTCGGCAATGTAACGAGAACTGGTGGACACGTGCAGCAGATCTGCGTCGACGACGGCGATCCCAGGCAATATCGTAAGCTCTTCCTCCGCACCGGCAAGGCGTCGGCCGCGATTGTCGTGGGCCACCAAGCGCTCCACGAACTCGTCTCCGAAGCAGTCAGAGCAAACCGCGACGTGAGTGATGTCATCCCTTCGCTGCAGCGCGGGGATTGGACTGTCCTGCAGACCTGACGGATCCGGGCGTGGATTTTTAGTGACCGTCGTCAAATGGTAGTCGCCAACGCTCGCCGCACGCAGGTATGAGGGACGCCGAGTGTCCGTCCAACTGCACGCACAGACAGGCCTTCCGCTAAGAGTTCGCGCACCCGGTCAGTGTCAATGCGATACCGCCTCAGGCGTCCGACGCGGCGTCGAGGTTGCCAATACGATGACGGCGGCCAAGAGCGTCATGTGCTGGCCTCGCCTAGGACACGTCATGGTTCCTTCTCCCTCATCGCGGCCGTGTCATCTCTGCACATCGACCGCCTCCATGCTCATCAGTCGCTCCTTCCCGGCCGCGACCGCGGCGGCAATGCTGGGGAAGCCAGCCTGCGACTCTTCGACGACCTCGCCGCCATAATTCATGATGCGCCAGCGCCATTCGGGGTTCCTCGGGCTCGAGATCGCGACGACATGCATGTGTTGACCCCCTCTGCGCTTCCACGGGCGATGCTTCTTCCTTCTTCGTTCGGTTGTCGCGCCCGCGACCTACGCGAGCCGGTGTACGACCTTCTCTCTGAGGCAGCTGCGGCAGGCTGCGGGGATACTGGTCACCCTCAGCGCGCCGATAAGCCTGGGCAACACCTCGTTGAGGCGCGACGACGGCACACCGGTGATCCGGACGATGCAGTCGGCGCACAGAGCAGCACTCCCAATGCTGTCTTCGATTAGCGTCGCGTCGAGATTCTGCACGATCTTTCCCTTCTGGTGATGGAGACCATCCGACACCGCGGCAGCGCGATCGATTCGCCCAACCTGCGGCGGGTAATGGAATGATCAGATGGTCACGTCATCACGCCGTTTCGCGCTCTCATGCCTCCGAGCTCCGCGCAGTCATCGGCACGACCACTACCCTCTCCGGCTCCGTAGGTACGAGGTCGACCGTCGCCAGTTCATCGGCTGTGAATCGTCGACGATGTCCATCGCAGCGAGCTTCTGGGCGCCCCGCGCCAGCGCGGCACCGATCGACGGGAATCGGTCCGGGGACTCCGCGATAGTGTCGCCCGCGCGGTTGACGATCCGCCAGCGCCAAGTGGGATCCTTCGGAGTGTTGAACGCCGCGACTTGCATAGGTACCGCCTCCCGATTCAGAGAACGTTCCGCTAGTCACCGGCGCCCCAGCGAAACCACGCGGTATGCGAAAGACGCGTCACCGCGCTGGGGCGCGACTCGGTCAACGTCTGACCGCAGATCGAACAGCGCCCGTGTCCGCGATCCATCGCCGGCGCCGTGCCGCCGAGCGCCGACGGCATGTCGAGCGGCTTGACGTGCAGCTCGATCGATAGGCGGCCGTCACCGAAGCATCGCCTTGCGAACCTGCCATAGAAACTCGCTGAGGGCACGACCGAGGTCATCCATCGACGCCTCTACCGTCCCGGTCAACCCGTGGACCCATCCTTCGCGATCCGATAGAGGACCCAGCCACCCGCGTCTTGGCCACCCATGCGTTGAGCCTGTTCGAACAAGCTCTGTGTTCGTCTCGCGGTAGGCGGGTAGTCGGTGAGCAGTGCTCTCCGCCCGAGCTCCAGCGCCACGCCTGGAGCGGGGGCCTCCACCGTGTAGCAGGCAAGCGCCTGCCGGCGCTCGCTGTAGAACTCGAGTCGCCACTTCACCGCGATCTCGGCACGGAGGACGAGTCCTCTAGGATCGTTGGAACGCTATCACCGTACCAGAATACGGGAGGTCCAGTCCGAATATTTATATCAGAAATACATGTTATATATGTTGTCACGCGGGAGGCCCGACGGAATGTTCCAGAGCGAGACGCGCGTCCTGGTCATCCTGCCTCGCCACCTCGTCGACCGCGCCCGCGTGCTCGCGGGGCGGGCGACGACG
>DATFWL010000512.1:0-10914 GCA_035259385.1 Vicinamibacterales bacterium | reverse complement strand
GCTCGACGCGGACACCGGCAAGGACCTGTGGCACATCCAGCTCGGCGCGTCGATCAACACGGCCGCGGTGAGCTTCTCGGTCGACGGACGACAGCACATCGCGATCGCCGCAGGCGACGCGATCTTCGCGTTTGCGCTGCCGAGATGACAGTGAATAAGTCCTCGATCAGAATCGGAGCACGGCCGACAGCGAGAACGTTTTGGTTCGAGAGGAGAAGTCGCCAGCCGCGTTGATGACGGTCGGCCCGATCGCGACGCCAGCCCCGATTGACCCGTGCACGACATTCTTGCCGGGCTGGAAAAAGGCTGACGTGATCAAGGCCGTTGTCGTCGCGCTGTTGCTGGCAGTGTAACGGAGATCGTGGTCCGGATCGTACCAGCCGCCGCCTCGTATCGACGGCGATCCTGGCCAACTCACGAACACGTACTCCGCGCCAATGTGAACCTCGTTCGCATCAGCGGCCCTGAGCTGCGTGGAGTCGAAGAACGCGTAACCGACCGGCTTCAGCTCGGAGTATTCGACCCGGTCGTAGTCCACGCCAACCCTGAACGCCTCGAACGGACGAACTGAAACACCGAACCCAAACGTGTCGGGAATCACAAAGATGCCGGTCAACGCGTTGGAGGCCCCGTGAACGTCGAACTGCGTGCCCCGATGGAACACCGCGCCGAGGTTGATGCGGTTGGTGATCGCTCCTGTCAGTCCCAGCGTGGCCGCGAGGCGTGACTCGTGTCCGGTCTGACGAAGGATATCTGGATCAGGCGCCGTAAAATCCGGAGGCGCGTAGAACTGCTCCGGTATCGAGCCCAGTCCGAACACCGTAGACGTCGCATTCAACTTGAAGTCGTAGAGAACGAGGCCGCCTCCCAATGACAGTCTCTCGCTGATCTTGTACGCGCCGGCCAGACCGTACCGTGCAATCTCCAGGTCTACCGAGTCCTGCGACGGGCGCGTTCTCGCTTCGATGGGATTTCCAAGAAACAGGCCGTCGTTCTCCCCTCGAAACCTGAAATCAGACAGCTGCTGGCGATAGGCGGCCGCCGCCCAGCGCGTCTTCGGATAAACGAACGAAATAAACGCGAGCCCTGCGGTCGTCGTCCGACTGACCTCTTGAACGACGCCCGGTACGGTGTCAAACATGAGGCCCGTTGGCTCGCCATCGACGTGGCCGCCGGCTGTGAATGGTGTATTGAACGACCATCCCCGCCCTTCGATCGACACCTCCTTCCGTGTGATCAAGAGCAGGCCGGCCGGATTCGTAAACGCGGCTGTCGCATCGTCAGGCAGCCCGACGAACGCTCCGCCCATCGAGAGGCTGCGGGCGCCGGGATTCACGAAGTCGAACTGGACGCGAGAATTGGGAATCACGCCTTCCGACTGTCCGAATGCCGGCGAGGCGATAGCCAGCAGCATCAAAGCCGCTCGTGCGGCGTGGAGGCGGCCTCTCGACATCGTCTCGTAGCGCTTCACCGTCTCGATTGGCGGCGTGAACTGACAATCGGGAACGACAGCTTCGAGTTGTGCGCTACGCCATGTAGAGGGGCGATCGCCCGGTCCCTCAGGAGTCTGAGCGGCAACCAGAACGCAGCTGCATTCGACGAAGCAGGCTCCTGCATGACCCTAATCTGACTACTATTGTCTTGATTGCCAACTGTAATCGTCCAGGACCTGGCCGTTTGGGTGTTCGGCTTTGGTGTGATGTTGAAGGTTCCTGTCCCGATTCCAATTGTCGTCGAGAACATTATGTCTGTGGCCGGCACACTCGTAACCCGCCACTGGCACCCACCAGTTGTTGAGACCGTTACCGTTACTGGCTTGATGTCGCCGTTTGCTGGAAAATGGATCACTGATGGGTCCACGGCAAACGTACACTGACCGCTCTGCGTGATCGTGACAACGTTCTGGATGGGCCTGCCGACATTCGCGCCGCTGGTAATCGTCAGCCGAGCCGTTCTGGGTGCGGCGCCGGGGTTCTTGCTTGCAGCGACGGCGACGCGACCGTTGCCGTCGCCGGTCGCTACGCCGATCACTCCGATCTCCAGGCTGTCAGTTCGCGCCTCCCATTTGCATCCGTTTAGCGTAAACACGTTCACCGCAGCCGTGCCGCCGTCGGCGGGGATGGTCGCCGGAAGAGGGTTTGGATCGAGCGTGCACGGCTGCCCGTCTTGAGTCACGATGATGGTCGCGCTCCCGATTGTGATCGTGGCCGATCTGTCTGACGGCAGGGGATTCCTCTCGACCACTTCGAACCTGATGCTGCCGCGACCCGTTCCGCGCGGCTCATCGATGAACTTGATGAACGATTGAGGCGCCACCATCGCGTGCCATTCGCAGCCGGGCGGCGCATCGACGGTCACTATTTTGGACTCTCCGTCACTTTGGATGCGGATCGCCGTCAGCGACACGGTCACGTTGCACGGCAGACCAACCTGAGTCACGGCGACACGCGGAGGGTCAACCACGGCACCAGCTTGTCCCACGATGGTAATGAATCCCTCTATCGGCACGGCCGTGGTATTGGCACGCATTTGGACCTCGACGTCGCCCACGCCGGAGCCGGCGCGGCTGGCAGGACTGGCGATCGTGATCTCTGGTCCGCTGGCAGTCACCTGCCAGGGGCATCCCGCGAACGTATCGATCCGAAACGGCTGGGTGTCGCCTTCGCTCTTTAGTGAGAGGGATGGTGGTTTTGGGTTGTACCTGCACAGCTGACCGACTTGTATCAGTGGTATCGGCGTCGCGGTTTCGATCGCGGTCGAGCCGCGGCCGATGCTGAGCGTGGCCGTTCGCGGCGCGATTGTGTTGTTCGACTTGAACCGAATCGTCACGTTGCCCGACGCGTTATCGGTGCGCGTCGCAGTCTCGCCGCCCTCTGCGTCGACAATCGTGGCGTAGGCTCCGCCCTCCGTGATGGAAGCCGTCCACGGGCACGGCATCGTGGCGGGCATCACCTGAACCGCGACAGCGACGGTCAAATCACCGCCATCCGCCGCTGCTTTCTCAGTCGGCGGCGTAATCCCGTAGTGACATGGACCAACCAGCAGAGAACAGCTGTTCGCCGGGTCGCCGCCGTTGGGACATGGCAACTGTGGTGCGTTGACTGACTGGCAGGACCCGGCTGAGAAACAGAATGGCAGCAGGAGGAGCCATCGCGCCCGACCGAGGATCCTTATCAGGCTCATGGCGTCGCAGAACTCGACACCCTTCAACGAATCTGAGCGGCCGACCGAACGCCGCTATTTCGGCGCGCCGCACTGTGCTCGCGCGGCCTGCAATTTCGTCTTGATGGCATTCGATGGGCTCTCCGCGTTCGCTTCCTCGAGCGCCGCTCGAACGCTGCCGCAGTCTTTCAGCTCGAACGACGCAGCGCCGAGATAGGACTGCGGGGCGTAGTTTTCGACTCTCTGGCCGTACACCTGGACCTTCTTCGCCGCTTCCTTTACGGACTTTTGAGCTCTGATGGCGTCGCGCATGGATTGAACAACGTCTCTCCAGTCTCCCCGGTCGTACGCCTTGACACCCCGCCGAAAGGCGTCCCGATAGTCGAGCTGTGGAGCGCTCGACGACGCCGCGGCGAGCGACTTTCTCAGATCGGCGTTCTCACTCTCGAGCGTCGCGACCGCCTCGTTTGCGCTCGCCGTACGCCCTCGCTCTTCATCCAGCTGACGCGTGAAGTCCTTCGACTGCGCGTCGATGCGAGATCTCAGGGCGTCCCGGTCGGCAGTGATTTGCGTCAGCTCCTTCTGGAGCGTGTCGATCCGGTTGAGCAGCTCACCTCGATCAGTGTTCGGTGGAGACTGCCCGGTGCGGAGCCTCGCGAGCGAGTCTTCCGCGGCTTTCGCCCGCGAAAGAGCCTGTTCGAGGTTCATTGTCAGCTGATACATTTCCCGTTTGTCGTCGCCGCCACTTTTGGTAACCCCAGCGAGTGTCGGGAGCGACAGCTTTTCCTGTTCGGCGGCCGCACGAAGTCGGGCGGCCTCTGCCTCGGCGCGCAGGCGAGCTTCGTAGTCCGTTTGACCTCGCGCGCGAGCGTCGTCCGCCTGACGAAGCAGATCCGCCTCTTGGGCCTTGGCTTCGGCCAACTGCACTGAGTACGCCGCAGTCCGCCGCTGGCTCAACACGTAGAGTCCCGTGAGGATGATCACGACGGCGAGCGCCGCGACAACCGCCGTGCGCCTGGCGATGCGCGCGAGCTGGCTCCGTCGCAGGTATCCGAGAGCCAGCGCCAGCTTGCTGCCATAGCGGCTGGCCCACACCTCCGTTGGCCTTTCCACGCGAGCCCACTCGAGCGCTTCGTCGAGCTCCGGTCCTCGATACAGCGCGCGTCGGCCCTGCGATCTCCCCTCCGCCCACTCCGACAGCGTCGTGAAGATGCGTTTCGAGTTCGCTTCCCGTTCGACCCATGACGCCAATCGTTTCCACTGGCGAATCAAGCTTTCGTGCGAGATGTCGACGACGTCGAGGCGATCGAAGAACACGAAGGAACGCCCGGGTTGTGCGAACTGCTGGATGAGCGACCGCACGCGCTCGCACTCGTTGGGCGCTGCGCTCTCGACGCGATGCCCGATCGCACCAAGTTCGTCGATGGCGGTCGGCCGGCGGATGTCCCGGTTCTCGGGATCGCGCTCGGTCAGTCGCCGAAATATGCGCTCGACGATCTGTCGGTCCTCTGGATCGGCAAGTCCGTTGAACGCCTCCTCTGCGTGAAGGTCCAGTGCCTGGGCGATCGTGCAGACGGGCGACTCCTCGTAGTGCGCCAGGTCGATCGCTTCGTCCGCTGCTCGGGCATTCGACGAGGCCTCCCACACTCGCATCAGCGCATGCTGGAGAAGTGGCAACGGGTCCGCCGCCCTGACGCCTCGCCCGCGCCGCCCGTCGATCGTCAACTGCTCGAAATCGTGAAGCAAGCGCTGGACGAGGCGGCTCGTGATTCGCGCGCCGCCAACGCCGATCGGGCCCTGGATTGCCTCCTTCACCTGATCGCGCGTCATCTGGGGAACGAGGAACTGGCTGTCGTTCAACGCCTCGGGCATTCCGACGAATCGCCCGCAGTCACCGAGATAGTCCGACCGCATCGTCAGAACGACGTAGACCGGCGCGTCATAGCTGAGCGCGGCCGCCAGGATCAGGCTGACGAAGCCCGCGGCGTCGTCGTCGGCAGACGCGCCACCCTCGCGACTGAACCTGAAGATTTCCTCGAACTGATCGATGACAACGAGTAGCCGTTCCGACGATCCGTCGAGGAGACGCTGCGCGCATTCGACCAGGCCGAGGCTGCTGAAGTCGAGGAGCGATCGAATCTCATCGAGCCCGAAGCTCGGACCGGCGGCCTCGGTCGTTCGATGCGCGATCAGGCTGGCGGCGAGATTGTCGACTGGGTTTGCACCCGGGCGGCAGACCGCGATTCGCCAGGCGGTGCCCGCCGACGGCAGATATCCACTCTCGAGGGCCGGAATCAGACCGGCCCTGACGAGCGACGACTTCCCGCTGCCGGACGCGCCGACGACAACGACCATCCGCCGCTGCCCGAGCTTGGCGAGCAACTGATCGCACTGCTCTTCACGGCCGAAGAACAGCGTCGCTTCATCGGGCTCGAACGGCCGCAATCCCGGGAAGGGATTGCCGACCGGCGCCGCTGGCAGGACGAGAGTCATACCCCTGCCGCGGGAAGCCTCGCGAGAAACGTCCGGAGCCGCTCGTCCGATGCGTCGAGCGATTCGAACTGCTTGATCAGCAGGTCGACTTCGCGGGTCTCGAAATTGCTCTTGATGATCGATGTCGGATCGGCGACGTATCCGGCTGTGACCGTGAAGGGACGATCTTTCCGCCATCCGCGCGCCTTGCGTAGCTCCATCAGCCGTTGTTCGAACCACCCCTGGCGGGACTCGCCCCAGTAGAGAATGACGGCATCGCACGTCTTGAGCTTCGCGCGATTGTCGGAACTGAACTGAACATCTTCGTCCTTCTCCGCGAGAGGAAGCTTCACTTCGATGCGCAGGCTGCGCAGGTAGTCGCGAAGTGCTCGCGCGCGATTCGCCCGGATCAGCGGGTGGTCGTCTTGGTGGCAAATGAGATACACCCGAACCATTGCGTCGGTGTTTACCGACTCCGGCGGCGTGTTGAGAGTTTGCATCACCGCATTTTTCAACGCCGTGGTCTCCGGGTTCACGAGCACCTCGGTCGGTGAAGATTCCTGTGACTTCGGCAGCTCCTTCCAAAAGCTGTTGCCTGCTTGCGATGCGCTGTGCACCACCACCACCTGGTGCGCGGCTGCAACGTCGTCGATCGGCGCCGACTCGACGGTCGCCGGTCCGCGCGTCAATGGGTCGTCCGAATCGACGAAGAATAGATGGACGCCGCTTTGCGCAATCGCGGCTCGAACGTCCCCGTCGTCGGCTGGCGAGTCGCTCGCCGGACTCAGCACGCGATACTGGTGTGCCGCCAGCTCCTGCAGCAGTTTGTCGCGTTGTCCCTTCAGCGAGGGCGGTGCGGCCGGCATATAGACGGTGCGCTGCTTTTTGAGTCGGTTGAGAATGTTCGCAATGCTGCACGCTAGAGCCTGCATCGCATCGCTGTACGACTCCGAGGTCGGCGCGAGCTCAATCGCGTGGCCTCCTCGTCTGGCAAAGAACACCACGTCCTTGACGTCCGGAAGGATCCGTGAGTAGTGATCGTCGTCTCCCGGCAACTTGACGACTTTGATCGCTCGTGACTTGTTGCCGCTCGTCAGCCCGCGGCGCGCTTCCTGGATGAAGCCCTTCAACTCCCACTCACACCATTTCGAGCCGGCATACGCGGGTGACATGATCGCAACCAGAACGACGGATCGCCGAAGTCGCGTCCGAAGTTCGGGCGTCACTATGTCGGCGGGCTCGAGGCGCTCGTCGTGCCAAACGCTCGCTTCGCAACCGAGGAGGACGCTCAGTCGGTTCTCAAGGCGGGCCTGAAAGTCATTTACCCAGCCGATTCCGCCGACTGCTCGGTTGTCGATGTGTGAATAGCTGATGAAGACGTCCGTGTCGTAGCCAGGTACGATGGAGCTCATAGCGCCTTACCGAGGATCATTGCTTCAGTGAGTCGCTCGTATTCTAAGGTAACGTCCACCCAAACGCGCCGAACCCTCGCACCGTCCGAGATATCTCCGACGAGCCAGTCGGTTAGCCGGAGCGGCTAACTTCTTGTCTCGGTTGCGAAAGGGGCAACTGGCTGGCACCTCCCGACGGCGGCTCCGCTGCAAGAGAAGTTCACCGATCCGGCGGACGGGCCTGCTCGATGGCCGGCCCGAAGCCGCCGCTCCCTCCACGCTTGAACCACGACGACATACGTCCGAATCACGCGACTTCACTGAAGGCCCTGCCACGTTCGTCTTCGCAACCGATCGACACCCTGCACGACGGGTCGAGCGCGGCACCTGAAGTCTTCAGCCGCGATGCGATTCGCGAGCAGGTAACGCATGAAATCCCATTCTTCCGCAAACGCGGCGATGTATGCTGTCGCGCATCGGATAGAACGGGCGAACCACTCTGACACGAAGGGATATTGACGATGACTGCTCGACGCTTCGTCAGGATCGCCGTCATGTTGGCGATGTGGGTCTCATCGACGCGGCTGGCCATGGCGCAGGGCGTCGGCGCGATCGGCGGCACGGTGACCGACGCGTCGGGCGCGGTGATGCCGGGCGTCACGGTCACTCTGTCCAATCCGCGCGGCAGCATCGGCGGCAACCAGGAAGCCGTCACCGATGCGCGCGGCGCCTTTCAATTCCTCAGGCTGGTCCCCGGCACGTATACCGTGAAGGCGGAACTCGAGGGATTTCGTACGGCGGTGCTGGAAAACATCGTCGTCAACGCGGACGTCACCGCGCGCGTCGATCTCAAACTCGAGATCGGCACGCTCCAGGAAGGCATCACCGTCACCGGCGAGTCGCCGCTGCTCGACACGACCTCCGCGCTCAAACAGACGGTGTTGTCGCGCGAGGTACTCGACAGCCTGCCGAACCGGATCGACGTATGGTCGGTCGCCCGCGTGATTCCCAGTGTGGTGTTGAGCAAGGTGGACGTCGGCGGATCGGAGTCGTTCCTGCAGTCGACGGCGACCGTGCACGGCAGCAACAACGAGAACGGGTTTTTGATCGACGGCATGGACGTCTCGAATCTCGATGGCAACGGAACCGGCGCGGTTCTCTATCTCGATCCGTACGCGTTCCAGGAAACCAACTACCAGACGAGCGGCGGCGGCACGGCGATTTCGTCGAAGGGCGGCCTGCTGTTCAACATGGTCACGCGCACCGGCACCAACCAGTTTCACGGCGGCGCGATGTTCAACGGCGCGAACCATGGCATGAGCTCCGCGAACTACTCCGACGAGCTGCGCGCGGATCTGCTGGCCGGGATTCCCGACATCGTGCGCCAGGCGAACCCCAACATCGTGCCCGGCGCCGACATCCTGAAAATCTACGACGTCGGCGCGTGGCTGGCCGGACCGGTCGTGCGCGACAAGCTGTGGTTCTCGTTCTCTGCGCACGATCAGGCACTCGATCAGTACCTGCTCGGCAACTACAACCCCGATGGCACGCAGGTGCTCGACGACAACCTGATGTGGACGCTCGCGTCCAAGGTCGCCTGGCAGATGACCCGCACGGCGCAGCTCTCCTATTTCAACAACCTGCAATACAAGCTGATTGGCCACCGCAACGGCGGCGGCACCTTCGCCGAGAGCCGCGCCCGAAACCTCAACGACAAGTACCCCGACGTGCACCAGATGAAGTTCACCTCGCCGATCGGATCGCGCGTCGTCGTCGACGCGTCGTGGAGCCGGTTCCGCGCCGACGACATGTTCGGCCAGGAGCCGGAAGTACAGGCCGGCGACATCTCGCGCTTCGATGCGGTGTCGAGCACGTATCTGGTCGCGCTGCCGACGTACCGCGACAACGCGATGTTCCGCGATCAAGTGCTGACGAGCATGGGCTACTTCACCGGCCGGCACGACATCCGCTTCGGCTATCAGTTCATCGACGGCGGCGAGAAATCGTCCAACTGGTCCACGTCCGGGATGCGCGCGGTCTACCGCAGCGGCAAGCCTGATTCGGTCAACACCTACAACGTGCCGATCCTGTCGACGTCGGAGAAGATTCCGGTCGCATTCGAGCCGTGGCACCGCGATCACGGCGTGTTCATCCAGGACAAGTGGACGCCGACCGCCAGGCTCACGCTGAACCTCGGACTGCGCTTCGAAACCACCTACGGCCTGGCTGCCGGCCACCTGCCGTCCATCGACGACGTTCGTCGACGAGCAGTGCTTCCCGGCGATCAACGGCGCGCCGGACTTCAAGGGGATCGTCCCGCGCCTGTCGGCCGTCTACGACGTCTTCGGCGACGGCAAGACGGCAATCAAGGTCTCGGCCAGCCGCTACGATCAGCCGATCACGCTGAGCAACGTGCAGCGCGTCAACCCGCTCGGCATCGTGAACGACACGCGCGCCTGGACCGTCTGCGCGGCCGGGCAGCGCGTCGGCTGCGATCTCAACGGCGATCTCACGCCGCAGCTGAACGAGCTCGGCGTGTCGAGCGGGTTCGCGTTCGGCACGAACAACCGCTACGCCGACGGCCTCGAATGGCCGGTGTCGAACGAGTACAACCTCGAGCTGCAGCGTCAGCTTCCGGGCAGCATCGTCCTGTCAGCCGGGTACACGCGGCGTGAGACGCGGCGCAACATCGGCGTGCGCAACGTGGCGGTGCCGCTCGAGACCTACATTCCACTGCAGGTCACCGAAGCGAACAGCGGCCGGCAGGTGACTGTCTACAACCAGGCGCCGGCGCTGCGCGGGAAGACCGATTACCTGTGGGACAACGTTCCTGAATTCGACACCAATTTCAATGGCGTCGACATCACCGGGACGAGGCGTCTCAGCAACCACTGGTCGATGGCCGGCGGCGCGAGCTTCGGGAAGACCGTCGGCGACATCTACGCCGTGAGCACGGTGAGCTCGCAGGTCGATCTCAACAACCCCAACAACACCTTCCGCCGCGGCGTCGTCGGCAACGACGTGCCGTGGTCGTACCGGATGTCCGGCGTGTACGAGCTGCCGCGCCAGATCTGGCTCAGTGGAACCTGGCAGTTCTACCAGGGATTCCCCGACACGACGACGGTCTCGGTGGGGAACAACACGGTTGCACTGACGCAGGGAACGCAGGTCCTCACCGTGGAGCCGCGCGGGACGACGCGGCTGCCGTCGGTGTCGTCGCTCGACGTCAGCATGCGCAAGACCTGGAGGGCGGGCAACAAGTCGTTCGAGCCGCGGATCGATTTGTACAACTTCACGAACAATGCCGCGATTCTCGGCCGCATCACGCAGCTCGGACCGACTTACCTCCGCGTGAGCAACATCCAGCGTGGCCGGTTGATCAAGCTCGGGATGAGCGTGGAGTTCTGACCGGTGTTGCTGCCTATGTGCGGCTGCTCGGCGATTTAGTGCAGGCACGAATCCGAGGCGTTGACTGCGGTTCGCGCTGTGCCGTCGCGATCTGTCCCTTACAACTCTGTACCGCCAAATACTGCGTTCAGCGCTACAACTTTGCGCGCCTGCTGGCGACCGGCCATGCACTGACGATATTGACTCCATGCCGTAACTGCCTGCCCAGCCAGCAATTGAACGACCACACGCGCTGAAGGCACCAGAGGGCACGCGTCTTGCCGAGTCCGCTGGCATGGACACTCCTTTCCGCCTGTCGCGACGACGTCGCCGGTTGGCAGTTGCCCGAGACGCAGAATCCGGCCAGGCGCTGCTCGAAGTCGCAATCACCTTGCCGATCTTGCTCCTGGTCGCCGTCAGTATTTTCGAGTTCGGTCGCGCGTACCAGACCTGGCAGGTCCTCACCAACGCCGCGCGCGAGGGTGCGCGCGTCGCGGTTCTG
>DATFWL010000511.1:0-3751 GCA_035259385.1 Vicinamibacterales bacterium | reverse complement strand
CGAGATCCGGCGGCGCACGCGTGTCGTGGGCGCGTTTCCTGACGGCCAATCCGCGCTCAACCTCGCTGCCGCCAGGCTGCGCCACATCGCCGGCACGGCGTGGTCCACCAAGAGATATCTGAATATCGAGCTGCTGAAGGACCAGCAGATGAGAGGTGCCATCACTGCATGAGCCAGTGCCGGGTGCCGCTCAGCCCAAACCAAATGTGCGAAAGAGTCTGGACACTACCCCCGAACCCGGCGGGGCCAATACCGACGGCCCTCAAACAGCATGTATACCCGCATGTCGCATACAACAATTATCCAACCCCATCCTATTATTTCGAACGGAAAGAGGTATTGAGCTGGGTCGCTTCGATGATGACACGAACAATCATACGCTCTTTATCGGTTGGCACGACTACATGCTTGCGACCGGGACGCTTCCACCCGAAGCGCAGGCGTTTCAAATCTGGTATTTTGCGCTTTACCCAGACAAGTTGAACCCAGAGGTCGACAGTACACCATACGAACGCGTGTTCCCCAATCTCAAGGAAAAGTCGGCGCCTGAGCGAAAGAAGATGTTGCGGGATTGGATTGCTTCGGCTCGAAACGATCTCGATCTCATGGCAGACCCCGGACTGATGCTCGCCCGCTTATCCTTCCAGCGGACTAGCAATCTCGCGTCCATCACGAGCAGGCGCTCGCGCGTAGCGTACCTTAACGTATGTCACGAGGAAGAAAACAATGTTTATGTTTTGGATGCGAGCTGAGATCACGATCAGCGACACATGTCCTAGAATTTATCGCACTTCTGAAGGAAATCTAATCGCCGATTCTCACTTTGGGTGTCGATGATAGTCGCCGTTGGGCTTGTGTTGACCTTCGCCGGGCGGGACCGGCCGGTGGCGCTCTCCGGGGAGCACGAAGGCGGTCGTCATGTAGCGCTCGAAGGGCACGCCGGCGTTCGAGATTCCGGAGGCCTTGAGGTTCACATAGTAGGCACCCGGTATCGTCGCGATGTACGGGAGACCATAGATGCCGTCGTTTGCGGCACCGTCCATCGACGCTCCGCCATCAGAGAGTGTCACCGGGTCCTTGACGCCGTCGGGCCGGCGCACATAACCGGCAACAGTCGCCCCGCGCACGCTCAGCTTGTCGGCGATCCATACGCGCAGCGGCATCACGAAATCGCTGCTGGGACGCCTCGCGAGCTGGTTCGGGCCGACGCGCGCCGTGAGAGATGTCGGTGCCGAGGCGACGGCAAAGAATTCGGCGGACGAGTCGTGCACATCGACGAGGTAGACCCACTTGCCGGCCTGCGGCTGGCGGATGCGATAGACGGAGTGTTTGGCCTCGGTCCGCACCGCAATCATTGGCGGCGCGGCGATGATGGGAGACCCGCCCCCTGGCGCGAACAGCGTGACCATCGCCGCATTGTCGATATTGGAGTGGAAGGCAACCGTCGTCCAGTCGAGTTTCGGCTCGACGTCGAAATAGCCAAAACGCAGTTTCCGATCGCCGATGACGATGCTGGCCGGCGGGAACCCCTCGGCGTAGAAGAAGCGCTGCTCGCCGCGCACGTCCTCGTCGACGGCCTTGTACCAGTCGGCGAGACGGCTCAGGAGAAAGAACGCTCCTGATCCTTCATTGAGGTGCCGGAACTGGCCGCCGGTGACGTTGGCGATGTCTTGGAGAAGGCCGTCGTCTGCATCCTGGCCGACGCCGACCGTATCGACGCGGGTGTTGCCCGCCTGGAACGTCGGGCGCAGCGGCCCTCCGGGTCCCGCAGCAGACCAGAAGGGGGGATAGTTTTCGAGTCCGTCCGTAAGAAGAACGATGTGCGGTTCGTGGCCAGCCACGGCGCCACCGGTCAGCATGGTCTGCGCTTCGACGAGTCCGGCGCCGACGGAAGTCTCGGGGCCGATGAAGCCCGGCGAGGTGTCGGGAGAAATCATGTCGATGGCCATGCGGGCTGCGGGGCGCTGATCGGTGACTCCCTCACCCGCCGTGACGATCGCGAACTTCGGTTCCGCGAGCTCATCAGGATCGGTGATCGTGCCGTCGTGGTTCTGATCGCGGCGCTGGAAGCTGATGACGCCGATCTTGTCGCTCGGATTGCAAAGGTCGACAAAGAATTTGGCGGCCGCGCGCGCGGCGTCCATCTTGGCAATACTGTGAAGACCCGTCGTGCCGTCAAAGTTCATGCTGTTCGTTTGATCGACGGCGAGCACGCGGTCGAACGTGCGCGACTCGTCGTCCGCCCAGCAGAGACTTTGCGGTTGTGCGGCGCTGATCCCGGCGGGGGTGGTCAGCGACGCGGAAACCTCGTAGCAGCCGTTCGCCTTCGGACCCGGCGCGATGATGACCCACGTCTCGGCGCCGACCTGCGTGGCGGGGGTCGGAATCTGAGCCGGAGTGAGCGGCGTGCCGTCGACTGAAAGCGTCAGATTGGCGGGCGAGAGATCGAGACCGCCTCCCACGACCAGCCGCACGAGGACGCGGCTCCCCGCGACTGAAGTGCCCGCGAAGGAGGGACGCGCGGTCGTCGGCTCGATGATCTGCAGTCCGAGCGGCGAGACGTCGCTCGTGAGCATCAGGTCGTCGAGGACGATGCGCCCTTTGCTCGACCCGAAGGAGGGTCCGAAGTTGAAGCGGACGGCGACGATGTTCGTGAGATTGATGCCGGAGGCGTTGTTGAGAAAATCGGTCGTCCGGATGCGCACGGTCTCCATCTCGTTGTGCCACCCGCCGTCGCGCTGATACGGCTCTTCCAGACCACCGCCATAGGCGCCGATGTTGATCGTGCTCGTCACGCCGTTCCCGTCGCGCAAAGTGACCGCGAAGGTGAGATCGCCGAGGTCGGCGACGGTATTTGGATGCCGCGTCCCCTGCGCGCCGCGGAACGAGAGATAGACGAATCGCGTGAAGTCGTTCGCGGCGGGCACTTGCCATTCGAAGAATCGGTCAGCGTCGGCCCAGTCGAAAACGACGCCTCGGGTCGTGTCGGTCGACTGGCCCTGAGTGGCTCCGTTGAACGGATCCGTCGGTGTCCAAACGAAGTCGGTGTTGTTGTCGTCGAGCCGGCCTTCGGTCAGATTCTCGACGTTGAATGTGACAGTGCCTCCCGAACTGCTCGTCCCGGTGGATGGCTGCGACTGATAGTCGTCGATGACGAAGTTCCCGACGGCGGCGCCGTTGTGATACTCGAGCGTCACGACAACGCACGGATCGGCGGAAGGAACGCCGATCGGCCGGAACGACTCGTATTGGCGCGTCAGGAAGTCTAGCGCCGGAATGTTTCCTTCCACGTAGTGCTTGACGAGCGGGAGAAGATACCCGAGCTGGATGAGATGGGTGGTGCTCCGATTGATCTGACACGGTCCGGTGAAGACATCCCCTGCGGCCGGCTCGTCGTGAAACTCGCCGTGTCCCGTTCCCTGTACGATCGTGCCTTGCCGGTAGGCGGTTGCGCGGTCCAGGAGATGGAACGTCTGGCACAGTTGAGAGCCGGAGCAGATGTCGCCCGCTGAGCCATTCACGTCCGCGTCGCCCGACGCCGTCCAGAGGTGATAGTTCGCATCGTGCGGATTGGCGACGTCGGTTCCTGTAAAATCCGTCGGCAGCATGCTGTCGACGAGACGGATGTCCCGCCTGGTGAAATGCATCGGCGTGGCCGTCCCGTCGAAGAGGCGGTCATAGACGATGGCTACCGCCTCGGCGCCACGGCTATGACCGATCAGCACGATGCGGTGCGAGTCGATATGGCCGA
>DATFWL010000510.1:0-24591 GCA_035259385.1 Vicinamibacterales bacterium | reverse complement strand
CTTGTAGCTGCCAACCGGGAAGAGTGCGCCGCTGCCGATGTTGATGTCGTACGGTTTTTCATCCTGCGCGAACGCAGGTCCGGCGGCGCCAGCCACGACGAGGAGGGCGAGAAACAGTCTTCGCATATGCATACTCCGTTGGAAGGGGTCGACCACGTACCGTTCGTGCGTAGAGCACGCGAGGTGCCACGCGGTGCGGCAGGCGACCTGACGTCCTTATCAGACGTTGTTCGGAGTGGAATCGGCCGAGCGCGGAGTGGACGTCGTGAGATCGTGCGTGGAACGCCCTCCGTTATGTCGGAGGGGGCCCTGAGATGTCGGGCGAAACCATTATTTCGTGCCGACAAATCGGCATCCGGCCCCCCCTTGCCGATTGTGCACAGCCCGTCGGAGGGCCGCGATGGGACAGTCGAGGCACCCAGACCAGGGGGACAGCCTACCCACGGGCGCCCCCGGCGGCTCCGATGACGGCCACGACTTCCTTGCTCGACGGCGTCACACGCGGACGTCGATCGTTCGCTGTTCGCGTGCAAGCACTCGCGGTGCTGCTGGCGGCGGCGGTCCCGCTGCTGGCCGCCCAGGGTCGCCCGCCTCAGACCGCGGGGGAGGAGCCGGCTGCGCCGCTCCCGCCGAGCCCGCAGGTGCTCGTCATCTTCTCCGACGATTCATCGCAGTCGTGGATCCGCCAGCTGACCGACGGTTTCTACGTGGCCGGCGCCGAAGGGGGACCCAATGCCCCAGCCTGGTACTTCGAATACCTCGACGCCGTCCGCTTTCAGGACGCGCGCCAGGCCGATCACTTCCGGACCGCAGTCCGGGAGAAGTACCGGGACCGACGGCTCGACTTGATCGTGCCGGTGGGGTCGAGCGCCATCGCGTTCGCCACCGGCGTGCGCGAAGAGCTCTGGCCGGACGTGCCGGTCCTGTTCGCGAGCTACGCCGGTAGCGTTCGCACGGACGCGAAGGCGCTTCGACATGCCTCGAGTCTGTCGTTCGAATCGGGGTACGGCGACGCGCTCGAGACCGCGAAAGCCATCTTCCCCGACGCCACGACCGTCGTTGTCGCGGCGGGGATCTCTTCGCTCGAGCGGGCGCTCGAGGCGGATCTCGGAGCCGCCGTGAGGCGCGCGGGGCTGACGTTCGCCGATCTTTCCGCGACGACCATGCTCGGCGCACTCGAAGAGGTCGCGCAGCTTCCCGAGCACGCGCTCCTGTTCATCGCCGGCGGCCAGGTCGACGAACGCGGCAATGTCATGCCCACGTGGCAGCTGTGCGAGATGATGTCCAGCACGGCCAACCGCCCCGCCGTGATGCTCGGCGCGCAGTTCCTGGGATGCGGCATCGTCGGCGGCCTGATGCGCGACTACGTCAAGGTCGGGACAATCATCGGAGAGCATGCGATCGCCGCACTGTCACGCGAGCGGCCGGTCCACGAAGTGATGCCGTTCCAGGCAATTGCGACGCTGAAGTTCGACGCGCGGCAGCTCGAACGCTGGCAGGTCGACCCGGCGCGGCTGCCGGTGGGCAGCACGGTGATGTTCCGCGAGCCGAGCCTGTGGCGCGATCACCGGCGCGAGATCCTGATCGTCATCGGCGGCATCATCGTTCAATCCGCGACGATCGCGGCGCTGCTGTTCGAGCGGCGGGCGCGGCAGAAGGCGGAGGTCGAGAGCCGCCACAGCTTCGCGCTCGCGGCCCACGTCGATCGGCGCTCGGCGATGGCGACGCTCACCGGGTCGATCGCGCACGAGCTCAACCAGCCTCTGAGCTCGATCCTCCACAACGCCGAAGCCGCCGAGATGCTGGTGACGTCGAATCGCGCCACCGCCGAGGACCTTCGCGACATCCTGCGGGACATCCGCAGCGAAGACGCGCGCGCGAGCCAGATCGTGCAGCGCCACCGGGCGATGCTCCGGCAGCACGATCTCGAAACCACGCCGATCGACATTCATGCGGTCATCCGCGAAAGCCTCGAGCTGGTCGCGCACGACGCCGCGGCGCGGCGCATTCAGATCGTCGCCAACCTGCCCGACGCGCCCTGCATCGTCGTCGGCGATCAGATTCTGCTGCAGCAGGTCCTGGTGAACCTCGTCCTCAACGCGATGGATGCGATGAAAGCGACCCCGTCCGGACGGCGGCGCGTGACCGTGCACAGCACGGTCGCCGGCGACTCGGTCGAGGTATCGGTGGCCGACTGCGGATCGGGCCTGACGCCGGACGTCAGCAGCCGCCTGTTCCAGCCGTTCATGACCACGAAGCCCGACGGCGTCGGCATCGGGCTGGCGATCGTCCGGAGCACGCTGGAGGCGCATCGCGGCACGATCGACGCGCGCAACAACGCCGACGGCGGCGCGACGTTCCGGTTCACGCTGCCGCTGGGAGTGTTGGCGTGACGACGCAGCCCGCCGGCCCCCTCCCCGCGCCCGGGGCGATCGTGCACATCGTCGACGACGAAGAGCCGACCCGCAAGGCGATGAGCCGGCTGCTCATGGCGGCGGGTTTCGAGGTGCGCACCTACGGCGGCGGCGACGACTTCCTGGCGCGCTTCGAGCGCCACACGCCCGGCTGCATCGTGCTCGACATGCGGCTGCCGGGCGCCAGCGGTCTCGATCTCCAGACCGTCATCGCTCAGTGCGACAATCCGCTGCCGATCGTCTTTCTGACCGGCCACGGCGAGGTCCGCGATTCGGTGCGCGCGATTCAGCGCGGCGCGATCGACTTCCTGATCAAGCCGGCGGACGGCACCGTCCTGATCGACGCGGTGTCGCGGGCGCTGGTCCAGGACAGCGCGAACCGTGCGGCCCGTACCCACCTGCGGAGCGTGCGCGAGCGGTACGAGCGGCTGACCGTGCGCGAGCGCGAGGTATTCGCGCACCTGATCAGCGGGCAATTGAACAAGCAGGTCGCGGCGGATCTGGGCATCTCGGAGCGGACGATCAAGCTGCACCGCGCGCGGATCTTCGACAAGCTGCAGACCGATTCGATTGCCGCGCTCGCGCGCATCGCGATCGATCTCGGTGTCGAGCCGGTCCGCGCGCCGCCGTAGCACCAAGGATCGATAGCGGGCCGGGCGCGCGCGCGTTACATTGCCTTCACCTGATGCTGGACGCCACGACATCCGCGCTCGTCGCCGTCGTCGAGGACGACGAACCGTCGCGCGCGGCGATTGCGCGCCTCCTCCGGGCGAGTGGGTTCGAAACCGCGGTGTTCGACTGCGCCGAGGCGTACATCGCCGCCCCGCCCGCGTCTCCGCTCTGCCTGATCCTCGACGTCGGCCTCGGCGGCATGTCGGGAATCGATCTGCAGCAGCGCCTCCGGTCCGCCGGCGGCGCGCCGCCGATCATCATGACGACCGGCCGGCGCGACGAAGGGGTGCGCGAGCGCGCGCAGCGGAATGGCTGCGTGGCCTTTCTGTGGAAGCCGTTCGACGCGGACACGCTGCTGACGGCGATCGGATCGATCGCCCGCGACGCGCACGACTGATCGAAAGATCGGTGCACCAAGGGTCAGTAGATTCGCCGTGGCAGGGCATCTACGCTGCGGCCTGTTGCAGTCCAAAGTGAGGCTTCGTATGGAGTGTTCGACCAATCCCCTCCGTGACGGGCGCCATGCCGCGTCCATCACCCTCGCTCGGTCGCTGGACTTCATGTCTGCCGCGATGAAGCCGGTGGACGGCGTCGACCCCGCCAGCGATCTCCAGGTCCTCAAACAGGCGATCGCGTCCGCGCCGAGTGGCATCGTCGTCTGCAGCAAGTTCGGCCGCGTCCTGCTGGCCAACCAGTCGATTACCGCGCTGTTCGGCTACACGCCGGGTGAGTTGAGCGACCGCGATTTCCGGACGATCGTGCCCGACCTGACGACGGCCGCCGGCGGGACAGCCCAGGATGTCACCGGGATCTGCAAGGACGGATCGATCGTGCCGGTCCGGATCAGCGTCTCGAACGTGCCGGCGCACGACAGTCTCTACGTCGCGTCGGTCGTGGATCTGTCGCAGCAGCGGAACCTGGAAGAACGGCTGTCGGCGGCGGTGAGCCATTCGCGATTCCAGACGATGGTCGCGGAGCTCGCGACCCGATGCGCCGCGACCAAGTTCGATCAGATCGACGCGGCACTCGGCAGCGCGCTGGCGGCGCTCGGCGAAGCGTTCGCGGTGGATCGCTGCGTCGCGTACCTGCCGACCGCGCACGACACCTCGTCGTTCAGGGGAGTGTGGCGCTGGTGCCGGCCGGGGTGTGAGCTGCCCTCAGACGACTTCGACGCGATCAGCGGCCTGCCCGGCCTGCTGGCTGCGGTGCGGGCCGGCGAGAGCGTCTGCGCGCGCACGCTCGACGACCTGCCGCACGACACCGATCGCGAGTCGATGCAGGCGCTGGGAGCGGCCTCCTGCGCGGCGGTACCGCTCGGCACCAACGGATCGCGCGGCGCGCTGGTCGTCGACACCAGCACCGAGCGCGGGTGGCCGCGCGAGGTGGTCGACAGCCTGCACCTGGTCGCCGCCGTGATGGGCCAGGCGGTCGCGCGCAAGTACGAGCGCGAGCGCAACGACGTCGGCATGAGCGAGCTGACGCGGCAGCGCCAGCAGACGATGGCCGAGAACGCCGTGCTGCGCCGTGAGATGAACGTGAGTCAACCCGACCGCACGATCGCGTCCGACAGCGTCGCGATCCGCCGCGTGCTGGCGCAGGTGCAACAGGTGGCGCCGACGTCGGCGACGGTGCTGCTGCTCGGCGAGACCGGCGCCGGCAAGGAGGTCTTCGCGCAGGCGATCCACAACCTCAGCCCGCGGCAGCGCCGGGCGATGATCCGCGTGAGCTGCGCCGCCATTCCGGTGGCGCTGATCGAGAGCGAGCTGTTCGGACGCGAACGCGGCGCGTTCACCGGCGCGCTGTCGCGGCAGATCGGCCGCTTCGAGGCCGCCAACGGCTCGACGATCTTCCTCGACGAGATCGGCGACCTGCCGCTCGAGATCCAGGTGAAACTGCTGCGCGTGCTGCAGGAGCGGACCGTGGAGCGCCTGGGCGGCAATCAGTCGATGAAGGTCGACGTGCGCGTCATCGCCGCCACCAACCGGGATCTGGAGCAGGCCGTCGCCAACAACACATTCAGAGAGGATCTCTTCTACCGGCTGAACGTGTTCCCGATCACGATTCCACCGCTGCGCGAACGGATCGACGACATTCCGAGCCTGGTGTGGACCTTCGTCGACGAATTCTCGCGGGCCTTCGGCAAGAAGATCGACTCGATCTCGAAGGAGAGCATTGCCGCGCTGCAGCGCTACTCCTGGCCGGGCAACGTCCGCGAGCTGCGCAACGTGATCGAGCGCGAGATGATCGTCGCGACCGGACCGACTCTCGTCATCTCGCCGCCGCGGCCGGTCTCGACGCAGCGGCGTGCGGCCAGCTCCAGGCTCGTCGACATCGAGGTGGAGCACATCACCTCGGTGCTCGAGAGCTGCCGCTGGCGGGTGCGTGGAGCCGGCGGCGCCGCCGAGCGCCTCGGCGTCAAGCCGACGACGCTCGAGAGCCGCATGGCGCGGCTGGGGATCTCGCGCGACAAGCAGAAGAGCGCACAGGCCTGAAGAGATCGAAGCGACACGTGGGAAAGCAGCCGCAGAACGCGCAGAGCGCGCAGAACAATATCTTCTCTGTGATCTCTGCGGTCTCTGCGGTTGCTTTCCGTTAGAACTTCCAGCCGATCGCCAGGCTCAGCGAGAAGTCGTTCTTCTTCTCGTTGTCGGGTGGAGCGCTGTCGAAGCTCTCGATGCCGTTCAGGCTCCAGTAGAAGTCCTTCAGGAATTCGTGGCGCCACGCGCTCTGCAGCTCGATGCGCGCGCGCGCCCGGTCGGTGACGCTGTAGTAGGAGACGACGCTGTTCGTGAAGGAAAAGTCGTCGTTGTTGGGGGTAAAGAAATCGACCTGCCCGCCGACGGCGATCTCGGCGAGGTTGGCGACCGGCGACTCCACGAAACGCTCGCGCGTGTAGACCAGCCCGCTGTATAGCGCAATCGTCCGGTGGTTCGTCTCGGACAGCACCTTGCCCACGCCGCCGCCGCCGACGGTCCGGAGATCCAGGTCCAGCTCTTCGTTCTGCTGAACCTGTCCGAGCGCCGTCGCGAACCATCGACTGTTGAACAGGCGCCTGGCGCTCAGCGACATGGTGTTTCGCGACGTTCGATCCGCGTCCTCGCGCGCCGTGAGCTGCGACGACAATGTTCCCGTCACGATGTACCTGTCGCTTCGATACGTCGTCCCGGCGTTGAAGGTCCAATGGGTCTCGAGATTCGCCTGCGCGAAGGTGAAGCCCAGATCCAGGTTGCCGTCGAGGCGGCTCCACAGCCGGCTGTACATCGGCACCAGCGACGTGACGTCTGACAATTGCAGCGTCGCGACAGTGCCGGTGGCGGACGAGACGACCAGCTCCCCCGCCACGGCGGTGCGGCCAAGAGAACCGTAGAAGCGGTCTCCTGTACGGACTGTCACTTCGAAATCCCGCGGGCTGGTGACCGCGGCAACCTCGCCCCAGTGGACCGAGGCCGTGCCGAGCGGATCGGTGCTGACGGTCAGGCGCGCCTGCTGCAACTTCTTGATCTCGCACGTCAGCCGGTCGCCATTGATCAGGATGACGGTATCCGTTTTCGGCGCCGCGACCGCGGGAACCGAGAGCGCGAGGCACCCCGCGACCGCGAGCGCTCGCAGCCCCCCGACGCCCCAAGTCCCCCGTCCAATCGTGCCCGACATTTCGGAGCGCCTCCATGTAGCTGGAGCACGTTCTGTCTGCACGCGATCGTCGGCGATCGGCGGCGGACTCGCAGCCGCAGCAGGACCGTTCGATTCCGGGCATCACCGCGACCCGGGCGGACTTGGTACGGACAGTGCTCGTAAGGCGTTCGTCGCAAAGCCGGCACCAGGCTCACAAGCCCGCTGCGATTGACGGGGACTTGCATGACCGCGCTGCATGTTTGCATGACAATTCAGTGGCTCGTCCCAGTCGGCAAGGCTCGTTCCATGACCGAAGCGCTCCACTCGTTGATGGCGTCGACCAGGGCTGAGCCGGGCTGCATTGCCTGCTCGGTGTCGGCCGACGTCGGCGACAAAGGAAAAATCCGCTACACGGAAGAGTGGCAGTCCGAAGACGCGCTGCAGCGGCAGTTTCAGACCGATCGCTTCCGCAGCCTGGTCGCGCTGGTCGAGAATGCGACCGAGGCGCCGGTCGTCGAGTTCCTGCTTCCCGGCGGCAGCCGCGGCCTCGACTACGTCGAGGACGTCTGCAGCCGTCAAGGATGACGCGGACGGACGGTCGCATGCGCATCGGGCGGGAGGCAGTGTGATGATGCGCGCCGCGCAGCAGTGGGTCGCGGCGGTGACCGCGTGCAGCCTGCTCGCCCCGCCAGCGACGACGGCGTTCGCCGCACAGGCCGCCACGGCCGCACAAAAGCCGGCGGGACAGCCGGCGGCAGCAAAACCGGCAGCACCGCCGACGGCGGCGAAGACCGCAGCAAAGCCTGCGGCCCGGTCAACGGACATCGACGGCGGCTGGCCGCGCGCGTACACGGCTCCAAGTGGTGCCGGCGTCTTCCTGTATCAGCCGCAGATCGCGAGTTGGACCGACCAGAAGCAGATGGTCGCCTTCGTCGCCGTGTCGTACATGCCGAAGGGCGCGCAGAAGGCGGCGCTCGGCACGATCAAGCTCGAGGCCGCGACGCGCGTGGCCATCTCGGAGCGACTGGTCAGCTTCTCCGATTTCCGCGTGACCGAGTCGAATTTCCAGACGCTCGAGGCTGATCAGAAAAAGACGGTGCTCGCCGACATCCAGAGCGCCATCCCCACGGACGAGCGCGTCCTTGCGCTCGATCGCGTGCTCGCCTCCATCGACAAGAGCCAGATCGTTCCCAAGAACGTCGAGGGCCTGAAGGCCGACCCGCCCGTCGTCTTCTACAGCACCGGCACCGCGCTGCTGGTCAACGTCGACGGGGATCCGATCTGGAGCCCGATCAAGGACAACGATCTCAAGTTCGCCGTGAACACCAACTGGGATCTGTTTCAGTACCCGCCCAAAGGCACGTTCTACCTCCGCAACAACCAGAGCTGGCTGCAGGCGTCGAAACTCGAAGGCCCGTGGACGGCGGCGGGCGATCTGCCGGCGAGCTTCTCGAAGCTGCCGGCTGACGACAACTGGAAGGACGTGAAGGCTGCGCTGCCGGGCACGAAGCTCGCGAGCGGCCAGGTGCCGAAGGTGTTCGTGAGCACGAAGCCCGCGGAGCTGATCCTCCTGAACGGCCCGCCGAGTTATCTGCTGGTCAGCGGCACGAAGCTGCTGTGGGTGAGCAACACCGAGAGCGACCTCTTCCGGTTGGGCAAGACCGGCCCGGTGTTCTTCCTCGTGTCCGGCCGATGGTTCTCCGCTCCAGACTTCACCGGCCCGTGGACGTTTGCGACCGAGACGCTGCCCGACGACTTCAAGAAGATCCCGGTCGAGCACCCGCGGTCGCGCGTCCTCGCCTCGGTGCCTGGCACGAAGGAGGCGGCGGAAGCGGTGATGCTCGCACAGATTCCGGAGACGGCGAGCGTCGACAAGAAGGGAGTGCAGGCGCCCGAGGTGGCCTATCAGGGCGATCCGCAGTTTCAGCCGATCGAGCAAACCACCGTCGCGCGCGCGGTCAACACCGACAAGGACATCATCAAGGTCGGCGACCTCTACTACATGTGCTTCGACGGCGTCTGGTTCATGTCGCGCAGTCCCAGCGGCCCCTGGGAAGTCACGGGATCGGTGCCGAACCAGATTTATGAAATCCCGCCGAGCTCGCCGTCGTACAACGTCACGAACGTGACGGTGGTCGAGGACAACAGCGACGCGGTCGTCTTCGCAACGGCAGCCGCCGCCACCGGAATGATGGTCGCGTGGGGCTGCGTCGTCTGGGGCACCGGTTATTACTATCCGCCGTACGTCGGCTACGGCGGCTTCTATCCCGCCTACTATCCGTACTACCCGACTTACGGCTTTCATGCGTCGTACAACCCGTGGACTGGTGCGTACAGCCGCGGCGCCGTCGCGTACGGTCCGTACGGTGGAGCGGGCGTCGGCTCGCGCTACAACCCGAGGACCGGAACCTACTCTCGCGGCGCGGCGGCCTGGGGGCCGTACGGCGCGCGCGGTTCGGCAACCGCCTACAACCCGCGCACCGGCGCCCGCGGCGCGACACGTCAGGGATCGAGCGTCTACGGCAGCTGGGGGCAGACCGGCGTCAGGCGAGGCAACGACTGGGCGACGACCTCGCGCGTCACCAACAACATGACCGGCGCGACGACGCGGCGCACGCAGACGAGCGGCGGCGGCTCGGCGGTCACGCGCAATGGCGCCGGCATCGGCAACAACTCCGGCGTCGCACGCACCGGCAGCGGCGACGTCTACGCGGGACGCGACGGCAACGTGTACCGCAACAGCGGCAGCGGCTGGCAGAAGTACGACAACGGCGGCTGGAACTCCGTGCCGGAGGCGACGCCGCAGCAGCGCGAGCAGGCGCAGCAGCGTGCGAACCAGGCGCGGGAGAACGCCGCCTCCGGCAACAGCACGGTCGGACAACTCGACCGCGACTCCGCGGCTCGCTCCGAGGGTGCGCAGCGCACGCGTGATGCGGGCGCGGTCAACAGCGGCTCGCGCAGCGCGAACCCGAACAGCTATCGCCCGAGCGGCGGCGGCTACCGCGGCGGCGGCGGCGGCTTCCGCGGCGGCGGCGGTCGCCGCCGGTAGTCTGCCCTCGGCGCCAGCGCGTCCGACCTCACTTGGCCCGGAAGGAGAACACGATGCCTCGGTTCAGATCGCTGACGATCACGCTCGCGCTGATGCTGACGTCGATGGCGGCAGCCGCATCGGCGCAGACGCCGGACACGCAATCCGAATCACGCGACGTCAACCTGCGCGCCTACATCGAACTGCTGCGCTCCGACGTGCGCTCGCAAAAGGTGGCCATCCTCACCGAGATGATGGATTTCACTGAAGCGGAGGATGCGAAATTCTGGCCGATCTACCGCGAGTACGACGTCGAACTGGCGGCGATCAACGACGACCGCGTGAAGCTCATCACCGACTACGCGAAGAGCTACGAGGCGCTCACCGACGCCGACGCCGATCGCATCGCCCGCGCCGCAATCGACCTGGAGGGGCGGCGGCATGCGCTCAAGCAGAAATATTACGACCGCGTCAAGACTGCGCTGTCGGCCAAGCAGGCGGCGCGGTTCCTCCAGGTCGAGAACCAGATCCTGTTGGTCCTCGACCTGCAGATTGCCGCATCGCTGCCGATCGTCCAGTGACGCGACGCCGTGAGGACATGAACATGAAGAGACACATCACGTGGATCTCCTGCCTCAGCCTCGTGGTGCTGATGGCTGATACAACGCTCTTCGCCGATCGCGTCAAGCTGCGCAGCGGAAAGAGCGTCGACGGTTCCTTCCTGAGCGCGGACGTGAAGGTCGTTCGCGTCCTGCTCGGCAACGGATCGATTGCGGAGTTCAAGGTGGAGGACGTCGCGGCGGTCGAATTCACGCCGCGCAAACAGCCGCCGCCGCCACCGCCCAATCCCGCCACGGCGCCGAAGCCGGTCACCATTCCGGCCAACACGGTGCTGAACGTGCGGCTCACGCAGGCGATCGACGTCGACTCGACCAAGACCGGCGCCACCTTCAAGTCGATCCTCGACGACCCGGTGATGATGGATGGCAAGGTCGTCATCCCGCGCAACGCCGTCGTCATGCTGCAGGCCGCCAAGGTCGAGCAGGCAGGGAAGATGAAAGGGTCCGACAACATCACGTTGAAGGCGAACACGCTCGCGTTCGGCGGCGTGACCTACGACATCGTGACCGCGTACGTCGAGACGAAAGGCTCGGGTGAGGGAAAGAAGACCGCGCGCAAGGTCGGCGGCGGCGCTGGCCTCGGTGCGATCATCGGCGGCATTGCCGGTGGCGGTACCGGCGCGGCGATCGGCGCGGCTGCGGGCGCGGCGACCGGCGCGGTCGTCGCCAGCCAGGGGACCGAACACTTGCAGCTTGCTGCAGAGACGCGGCTGCAGTTTCAGCTGACGTCGGCGGTCACCGTGCGGCCGTGACCGGCGCGTGCACTGCCGCGGGCGTCAGCGCCAGCGTCGCGCTCGCGCTCCACGTCGTCGTGTCCGCGGACGGTCCGAGGTTCACGTCGACGTGGAAAGCGCCGGAGGCAAACGGCGTCAGCTTCGCGGGCAAGAAGGTCGCCGCGCTCGTCATCAGCAACGACCAGAACCTCCGTGTCTCCGGCGAGGAACAGCTGGTGCGCGAGCTCACTCCGCGCGGTGTGCAGGGGGTCGCGACCTACCGCATGGCGCCGCGCGAGGAGCTGACCAGCGCCGAGCGGGCGCGGCCGTGGTTCGAGCGCGCGGCGGTCGAGGGCGTCGTCGCGCTGCGGCCGGTGAGCCGGCAGAAGGAGATCACGTACTCGCCCAGCGTGTGGACGACGACGTCGTACTCGACGCTGTGGGGGTACTACGGTTACGGGTGGACCGGTGTCTACGATCCGGGCGGCACGCGTGAGGACACGACCATCGTCATCGAAACGCTCGTCTACAGCGTGCCGCTCGACAAACTGCTGTGGGCCGGCGTCAGCACGACGACCAACCCGAAGCAGGCGCCGGTCTTCATCAAGCAGCTCGTCGACGCCGCCGTGAAAGAGATGCGCAGGCAGGGGCTCGTCAAGTAGCCGCGATAGTCACACTCGCCGCCTCCGCGGCGCAATGCCGATCCGTTCGACGACGCGCGTCTCAGGTCGCCACCGACGCACCGTCGCGCTCGGCCGACACCCACCGCACGAGAAGCGAGTGCGCCACGATCAGAACGACCGGCCCGATGAACAATCCGATGATCCCGAAGGCGATGAGACCGCCGAGGACGCCCGCAAAGATCAGCAGCAGCGGCAGGTCGGCGCCGCGTCTGATGAGCAAAGGACGGACAATGTTGTCGAATGGCGCCGCGACTGCCGTGATCACGAGCAACGTTGTCCCAGCCACGCTCGCGCCGGACCAGAACAGCCAGATGCTCGCGGGGACGAGCACCGGCAGTGGTCCCAGCTGTGACAGGCACAGAAACAGCGTGACAGCCGTGAGCAGCGCGGCTGCGGGAACTCCCGTGATGAACAGCCCCGCACCCGCGATCGCGGCCTGAACCACCGCGGTGACGACAACTCCGAGTACGACCGCACGGATGGTCTGTGCGGCGAGCACGGCGGCGTCATGTCCCTGCTGTCCGCCCAGGCGCGTGGCGAAGCGCAGGATACCGTCTCTGACGCTCTCGCCCTTTGCGAGCCCAATCGCCGAGATGATGGTTGCCAGCAGGAACTGGAGCAGCATCGTGCCGATGCTCCCTGCCTTGACGGCGAACCAGTGAAGCGCCGCCTGCGCATACGGGGTGAGCGCTGCCGATCGCCGATCAGCGTCGAGCGCCGCGAACCGATTCCATGCGGCGGCGATCCGATCACCTCCAAGAGGAACTTGCCCCACCCACGCGGGCGCCGGCGGCAGCGCTATCGACTCGAAGGACCTGATTTCCGTCGTGATGTTCTGGGCATTGTTCACGATCGCGCTCACGGCAAGAGCCACCGGGACGAAGACGACGAGCAGGATCGTCACCGACATGATCATGACAGCAGCCCACCGTCTGCCGGCCGCAATGGCCTCGAGGCGCAACAGGATCGGCCACGTGGCGATACAGACAATCGCGGCCCACAGGCCCGACGTGAGGAACGGGCTCAGTACCCAGAACGTCGACACGACGAGCAACGCCAGGAAAAAGACCGATAGCGTGGCGTGCGTGAGATCTCCCGGAACGCGATGGCCTTCGATCATCTGCCGATGCCCCCAATCGGTTCGTCCGTGATAGCCGCCGGCGATCGTACTGAGGCGCAGTGCCAGAACCTACTGTTCTTTGGTTCAGGATGGTGCCGGGTGTCGATGCCGAGGTCGAGCGCCATCCATGGAATGACCCTCAGTTTCCGGACATGCGGGGGCGTCCGAGGCATCGGAGCCCCTCCGTCCGCCCGGAGATTGATCGCGGCCCGCCCGACCGGCGCGCGCAGACGGCGCAAAACTCCAGCAAAAGCGCCCGGCCGCGGCCCGCGGCGACTGATCGGATGGCATGTCGTCTGCTCTTCGTGCAGCACAACCGATCCGTTGCCGCGCCGACGGCGATCTCATCGTCATCCCGATTCGCAGCGTGAAGTACGTGCGGGTGTCGCCGGCGCCGCCGCATCTCCCCGCGGGATCCTGCGCGACGCGCGCATGAGCTAACCAGGAGCCTTCCATGTCCAACGACTCGACGCGGACCGAACACGATCTGCTCGGCGACAAGCCGGTGCCGGCCGAGGCCTACTACGGCGTCCAGACCGCGCGCGGCCTCGAGAACTTCCACATCTCGGGCGTGCAGATCCGCCTCTACTCCGATCTGATCCGGGCGCTCGCCATCGTCAAGCGCGGCGCCGCCCGCGCCAACTTCGAGTGCGGCGTGTTCGATCAGAAGATCCTGGCCGCCATCGAAGGGGCGTGCACGGAGATCGCCGACGGCGCGTTGCACGATCAGTTTCAGCTCGACGTGCTGCAGGGCGGCGCCGGCACCTCGACCAACATGAACGCGAACGAGGTGATTGCCAACCGCGCGCTCGAGCTGATGGGACACAGGAAGGGCGAGTATCAGTACTGCGATCCCCACGATCACGTGAACGCCTCGCAGTCGACCAACGACGCCTATCCAACCGCGCTGCACGTCGGCATGGCGCTCGGCAACGGCCGGCTCATCGCCGCGATCAACGAGCTGATTGCCGCGTTCCGCGCCAGGGGGCGCGAGTTCGCGTCGATTCTCAAGATGGGCCGGACCCAGCTTCAGGACGCGGTGCCGATGACGCTCGGCCAGGAGTTCAACGCCTTCGGCGAAACCCTCGCCGGCGAGGTGCGTGCGCTCGAAGCCGTGCAACGGGTGTTGTGCGAGATCAACATGGGCGCGACCGCGATCGGTACCGGCCTGAATGCGCCGTCCGGATACGCGCAGCGCTGCACCGCACACATCGCGGACATTTCCGGATTGCCGCTGTACCTCGCCTCCGACCTCATCGAGGCGACGCAGGACACGCAGGCATTCGTCCTCTACTCGTCGTGCATGAAGAGCCTCGCCATCAAGCTGTCGAAGGTCTGCAACGACCTGCGCCTGCTGTCGTCCGGGCCGCGCTGCGGGCTGCGCGAGATCAACCTGCCGCCGAAGCAGCCGGGCTCGTCGATCATGCCGGGCAAGGTGAACCCGGTGATCCCGGAAGTGGTCAACATGGTCTGCTTCCGCGTCATCGGCAGCGATCAGACCATCTCGATGGCGGCCGAAGGCGGTCAGCTGCAGCTCAACGTGTTCGAGCCGGTGATCGCCGCCTGCATCTTCGAGGCGCAGACGCTGTTCATCAACGCCGCGCGCACGCTGCGCGTGCACTGCGTCGAGGGCATCACCGCCAATCCGGAGGTCTGCCGCCACTACGTGGACTTCAGCATCGGCACGGTGACCGCGCTGAACCCGGTGATCGGCTACGAGCGTGCGACCGAGCTCGCCGCCGAGGCCCAGAAGACGGGCCGCGGCATTCTCGAGCTCGTGCGCGAGAAGGGGATCCTCTCCGAGGCGCAGCTCGCGCAGGTCCTCGATCCGATGCTGATGACCGGGCAGGGCCATCCGGCATGAGCCGCGAGCTGTCGATCGTCGCGATCGGCTGGGCGCTGATGATCGCGCTCGCGCTGTCGCTCACCGTGGCGGTGACGCCGCGAGCGCAGGAGCTGCCGCCCGGCGCGTGGCGCGGATTCGACGGCTCCTGGTCGGTGACCGGCGAGCGCCAGACCGTCCCCACCGAGACCGGGCGCGCCGCGGCCGTCGCGCACGTGTCCGGCGCGCTGGTGATGTCCAACGGCGCGGGCCTCGCCGCCGGGTTCACCGGCGAAGCGATCGGCTTCGACGATGGAACGAGCCTCACCACCGGACGCGCGGTCTGGATCGACGGCGCCGGCGACCGCATTTTCAGCGCGCTGCGCGGCGGACCGATGCTGACCGGACGCCACATCACCGGTACGATCACCGGCGGCACCGGGCGCTGGAATGGCGTCACCGGCGAGTACGAGTTCACGTGGCAGTACGTCGTGTCTGGCGACGGCGCTTCGATTCAGGGCCGCTCGGTGGATCTGCGAGGCCGGCTGCGCTGGCGCGAGGGCGGACGGTGACGACGACCGCCGTGACCTCGCCCGCGCCGATCGCCACCGACGCCGATCGACGGATGCTGCTGACCCGGACAGCCGTCGTCGCGCTCGCCACGGTGCTGTGGTTCGTGCCGGCGCCCGACGGTCTCGCGCTGCCGGCGTGGCGCCTGTTCATCGTGTTCGCCGCCGCGATCGCGTCGGTCGTCGTCAACGCGTTCCCGATTCTGACGGCGTCGGTGCTCGCGGTGGCTGCGTCGGTGCTGACAGGCCTGCTGCCGCCGGCGAAGGCGTACGCCGGCTTCGCGAACGGGACGATCCTCCTGATCGTGCTTGCCTTCCTCGTCGCCCGCGCCGTCGTCAAATGCGGGCTGGGCGCGCGGATCGGCTACCTGGTCGTGAGCGTCTTCGGCCGTTCGACGCTGGGCCTCTCCTACAGCATCTTCCTGGTCGACGGCCTGATCGCGCCGGCGTTTCCGAGCAACACCGCGCGGTCGGGCGTCATCTATCCGCTCGCCTTCTCGCTGGCCGAGGCGGCCGGCGCCCGCCGCGACGACGACGGCTGCCGGCGGGTCGGAAGTTTCCTGATGTTCTCGGGAATCGCCAGCCTCGGCCTGTCGTCGGCGTTGTGGCTGACGGCGATGGCCGCCAATCCGCTCGGCGCGGAGATCGCGCGCACGTTCGGCGTGAACATCACCTTCGGCGGCTGGCTGATCGCCGCCTGCGTGCCGACGCTGGTCGCGATGGCGTTGATGCCGCCGCTGCTGCACTGGTTGATCGCGCCCGAACGAACGGCCACGCCCGACGCCCCTGCGGCCGCCCGGCGCGCGCTCGAGTCGCTCGGACCGCTGACGCCGGCCGAGTGGATCGTGCTGGGCGCCTTCGTCGGCATGGTCGCGCTCTGGGCGTCGGCCGCCACGTTCGCCCTCGATTCCACGGCGGTGGCCTTTCTCGGCCTCGGCGTGCTGCTGGCAGCCGGCGTCCTGACCCTCGACGACATCGCGAAGGAAGGGGACGTCCTCGCGACGTTCATCTGGTTCGCGGTGCTCTTCACGTTGAGCAGTCAGTTGAACGAGCTCGGCTTCATGGGATTTCTCGGCCAGAAGATCGCGGCGTCGCTCGGCGGGCTGCCGGCGATCGCCGCCGGCCTGGTGCTCGTCGCCGCCTACGTGCTGCTCCATTACGTGTTCGTGAGCCAGACCGCGCATTCGCTCGCGCTCCTCGGGGTGTTCCTCGACGTCGGCGTCAAACTCGGCGTGCCGGCCGCGCCGCTGGCGTTTCAACTGCTGTTCGCGACCAACTACTTCTCGTCGATCACGCCTCAGGGATCGAGCGCGAACCTGTTGTTCGCCGGCAGCGGCTTTCTGTCGCAGCGGGATCTCTACCGCCTCGGCGGCCTGACGACCGCCAGCTGCATGCTCGTCTACCTGATCGTCGGCCTTCCCTGGCTGCGGCTCGTCGTCGGGTGAAGCCGGAGAATTCGAGGTCCGTGATGCGCATCCGAATCACACGTTCAACGTCGATGGTTGCCGCGCTCGCCGCGCTGGCGGTCACGCTTCCGATCGCGGCGGGCGCGCAGCCGCGCGCCGCCGAACAAAAGACGCTGCCCAACGTCGTCGTGCTCGCGACCGGCGGCACCATTGCCGGCGCGGCGGCGAGCGACGTGCAGGCGGGCTACACGTCGGGGCAGGTCGGCGTCGAGCAACTGCTGGCGGCGGTTCCGCAGGCGAAGAAGCTCGCCGCCCTGCGCGGCGAGCAGATCTCGAACATCGGCTCGCAGGACATGAACGACGAGGTCTGGCTGAAGCTGGCGCGGCGCGTCAACGAGCTGACCGCGATGCCCGACGTCGCCGGCGTCGTCATCACGCACGGCACCGACACGATCGAGGAGACCGCCTACTTCCTGAACCTGGTGGTCAAGTCACGCAAACCGGTGGTGTTGACCGCGGCGATGCGCCCGTCGACCGCGCTCTCGGCGGACGGGCCGCTGAACTTCTTCAACGCCGTCGCGGTCGCCGCCAACAAGGACGCCGCCGGCCGCGGCGTGCTCGTCGTCGTCAACGACTGGGTGCACGGCGCCTCCTCGCTCACCAAGACGAGCACCACCGCGGTGCAGACGTTCCTGTCGCCGTTGACCGGCCTGGTCGGCACGGTGGCGTACGGCGAGATCGACTGGAACCGCGGGCCGGTCGGCCGCAACACCACAGGATCGGAGTTTTCGCTCGACGGCGCGGCCGCGCTGCCGCGCGTCGACATCATCATGGCCCACGAGAACATGGACGGAGCGCTCATCGACGCGGCGGTCGCCGCAGGCGCCAAGGGCCTGGTGATCGCCGGAGTCGGGAACGGGAACATGACGGCGAGCGCGCTGGCGGCGCTCGCCCGCCACGCCAAGAACGGCGTCGTCTGCGTGCGCTCGACGCGCGTGACGACCGGCCGCGTCGGCCGCAACGTCGAGGTGGACGACGACAAGAGCGGGTTCGTCGCGTCGCTGGATCTGAACCCGTACAAAGCGCGCGTGCTGCTGCGGCTGGCGCTGCTGAAGAGCCGCACCAACGCCGATCTGCAGCGCCTGTTCAGCGAATACTGACGTCAGTGGGCGTGACCCCGTGACCCGCCTGAGCCTTCGCGAACGCGTCGCCGCCGGGCGCCAGACAGCGAAGGTCCGATCGTTCACGATTCCGGTCGCGATCATCGGCGTGCTCGCGCTGACCGCGCCGCTGCGTGCGGCGGAACAGCCGCTGCTGCGCGTCGGCTTCCTGCTCGCCATTGCCGGCGGCCTCGAGCTCCTGCACGCCGTGCGCGTGCCCGAGGCGTCGGCGATGCGCCGCGCGATCACCAGTGGATCGCTCACGGTGCTGATGGCGCTCGTCGTCATCAACGCGCCGTTCCTGGTCGGCACGGCGATCGTGCTCTTCCTCGCCGGATCGTTCGCGATCGACGGCGTGCGGCACGCCGGGGCAGCGTGGCGCGAAGCCGGACGCAGCCGGACCATGGACGCGCTCGCAGCGCTCGGCAACATCGGCGCGTCGGCGCTGCTGCTGGCGACCCACCGCGTATCGGAGACCTGGCTGGTGAGCATCGGCGCAGCCCTGCGCGCGTTTGGTATCGCCTGGACGATCGCGACCGCGCCGGCCTACACGGCCGACGACGCCGGCCGAACGGTGCTGGACGACCTCGGCATCGCCGATCATCCGGCCGTGACGGCGCTCTACGCCGAGATCGCGGCGGAGGAACACACCCGCACTTCGAGCGATCGCGGCTGGATCGGCGCGTTCATCGTCACGCTCTTCGCGATTCACATCGCGCGCATGCAAGCGGACGGGTCGCTCCTGGGCCTGCTCGCGCCCGCCATCGCGGTGACCGGCGACATGCTGCTGGCGATACTGGTCGCGCTGATCATCATCGTCCCGGTCGTGATCTCGGTCCGCTCATCGACGCGCTGGCTCGAACGGCGTGCGTGGCAGTGGTATCTGTCGGCCGATGGATCCGGCCACGGCTGGCGGCGTCTGACCGTCGCCGGCTGGCTGCGCTACCGGCTGCGCGTCGGGATGCGGCTGCGCGAGGCGCGCTTCTCCACGATGGCCGCGATTCGCCGCAGCCTGGCCACCGGTCTGCCCATCGCGGCGATCATCGCCGCAACCGTCCCGGTCTGGGGCATGAGCTGGTTCTTCGACACCGAGAACTGGGCGAGCGGCATCTGGAACTCCTGGGCGGAGTCGCGCACCGACGAATGGCGGAAGGCGATGGCGGATGCCGTGATCGCGCGCGCCGGCGCCGGACCGTCGACCTTTCTCGTGTCGCCGCCCGGAACCGCGAGCGACTTCTCGTTCATCGTCATCGGCGACACCGGCGAAGGCGACGCGTCGCAACACTCGCTGCGCGATCAGCTGCTCGCGGTTGCGGAGCGCCCGGACGTCCGCTTCGTCGTCATCTCATCGGACGTCATCTACCCGAACGGCGCGATGATCGACTACGAAGCGAAGTTCTGGCTGCCGTTCAAGGGCGTGAAGAAGCCGGTCTACGCGATTCCCGGCAACCACGACTGGTACGACGGCCTCGACGCGTTCCTGGCCACGTTCCTCGACGCCGACTCCGCTCGCGTGGCGATGCGCGCGCGGGCCGAGTCGGAGCTTCGCCTGACCAGTACGACGGAATCGCGGATCGACGCCCTGATTGGCCAGGCCGAGCGGTTGCGCGGCGAGTACGAGGTGCCGACCGGCTATCAACGCGGTCCGTTCTTCGAAGTGCAGACCGATCGGTTCGCCCTCGTCGCCATCGACACCGGCATCGTCAAGCAGATCGATTCCACGCAATGGAGCTGGCTCGAAGGTGCGCTCGGCCGCGCCTCGGGCAAGTTCACGATGGCGGTGATCGGCCATCCGTTCTATGCTGGCGGATTCGACGCCACGGCCGGCGCCGAACCGTTCGCGCGGCTGAAACGGCTGCTCGTCGATCACGGCGTCGCGCTCATGATGGCCGGCGACACGCACGATCTCGAGTACTACGTCGAGCCCGCCACCGAGAGCGGGCCGGCCCGCCATTACGTCGTCAACGGCGGCGGCGGCGCCTATATGAGTTTCGGCACGGCGCTCGCCTGGCCGGCGACGCCGCCCACCGCGGCGTGGGCCTTCTATCCCGATCGCGCGGCGGTCGTCGAGAAGATCGAAGCGCGTTCGCCGGCCTGGAAGCGGCCCGCGTGGTGGTGGACCCATCGGGTGGGCGCGTGGCCGTTTTCAGCCGAGTGGATGTCAGCGGCGTTCGACTACAACGTCGCGCCGTTCTTCCAGAGCTTCATCGAGGTCCGCGTCGAACCGTCGTCACACCGGATCCGGATGCTGCCGTACGGCGTCCACGGACAACTGCGATGGCGCGACCTCGCTCACTCGGCCGGCCTGGCGCCGGTGACCACGGCCGCCGACGACCTGGTGGAATGGATCGTGCCGATGTCGTGAGCGGCAGGCCGCGCCGATTCCCCACGAGCGGGCGCGTCGAACCATCGCTCCTTCGGCACGATTTTCGGGGCCGCCGGATCGAGCACGTAGTTGGGCGACATGATCTGAACGCCGTGCTCGTTGAAGAGATCCTGGATGTTCGCATGCAGCGCCGCGAGCGCGAACGGGCGCGACTGCTGCTGCTCGAGGCACACGAGCAGCGTGTACTTCACGTAGAAGTCTTCGAGGCCAGCCTGCAGGACCAGTGGCTTCGGGTTCGCACGCAGCCCCGACGTCCGTTCCGCGGCCAGCAGCAGCAGCGCGTGCACCTGGCGCCACGGCGTGTCGTAGCCGATGGTCACCGCCGTCGACGTGAAGACGCCTTCGCTCTCGCCGTGGCGTGAGTAGTCGGTCGTGGTCTGCCCGACGACCACCGCATTGGGTATCGTGACCTCTTCGTTCCACAAGGATCGAACCTTTGTCGACAGGACGCCGACGTGCATCACGGTGCCCTCGACGTCGCCGATCCGCACGAAATCGCCGACACGCAGCGAGCGGGAATACGTGATCATGAAGCCGCTCATGATCTGGTTGACGAGCCCGCTCGATCCGAACGTCACCATGAGCCCGACGAACACGCTGACGCCCTTGAACGCCTCGGTCTGGCTTCCCGGCATGTAGGGATAGGCGACGACGATCGCGAACAGCCAGAGCAGCGAGGTCACCAGGCGCCGCGTCGGCGCGGCCGTGTCCGGGTAGATCCAGCGCGCGGTCGTCTGGCCGCGTTCCACGCTGTCGAACCACAGCCGGACGAGGCGGACCAGGAAGCGCACGATCACGAAGATCAGCAGAACCGAGAACAGCCCTGGAAGCCCGTTGACGACGCCCAGTCCGAGATCCTGGACGGTCTCGAGCAGGAAGCCGCTCATCGACTCGCCCCACGGACGCGTGTACGGAAATCTCCGCAGCGTGAACGTGAGCGCCCCGTAGGCGACGATGAGGTCGACGGCGGCGATCGTGGCGGTGACAAGGTAGCGCTGCGCGTCGAGCACGCGCGAGGCACGCAGCGCCTCGAGCGGCGCGATTCCGGCCCCGGTGACCCGGCGTTCGGCCAGCTCGATGAATTTCGCCGAAATGCGCCGGCTGGCGCGCGCGATCGCCCACAGCACGGCGGCGGCAATGGCGATCACGGCCAGCGCCACGAGCGCCGCACGGAGCAGCGCGCCCGGCGCCCGCGCTTCGTGCGCCTCGGTCAACGCCTGCTGGAGGTGCGCCACCGTCCGCGCGGTGACGTCCGGGAGCGTTTCCCCAGCCAGTTCGTCCACGTCCCCGGTGCTGATTCCCATCACGCCGGTGCCGCCGACAGTAATGAACACACCGCCCTCGACCGGCTCGGTGAGCACGGGGCCGGTCACACCGCTGCTGGCAAGCTCGTCGAGAATCCGGTGCGCGCCGGCAACGCGATCCGCAGGACGCCGTCCGAGAATGCGCGCGCGCAGGACGACGATCGGCCGGTTGAAGAAGGTGAGGGTCGCCGCTTCCGGGTCCCGCTCGGTGCTGACGGAGGCGGTCAGCGATCGCGGCGCGCCTCCCGCGGTCTGCGCGACCTGGGCGTCGCTCGCCGAGGACGACGCCAGCAGGACTGCGATCGCGGCGGCTGCGGCGACTCGCGGAACCGTGCGCCGCGCTCGGCCGTGAGGACCGCCGTTGGTGGGCCGTGCCGCCGCCTCTAGCTGACCGACCATCTGGCCGCTATCGCGTCAGTAGCGCTCCGGAACAAACCGTCGCTTCGCGATCGACGCCTCGTCGTCGTAGGCGTGCTTCTTCGAGCGGTTGGGCAGCTTGATCTTCGGCCGATCGAGTTTCTTGTAGGGAATCAGCTTCAGGAGCTGCGCGATGGTGTTGAGCCGCGCGCGCTTCTTGTCGTCGGATCGAACGATGTACCACGGTGCGAACGTGGTATCGGTCGCCTTCAGCATCGCGTCACGCGCCAGCGAATACCGGTACCAGCGCGCGCGCGACGGCAGATCCATGTTGCTCAGCTTCCACTGCCGCAGCGGATCCTTGATCCGCGCCTCGAAGCGCCGCTGCTGCTCTTTGTTGCTCACCTCGAGCCAGAACTTGATCAGGATCAGCCCGTTGTTCACCATCTGTTTCTCGAACGCCGGGCAGATCTTGAGGAACTCCTCGTACTGCTCGTCGGTGCAGAAGCCCATCACGTGCTCGACGCCAGCGCGGTTGTACCAGCTCCGATCGAAGATGACGATCTCGCCGGCCGCAGGGAAGTGCGGGAAGTAGCGCTGCATGTACATCTGGCTCTTCTCGCGGTCCGACGGCGCCGGCAGCGCGATCAAACGGAACACGCGCGGGCTGACGCGCTCGGTGATCGCCTTGATCGTGCCGCCTTTGCCGGCGGCGTCGCGCCCCTCGAAAACGATCACCACGCGCAGGCCCTTGTGCTTGACCCATTCCTGGAGCAGACACAGCTTCTCCTGGAGCTTTGCCAGCTCCTTCGCGTAGGTCCGGTTCTTCATCTTCTTCGGCTTCGCCGATCCGTTCTCGTTCGCGTTCGCCATGATCGCCGGCGCCTCCTACGGCTGCTGCCAGCCGCCGCCGAGCGCGCGATAGATCTCGGCGCGCGCGCGCAGCTCGGCTCCACGCGTCTGGGAGAGCAGCAGCTGCTGCTGAAACAGATCCTGGTCTGCGGTCAGGATTTCGATGTAGCTGGCGAGCCCCGAGTCGTAGCGCGAGCGCGCGAGATCGGCGGCGTCGGTCAGGACCGTCACGCCGTTCTCGCGCTCGGCGCGGATCGCCGCGAGCTTCTGGATCGTCACCAGCGAGTCGGCCACTTCGCGGTAGCCGTTCAGCGCCGCTTTCTGGTATTGCGCGAGCGCCTGCTCGAAGCGCGCCTGCGTCGCGGCCAGGTTGGCCTTGTTCCGCCCGGCGTTGTAGATCGGCTGCAGCAGGCTGGCGCTGACCGACCAGATCGCCCCCGTTCCCCCCAGGAACTTGGACACGTCGCCGGCGAGGGCGCCGCCGAAGCTCGAGAGACTGATGTTCGGGTAGAACAGCGCCTTGGCGGCGCCGATGTCGGCGTTGGCGGCGACGAGCAGCTGTTCGGCCTCGAGGACGTCGGGCCGCCGCTCGAGCAGCGACGCGGGCATTCCGGCCGGGACCGCCGGCGGCAGCATCTCCATCGGATTGCCGTCGCGATCGATCGACGACGGCGGGCGGCCGAGCAGCAGCGAGAGCAGGTTCTCGATCACCGCGATCTCGTTCTCGAGCTGCGGTATCGTCGCCGCGGTATTCGCTCGGTTGGCCTGGATGCGATCGAGCTCGAGCCGGTTCGACACGCCGCCCTCGAGACGGTTGCGGAAATAGGTGACCGTGTCGTCGTTGATGCGCAGCGTCGCGCGCGCGATCTCCAGCTGCTGGTCGAGCTCGCGCAGGAGGAAGTAGTTCGAGGCGACGTCCGCGACGAGCGTGACCAGGACGCCGCGGCGCCCCTGCTCCGTGGCCAGCGCGATCGCCAGCGCGGCCTCGTGCTCGCGCCGGATGCGCCCGAACAGGTCGATCTCCCACGAGAGCCCGAGGCCGATTATGCCGCTCTGCCGCGTATGGTCGTCGTCGTCGCCGAGCCCGTTCTCCTTCGCGGTGCTCGACGCGACGCGGAACCCGTAGCCGGCGACGCCGTCGACCTGCGGATACAGGAACGACTTGGCGACTCCGGCTCGCGCCCGGGCCTCTTCCACGCGCGCCGCCGCAGTGCGTACGTCGAGATTGTTGTAGACCGCCTCCCAGATCAGCGATTGCAGCGCGGCGTCGTCGAACACCTCCCACCAGGGCAGATCGGCGAGAGACTGCGCCTGCGCCGGCTCCTGGACGAAGCGGTACGCAGGCAGCGTCGGCATCTGCGGGCGCGCGTAGTTGGGTCCGACGGGAGCGCAGCCGATCGAGAGCGACGTGAGCAGGGCTGACAGCGCAAGAGTGGCCGGCGGTCGCAGCATCTCAATGCGCCCCATGTCCCGGCTCGGTCGCCAGCGCGCCTGTTCCGACGACAGCGGGCTCCGGCGCGGGATGAGGCTTCGCGCCCCCGACGACTCTCTCGACAACGACGAACAACATCGGGATCAGCAGGACGCCGAGAATCGTCGCGATCAACATGCCCGAGAACACGGCGATGCCCATCACCTTGCGCGCCTCGGCGCCGGCGCCCGACGCCGTCAGCAGCGGCACGACGCCGAGGATGAACGCGAAGGCGGTCATCAGAATCGGACGGAAGCGCAACTTCGCCGCGGTCATCGCCGCCTCCATCACCGGCTTGCCGGCGTCGTGCTCCATCTTCGCGAACTCGACGATCAGAATCGCGTTCTTCGCGGCGAGCCCGATCAGCATGATCAGACCGATCTGCGCGAACACGTTGTTCAC
>DATFWL010000509.1:0-13550 GCA_035259385.1 Vicinamibacterales bacterium | reverse complement strand
GTCGCGCCGAAGCCGCCGACGTTGTTGCGGCGCAAGCCCATCAGCGCGATCGCGGCATACCACGCGAGCTTGAAGCGCGATGGCTTCGGCACCTGCACCTCGTCGGCGACCTGGCCGGTCGCCACGTCGATCACGCGCAGGCGGATGCCGTGCTCCGCCCACCGCGCGAGTACGTGCGCCAGGTCTGTCGGAATCGACAGGCCCTCGCGCCGCACCAGCGCCGCGGATCGAATCCCGCGGCTCGCGAGAAGCGCACCTGAGGGAAAATCCTGCGGCAGCGCGATCCAGCGGTTGTCGTACTTCCCCGGCGCGATCCCCGTACTCTCGAGGCGGCGGGCATCCAGCAGGAACGCCGGCGGCGCCGCTGAAGACATCTGAAGGTGTCGCAGGCGTTCCGCGCCCGCCACGAGCGCGCCGCTGATCCCGTCAACGTCGATGACGGACGACGGCCCCGATGTCCCGTTGAAGAGCGGCACCGGGCAGAAGCCGCGTTCCGCGAGCAGGACGCCCGTCGAGACCGACTCGGGACCGGGCAGGTCGACGATCACCGCGGCGGTGGGATCCGGCGACATCGCGAGCGCAGGGGCCGGTGGGAGATCGCCGCCGGCCGCGGCCGCGCCGAGCGCTGGCGCCACGAACGCGACCGGCTTCGCCCAGTCCGACCAGATCACATCCGGCCTGGTCCAGGCGGCGAAGACGTTCTCGGCGGCCATCCAGTCCACGCGCGCCCCTTTCACGCGGCGAGCACGGCTGCGTCGGCCGCGCGCTCGTCGATCAGAGGAACCCGCGCCAGCCGGCCGTACGCGCCGACGACCCGGCCGTCGAGCGTGTACACGCCGAGCGACGGAAACACGCGGACGCCGCCGATCTCGATCGGGACGACCGCGAATCGCCGCTGCGCAATCCACGCGCCCGGCCGCCACCGTGCCTGCCGACCGATGCGGCGCATGTCGCGCGCGTCGACAGCCTCCCTGATTCCGACGCCTTCGCCGACGCGCCCGAGCGCGGGCTTCACCACCCACTCGTCCGACGATCCCCACGGCGCGTCCCGCGGATCCCTCGTCTCGGGCAGATGCGCGCGCCACGTGGGCAGCGGCGTCCGCAGCTCGTCCCAGACGAGAGGAAACCGTTTGGTCTGCGTGAGCACGGCGGTCGCCGGATTGCTCAGCGGCGTGCGCGCGCCCGCAAACAGCGCGGGCCATCCGGTTGCGCCCGGCAACGCGCCGAGCCAGTCGCCGGGAAAAAAGCGGATGACGAGATCGAGCGGTCCGCGCCACCAGTCCGCATCGAGCCGCGCGCGCTGGTCGGGCCAGCGGAGGTGCGCCGGACTCGCGAGGTGTGTCTGCAGGCCCGCCGCCTCGAGGCGCCCAGCCAGGTATCGCATCATCTGCTGATCCTCGCTGTAGGCCGTCGCATGAATGAGCGCGACGACGGCGCCGGCGCCGGCGCGCAGGCCGAGTGCGTGAGCGTACGCGTCGGTTGGATCGCCCACGGGTGCCGCCCACGAATAATGGGGCGCGATCGCGATCGCCAGGCCGGATGCCTCGTTGAGTCCGCCCGGCACGTCAGTGTTCCCCTCGGAGATCCGCCAGCCGTCCGTCGTGAAATGAAAGTCGAAGCGGATCAGCCGGGCGGCCTCGGCCGGCGGTCCGGCGTCCGCGACGCGCTTCAGCGCGCGGCGTACCGCGCGCGGCAGGCCGAGCGCGCGATGCAGCGTCGGGCGCACGGCGAGCTCCTGTTCGGCCGCCAGGGTCTCGCGCGCCAGCGCCTCGGCGATGCCGGCCACTTCCCGCCAGGCGGCCCGCGCGATCACGAGCGGCGCGCGCGCGATCACGCACGCGTCGCCGATCTGCGGATCCCATTTGCAGTGGTCGAACATCGCCCGGCGCCGCAGATCCGCGAACGCCCGCGCGTCGAGCGGCTCGACCGGCAGCCAGGGGCTCGTCATGCCGGCCACCCCAGGCGGGCCACGGCCGCGCACGCGATCGCGAGATACGACAGCGCCGGCGCGACGCCGAGCGCCAGCAGCGGCGCGCGCGGACGCTCGGCGGTCGGACGGGCGAAGCGCTCGAATGCGAACGCGATCAAAACGATCAGTGTCAGTGGCGGCAGCGCGACCGTCGCGTCGCGTACGGTCCGCGCCGCCGATTCCCAGTCGCCGGCGACGGCGCGTCCCAGCACCAGGCCGCACGCGACGAGAAACGCCCCGAGCCGAATCCCCGCCGCAGGATCGCGATCGATCGTGACGGCGTCGTTCACGCCGGTGAGGCTGCCGAGCACGATCCAGCACGCGAACAGTGCCGCGGTCGCCAGCGCCGCGCTGAAGACGACGACCCACCAGCCCGGTCCATTGCCGATGTTCGCGCCGGCGTAACACAGCGTCACGCCGATCAACGCGCCCACCGCCGCCGTCAGCGCCGCCCCGTTCCCTCGCTCGACCGCATCGTCGCTGATGCTGAGCCCTGCGAGGGCGAATCCACTTTCTGACGCGCGGATCCACGCCAGTCCGAGAACGAAGTACATGAAGATGTAGACTGGCGCGTCCACGACGTCGCTCGCCGCGAGCTTCGTCAGCACACCGAGGAGGATCGCCGCGCAGATCGTCAGTGCGGCCGCCACCGTGCGCACGGCGTTAGCCGAGCGTCGCAGCTGCAACCAGCGCGCGAGCCGGATCGGCCACAGCACCGGCCCGACCACGAACGCCACGACGGTCACGAAGACCTCGTCCTCAGACATCGCTGCAGCGCCAGACTGTAATACGGTTCGGCGCCATTCCGCCGAGCTCGAGGCGATGGTCGACCCGCTATGGCGAGGATGTAACGGAGACGCCGCAGATCACGGATACTTCGGGACTGGCGCGTATCCGATCCCGCCCCAGTTCTTCGCAAAGGTTGCCGTGTAGTTCGAGCTGGAGAGCAGGATGTACCACGTCCCGGTCGAGGCAGCGTAGAGGGCGAGATCCGCCTTGCCGTCGCCGTCGTAATCGCCCCTGACAGGGGCGTAGCCGGCGCCGCCCCAGTTCGCGATGAGCGTCGTCGTGTAATTGGTGCTGGACTTGAGCCCGTACCACTGGCCGGTGGTCGTGTTGTACACCACGAAATCGGCCCTGCCATCGCCGTCGTAGTCGGCCGCGACCGGCATCCAACCGGAACCGCCGACGCCCAGCGACAGAGTCGTCGCGTAGTTGGTAGACGAGAGCGCCACCGCCCACGCGCCGGTCGTGATCTGATACACCCCGATGTCGGTCCTGCCGTCACCGTCAAAGTCGCCCGGCACCGCGGTCCAGCCCGTACCACCCCAGAACGTGCTCAAGGCCGGCGAGTAGCTGCTGCCGGACAGCAATCCAAACCACTGTCCCGTCGTCGAGTTGTACACGACGACATCAGTCTTGCCGTCGCCGTCGTAGTCGCCAGGGACCGGCGTCCATCCCGTGCCGCCCGCGCTCGCCGAGAACGTCGTCGTGAAGTTCGTGGAAGAGAGCAGCACCGACCACTTGCCGGTCGCGACCTGATACACGCCGACGTCGGACTTCCCGTCACCGTCGTAGTCGCCAGGGACGGGATCGTACCCCGGACCACCCCAGTTAGCGCTGGCTGCCGTGTTGAAGCCGCCTCCCGAGAGCAGCCAGGACCACCCTCCGGTTGCGGAGTTGTACACGACGACGTCCGTCTTCGAGTCGCCATCGAAGTCACCGCCGCGAAGCAGATGATCGGGTACACGCGGCGTGACGGACGCGTACGTCGTCCCGATTCGGATCTCGTCGACGTCGAACGCTCCGGTCGATTCGATCGCGATCTGCGAGACTGTGCCCAGATCCAGATCGGTCTTGACTCCCCCCGAGACGGGCTCGACGCCCAGCGCTGGGTTGGCGTACAGCGTGAAGATGTCGTTGCCGGACATGAACTGCGCTTTCACGACGAGCAGCACGGTCTGGCCGACGACTGCCATGACGCCTGACGAGACCTGACCGGCGCCTCCGAAGTTCTCGATCACATATTGGCTCATGGCGCCACCCCCGGGTTTCCCGATGAACAGCCCGGGTCCGAGATTGCCGACAAGCGACACGCCGAACCAGTCGTTGGCCCCGCCGGCGTTCAGCGTCCCTTGCGGCCGCAGCAGCACGCTCAGATACGCGGTGGTGTTGTCGGCGCCGAGTGATTGCGTGAGGCTGCGAACCGCACCGTTGAACCCGCCAGTCGCGCGCGCCGAGACGCGGCCAGGGGACGTGCGCAGACCGGGAAAAACGAGCGAGCTCTCGCGGGCCGTAAAGACCGTGTCCGAGGACAGGGGCTGCCATGATCCGCTCAGGCCGATGCCGGTGTTGTACAAGGGAAAGCTGGGGGTGAAGCCTTCGTACACCGACTGGGCGCCGATCGTCTGTCCAAGCAGGAGCGCAAGAGCGCCGACGGCAAGGGCCGGGCAACGGGACGTTCGCACGGAGCACCCTCCTCGTGAGTTCGAGGCGCGATTATTGCGGTGCGGAAGAGAATATGTAACTACCTCTGGGGGTAGGGTGGGACGACCGACTAAACGATTCGCTCGCCAAACACATCTCACGGCGGCTCATCTTCCGAACCGCCGTGAGATCCTCCGTCGCTACCGCAGCGCCGTACTCCGCTCAGTGCTGGTGGGCTTCCTCCGCTTTGATCTTCACCGTCGTCCGCATCCACGGGTGGATGCAGCACTGGAAGTTATGCGTGCCAGGCTGAAGGCCCTCGACCCTCAAGTCGGCGCCGGGCGCGAGCAAGGTCGCGAGGGCCGTCGGGCTGGGACTGAGCGTACCGTCAGTGTTGACAACCGCGCACTCTGGCGCAGGCACGGCGCCCTGCGGGTTGAGTACCGCAATGAACCCACCACCAAATCGCGCAACTTCTGTGAACGTGTGTCCGCGACCGCCGGTGTTCTCGGCGCGGATATCCGGCTGGAATTGCTCCGCGACGTACGGAGGAACGATACGCCACGCTGGATGGCCCGGATAGCGGTTCGCATTGGCCGCGGCGAACTCGGCGCGCGTCACGTCACCGCTCTCGCGCAGGCACCCGTTCGGCCCCCAATCAGCGTTGGGAGCACAGTCGTCAGTCACTTCGAACTTTCTGCCGGAGTCGGCCGCCACGCCGACCGCGAGCACAGTCAGAAACGTCATCCCGAGGGTCCACCGAGTCATGATGCGGAGCATAGGCTCAACCTCCGAGAAACTGGCAAGCGACCGGCAAGCGCGTGCCACGTGTTCGTACGTTCGAGGCCCGATTATTCCCGGGCAGTTGCAGAGACGTAACTACCTATGTGTGTGGGGGCCGCTATCGCGGGGCCGTAATCGCTCGCGCCTTTTTCGCGGGCTCGACCTTGTAATGGCCGTACATCCCTATCGCGCGATGCCCTTCCACGTGGCAATGGATCATCCACGTGCCAGGACTCTGCGCGATCATGTCGCTGGTGCGCATCTCCGCCCAAAGGAGCGGGACGACGTCGACGGAGCTTCGGTCGAGGAGCACCGTGTTGGCGTGCCAGTGCAGGGTATGGGGGCCCGCCATCCCCGCGGTGTACCAACGGACTCGTTCCCCTTCAGTCATCGTCAGGCCCGGCGTATTCCCGAACTGATAGCCGTTGATGGTTTCGCGGAGGTTCGTGGCAGGGAAGCCGACGTTCACGGGCTGCCCGTTGATGTCGACGAACACGGCCGCCATCTTGTTCAGCGTCTGCGGCGACGCGATGTGCTTCGCGATGTTGTCATCCAGATACAGGCTCTGTTGCTCGTCGAGCGTGTAGAGGATCACGACGAACTCGCGATCGACATCCTTGGGTGTGCCGTCAGGCTTGAGGGTGCCTTTCGCGCTGATCAGCATGGGTCCTACCAAGCCAGCGGCAACGTCGCGCTGCTCGTTGACATGGGAGTGATACAGCCACAGCTTCGAGCTCGGCTCACCGGGTTGCGGACCGGCGCGCGGATCGACTTCCCAGGTATAGGTAAACGTCCCGCCCGGCTGCACGGGGTCCACGCCGGCCGACGCTTCATCGTACCGAACGCCGTGCGCATGGACGCTGAAGGGGAACCGCGCGTTGTTCTTGAAGACGACCTTGATCGTGTCGCCGACCTCGCCCCGAATCACCGGCCCGAGCACGCCGAGGTGCTCCCAGGCGACGGGCCGGGGCTTCAGCGTGGTGAACGACGCGTCGGTATACTCGCGATACACCGCCTTGCGGTAGATCGGCCCGATTCGTTCCGGACCCTTCTCGGTGTAGTACCGAGCCCGCTCGTCGTACGGCTTGCCGGTCATGTGATCGTGATCCGCCGGGGCGTAGTTCCAGTCGACTTCGTCGGCTGCAATGTAGTAGGTCAGGGTCGCGCTCGATGGCTGCGGCTGGTCATGCGCCCCCCGCTGCGCCCACACTCGTTCGGCCATCGCACCGCCCACGAGAAGCGCGATCATCGCGAGTGCCGTCGCCCGCTTGTGCACGCGTCCTTCGTTCGGCCGACAACCGGCTACGAGTCTGTTTCGCATGTTGCCCTCCACAACAGCAAGGACCCACTTGGGTTGTGTGCTGCGTTCGTGGTGAACCTTACGATTGCCGCACAAGGAAAGTCCTTGGGGAAACCTATGAGAAGGTTTGGATTTGGTTGGTCTGCTAAGATCCGCGGCCAACGGCACAGCGAGACGTGATGCGACAAGCACTCAGGCTTCAGTTCGGCCAGTTCGCGCTGGAAATCGGGGCACGGCAGCTGATGCGGCAGGACGATGTCATCCACCTCTCTCCGAAGGCATTCGATCTGCTGCACATGCTCATCGCCCATCGCCCCGGTGTGGTTTCCAAAGACGAGTTGAATCAGCGGTTGTGGCCCGACACGTTCGTATCCGAGATAAATCTGGCGACCTTGATCGCCGAGCTCCGTCGCGCGCTTGGAGAAGACGCCGCGAATCCACGGTTCATTCGGACCGTGCATCGCCGTGGTTATGCCTTCTCGGGCGTCGCGACCGAGGACCTGCCGCATTCGGAAACCTCGATCGACGCGCTCGGTTCCCACTGGGTTGTCTGGGAAGCCGGTCAGGTGCGGCTCGCGAAAGGTGACAACCTGCTTGGGCGCGGCCGTCGCGTCAGCGTCTGGCTCGATAGTCCGACGATCTCGCGACGCCACGCCAAAATCGTCGTGAGCGGGCGCACCGCTACGGTCGAGGATCTGGGTAGCCGGAACGGCACGTTCGTTCGCGGAGAAAAGGTGACCGCGCCCGTGCCGATTACCGACGGCGATGAGATTCGGGTGGGTTCGATTGTGCTGCGGTATCGCGTCAATTCAGGGCAGGCGACCACGATTCTGGCCGAGGATTGACGCGACGAAACGCGGTCGCGCTATTTGACGTTGTTCGAACGCTCGTTTCCCTCGGCCGACGGGCGCCACCGTCCACGGCGCCAGAGGAGCGCGGCCAACGGCACACAAGCGGCTGCACCGAGAGCAAAAGCCAGATGCGCGGGGCCGTGAAAATCCCTGGTGAGCGCCGTGATCGGTCTGAGCGCAGCGTCCACGTCCTGTTCGAGAATCAGCGTCCAGTCGGGCAGCGTCTCGAGAGACCAGGCGACCGCCAGCGCCGGTTTCGCAGGTGCGCCGTTCGCGGATCGTAACGGGTCACGGAAGCTCGCGCTTTTGCGACCGCCGGCGTTGAGCAGGCTGTCGACCGCAGGATCACCGGAGAATCCATTGACAGGCAACTCAGCCGCCCGCCGGTCGGGACAAGGGTGACGAATCAGCTGCGTGCGATGCAGGAGAAGAACGAAGCGATCGGGGCAGCCCGCCGCATCCGGCGGGTTCTCGGCTATCTCGAGCCACCGATTGAACGTCTGGAGCTGGATCCCTGCGCTCAAGACACCGATGATCGTTCCATCCGGAGGCGCGGCGTTGACCGCAAAGATCGGGGAGGCGAGTCCAATCACCAGGGGGTGATTCTGCGCGGTCGACGTAAACGCCAGGGAAAAACCCGTAACCGCGCGCGGCGTCGCGGTCATCTGCGCATCGCTCGCCAGCTCGACTCTGCCGTTGAACCATTCCCGGTATTTATAGTTCTGCCCGATGATCGCGGGATCGTACGGTGCGCGCGCCCGTAGATAGCCTTCCCTGTCCGAGACCGTCCAGCTCTGAATGCGCGACTGTTCCCCGACGAGCACTTGATCGACATGGCGCTGGAGCGCTTCGCGTGCCGCCGCGCGCGAGCGCTCGTTCCGCGCTGACGCCAGTCGTCCGAGCAGCTCGCGCAACGACCTGTTCGACGCTTCCTCTTCGACGCGGCGAACTGCGCCCTGGAGCTTGTCCGAAACCGCTGCCGCGGCCAGGCGTACCATGGCCTCGTTACTCGACAGCGTTTGAGCGAGGTGCATCTCACGTGCGGAGCTCTCGGCACGTTCGAACGCGAGGCCGAGCGCAATACTGAGCACCAACAGTGCGCCGAGCACGACCGTCGCCCAGTTGCGTCGCCGACGGACGGCCTCGGCGGCCGCCCGCGCACGCTCCCGGCCTCTGAGTTCGGCATCACGGGCCGCAGCGCGCTCAGGCCGCTGACGTAACCGCTCGGCGATCTGAGCCGCCGTCAGCCGTCGCTCTGGTGCACCGTCGACTGTTGCCGCAATGTCCTCGCGCAGCAGATCGTCATCGACATCGCGGTCCCACCCCGGGGCGAGCGCCTTGGCAAAATCGCCGATAGAGATCTGATAAAGCATGACTCCGAGCGCATACACGTCCGCACTCGTGGTCGCGGCTTTTCCTTCGATTATTTCCGGAGCCATGTACAGGCGAGTGCCGGCATCCGGCGACGGCGCATCGGGGCCGGCGGTCAATCCGACAGCCGTAACGCCGGCCGAACGCAGCCGTGTTTCATCGGTCAGGATACTGATGCCAAAATCACACAGCCGCACGCGCACCGCGCCGCCCGAATCACGCGCGACCAGAACATTCGCCGGCTTGACATCCTTGTGAAGCACCCCGACCGAATGCGCGGCAGCGAGCGCAACAGCGGTTCGTCTGATGACGTCCACACGATCGTGGCGGGAGACTTCCGCCTGCAGGCTTTCCTTTTGAAACCACTCGGTCAGGTTGACGCTCGCGGAGAACTCCGACTCGATGAAGTACGGCGGCTGATCGAGCTGCCAGTCGACGAGTGCGAGGATGTCATCGCGGCCGCCGAGTGTTTCTCGCATGAACCGGAATAACGTGATCTCGCGCTGAAACGCCTTCAGCTTTCCCGCGTCGGTGCAGAACTTGAAAACCCGGGCATCGTGTGTTTTCGCGTGCTCGGCCAGCCATGTTTCGCCGAATCCGCCCTGACCCAGCTTGCGGCGTAACACCCAATGACTCCGGTGCGGGATAGCCACACCCTCCGACGGCCGCCACGGCGGCGAGGCCAATCGCGCGAGCGCAGTAGAAACTGCGCCGACCGACGACGGCCGCAGGCCCGGATCCCGTTCCAGGCAATGCCGGATGATGCGCTCGACAATCGGATCCAGCGCTTCGAGGGCGGTCGACGATGACGGACCCTCTCCGGAATCCGTGCTCTCGAAATCCCGACGCGCCCTTCGGCCGGTGAAGAGTTCGTACAGCACCAGTCCGAGCCCGTACAGCTCTGACTGAACTGAGGGCGACTCACCGCGCCTCTGCTCCGGTGCCATGTAATCCGGCGTGCCTGCGACCTCGCCCCGCAGGTTCGGATGCCTGTGGAACTTCGCCAATCCAAAATCCATGATCTTTGCCCGACCGTGTGCGTCGATCATGAGGTTTGACGGTTTCAAATCACCATGAAGAATGCCGCGATCGTGCGCCGCCTCGAGACCGCGGCAGATCTCGATTGCCATGCTCAGTGCCTTGTCCTGAGCGAACCTGCCGATCCTCCGCAGCAGCGAGGCGAGATCTTCTCCCTCGACATGCTCCATCGAAATGAAGTGACGCCCATCGACTTCGCCGACATCGAAGATCCGGCAGACGTTCGGATGTGTAATCTGCCGCGCCAGCCGAACTTCGTTGAGGAACAGCTGCAAGCGACGGTGGTTGCCGGTATCCTCGCTGCTCAGAAACTTGAGTGCGACAGTGACATTGAGCGTGAGATCCTCTGCCTGATAGACGACGCCCATGCCGCCGCTGCCGAGATGGCGGACGATGCGGTACCTGTCGGTGATGAAGGTACCTGAGGAAAGACGGACGGGCACCACGCGGCGAGGCCTCAGTGCCGCGATGCCGATGGGGACGTTCAGCTCGCCGGATTCCGTGGGCGACGACAGAAGCGCCAGGCAATCCTGACAAAACGTACCCGATTCGATCGAGACGTCACAGCCGGTGCATCTCATCGCGCATCAGGACTCGAGATGCGGACAGCGTGAGAGCCGCGATCAAGGAGCTACGCACGCTTTCCGCCTGTTGCCAGAACAACCAGAGGTGCCCCCTACTTCGTCGTTCGCAGATTGTTCCGGCGCGGAAGAAAAGATGTAACTACCTCTGCGGGTAGGGTGGACGGGGACAGGGACTACACGAGCCGCTCGCGGAGTGCCTTGGCGACCGCTTCGGTCTTCGAGTGAACCTGCAACTTCTCGTAAATGTGCTTCAGGTGAAAGGAAACCGTGTTCACGCTGATCCCCATCTCGTGCGCGGCGGTCTTCTTGTGATGTCCGTCGGCGAGCAGCTTCAGGAGCTCGTTCTCCTGAGGCGTGAGGTGATAGGTGGCTCCCCTGGCCGGCCGGAACTCACGGAACAGACGGACGACGCGTCGTGCGACTTCGGGTGACATCGGCGCGCCGCCGGCGGCGACGTCCTGCAGCGATTCGAGGAGGCGCCCCGGAGGAGTGTTCTTCAACAGGTACCCGGATGCGCCGGCGCAGAGCGCGTTGAAGACTTTGTCGTCGCTGTCGTAGACCGTGAGCGCCACGATCGGCAGGTCGGCGAACTGCTTGCGCAAGGCCGCGATGCCCTCGATCCCCGACATTCCCGGCAACCCGATGTCGGTCAGGATGACGTCAGGTCGATCGTCGGTCGCGCCGGCCAACGCGCTCAGCGCCTCCTCCATCGTCCGATAGCTGCGCGTGCAGCGGAATCCCGGCGTCCCGTGGATCAGGACCGTAAGACCTTCGCGCACGTCCCGCTGATCCTCGACGATCATCACGTTCAACCGGGCGCTGGCACGACCGGCCGCTTCGGGCTGGATTGTCATTTTTGTTTCACGCTACGCGCATTCATCGAACGATGTCACCTACCTAGTGAGGTAGGGATGAGGCCTGTCAGTGCATGCGACTGGGCGGGACCTCGAGCTGCACGGTCGTTCCCTTTCCCGCCTGGGAGCTGATGTCCAGCTTCGCCCCCAGCCGTTCCGCGCGCCGGCGCATGCTCGCCAGTCCGTTGCCCTGTTCCCCGGACACGATATCGAATCCCGCGCCATCGTCCGCGACTGACAGGATCAGCCCTGTGGTGTCGGATCGGAGACTGACGTGCACGTGCGAACAACCGGAGTGACGAGCAGCGTTGTTGAGGGCTTCCTTGAAAATGAGATAGACGTCGCGCCGCGTGTCGACGCTCAGCCGCAGGTCTCGGTCGATCGCCGGCGCGCCGAAGGTCAGTTCCGTGCCGTTGGCGGCGAACACTTCTTCGGCGTGGTCGCGCATTCTGCTCGTCAGATCGTTGAGTCCGTCACGCCCCGGGCTGATCGCCCAGACGATGTCGCTCATGGCCGTCACGGATTCGCGGGCGACCGTTGCGATCGATGCGAGTTGATCGTCCGTGTCGGCGTGTCCTTTTCGCCGGACCACCTCGCTGAGCACCGCGATCCGGGTCAGGTTTGCGCCGATGTCATCGTGCAGGTCCGTGGCGATTCGCGTCCGCATGGCCACGACCTCGAGGAGCCGCGACACGCGAGAACGATAGAAGGCGTACGCCAAGCCCGAGAGCAGCAGGACGGCGGCGGTCCTGAACCACCAGCGTTGCCAGATCGGCGGCAGGATCGTGAAGGAGAAGCCGGCCGCGTCGCTCGCCACGCTGTCAGCGTTCACCGCCCGGGCCAGGAACCGGTACCGTCCGGGAGCCAGACTGGCGTACACGACCCTGCGCTGTTCCGAGGGGCTGCTCCAGTCCGCGCCGCCGCCCTCCAGTTTGATCTGATAGCGGAGCCCCTCCCCTGGACCGAAACCGGGCGCCACATAGTCGACTTCGAGGGAATTGCGGTTCCATGGGAGCTCGAAGTACTGCAGCTGCGACTGGCCGAGCGCCGAGATGTGTTGTGGCTGACCCGCGATACCGACGCCACTGATGACAACCGCTGGCGAGCTCGAGGGCGAATCGTCCGCGGGAACGATTCGGATCACCCCGGCGCTGTGGCTGAACCACAGAGCTCCCGCACGATCCCGAAAGGCGGCGTTCAATTCGCCAACCGGCAGACTCTCGCCCTTGCGGTACGTTCTGATCAGTCCGGTTGCCGGGTCCAGCCGATCGAGTCCGCGCCCGGTCGCGGCGTATATGTGTCCGGCGGCGTCCTCGACGACTGTGGTCACTTCGTTGCTCGAAAGCCCCTGCGCTGTTGTGTACCGAAAGAACACCGGGCGTTCGTTCGAAGGACCGTCGACGCGGATCAGGCCACCACGATAGCTTGCGGCCCAGAGGCGGCCGCGCGCGTCCGTGAACAGATTCCGAATCGCGCCTGGAGGAATGCCTTCCTCGCTCCCGAACCGCTCGAATCGTTCGTTGCGGTACCGGACGAGACCTCCATCTCCACTGAACCCGATCCAGACGTTCCCGCGTTCGTCTTCACCGAGGCTGGATACGTAGAACCGATCGAACGGGAGTCCGTCGCCTTTATTGTAGTGATGCAGTGTGCGACTCTTGCGCTCCCATCGCGACAGACCATCGCCCAAGCCTTCCCCGACCGTGGCAATCCACACGTCGCCGCGCGAGTCCTCGAAGAGGCGAAGCACGACGTCGGCCGCAAGCCCGTCACGCTTCGTGTAGCGCGCGACCGGTTTCGCGCGAGCGATCTGCTCGAGGTGCCTGACGCCGTGGTACCGGAGCACGCCGTTGCGCGTGCCGATCCACCAGTCGCCCTCGCGGTCCACCAGAACCATCTGATTCCAGCCCCAGGTCGGGATGTCATGGAGCGGAAGCTGCGTCACGATCGGCCGTCGGTCGGCATATCGGAAGAATCGCCAAAGTCCCGTCATCTCCATCACAATCACGCCGTCGCCGGGAGTCTCGAGCACGGTGCCGGTATTTCGAATGCCGTCGGCTTCACCGAACACCGTGAATTTCGTCGTCGGGATTTTGGCGACCCCCACCAGGGTCCCGGCCCACAGGTTTCCCATTCGATCTTCAGCGATCGCCTGCACTGTCGCTGGGATCAATCCGAGCGCTTCCCCGAACGACCGCAGGCGATAGCGGTGCGGTTCCGTCGTCGTGACAATCTCCACCAGGCCGCCTACGGTGGCCGCCCAGAGTACGCCGTCGCGCGCTTCGAGGAATTGATGGATCCAAGCGGCGGGAAGGCCGTTCTGCGTCGAGTACGTGGCAGCAACCGTCGGACGCGGCAGCGTTCGATTCGCGA
>DATFWL010000508.1:0-4890 GCA_035259385.1 Vicinamibacterales bacterium | reverse complement strand
GGCCGGTTGCGAGCGATCAGGAGGTTGTCGCCAAAGGCCAGCCGGCACTGCATGCCGTCATCCAGCGTGACCTTCATTCCGAACAATGTTGCATAGAAATCGCGCGACTTCCGGTAATCGGCAACTTGATACGACACATGGTTGAAGGCCGTCGCTTTGAACACCTGGCCATCAGCCGCCGCCGTCGCCGATGAAGTTGTGATCGACGAGAGGGCAGCGGCTGACAGGCTTTGAATCAGCTGGCGCCGGCTCATTCTTCCGTGTTCGAACTCGTGAAGGAGCCTCGCGACGATGTGTTCCATGGCTGAACTCCTTTCAGAATGATTCGCTTCATCGCGGCGCAGTGTAGCGCGGTAGACAAGGCTGTCCCTGCGAAGATCGCATCCATCTAAAACCATTGATCTGGGCGAGACACCTCGCCATTCTACGCGCGAATGCGCCGCGTCGGTCGGATGGTTGCCGCGATTCGATTCGCCGTTATGACTCGTCGAGATCTGTTACTCGAGTGCGTTGTGATTGCTGAAAAGACGGTACGCATTGGCACCGTTGAACTTACGTTCGCCGAACGATAATAGGCTCTCTCGCGATGATGTCCGTGTTGATTTCGCTGCTGCAAACGCTTCGGGGATTCGTGCGATCCCGCGCCGCTCTTCACGTTGAGGTGCCGGCCCTGCGCCACCAACTGCAGGTGCTCGAACGATCGCGGCCGAAACGCTTAACGAACAAGGGGCGCATAGCCTCAGAACTTGAACTCGACGCCGAGGCGTCCAATCATCGGCGGAATCACCGAGCTGACGTATCCGAACTGCCTCGTTGTTCCCACCGCGCCGTACTGGTAATTGACCGCGAGCGCCGCGTCGCTGTTGGTCACGTTGAACAGTTCGATCGTGGCCACGAATCGCTTGTTGCCGCCAAGGTTGAAGTTCTTCGCCCCTCGCAGGTCGAGCACGCTCAGGAAGGGATTCCGACGCGTGCCGTAGGCTTCCACGGGGATCGTGACGGTGCCGAGCTGCGGGACGCCGGCAATCTGGTCGGTCGCGTAGACCGGCGTGCCGGCGAGATAGCGATAGTTCAACCCGACGTTCACGTCGCGCGGAAAGTCGTACGTGAAGTGGGCCTTGACCGAGTAGTCCCACGTCTCGTCGAGCGGGAACGCGGTCTGATGCGGCGCCGACGGCTGCGCCGCCGACTGATTCGCCGCGAACACACCCGACGTGCTGAGCCACTTGTGATTCTTCGTCAGGCTCACGGCTCCCAGAGCGCTCCAGTTGCCCGACTTGCGTCTGGTGATCGTGAACTCGTAGTTGTTAAAGTAGTCGGGATTGCCGTTCCGGTTGACGTACTCGGTCTGATTGCCCAGGTCGGTCTTGAGCGAGGCCGGGTAGGTCATGATCGTCAGCGGCTGGCCTCCGTTGACCGGATCGGTCGTCGGGTACTTCGTATTGAACGGCACGGTGTAGGTCTCGATCCCTCGATTCGGGAACACCTGATCGAACAGCCTGTCGGCGCGGTTGTAGACGTAGAGCGCGCGGAAGGCCATGTTCGACGCCATCTCACGCTCGAAGCCGAGCGTCGCGGTCTGGAAATACGGCATCACCAGGTTGCGATTGATGACGCCGGTGATCCCGCCCGACGTGCTGAGATAGTTCGGCGAGCCCACGCCTTTCAGCGACGCGAGGAAGGCATCGGAGGCTGCGCAATTCGTGTACTGCGTCTTGACGCATCCGCCATTCGGGCCATTCCACGTGTAGGTGTTCGTGTAGAGCGCAGCCGGATTGAAGTTCAGATCGAAGGTGCCGAGCTGATCGAGGTTGTACTGGCCGTATGACGCCCTGATCACCGTCTTGCCGTCGCCCGTCAGATCGAAGGCCGTTCCGATGCGCGGGGCAAAGCGGTTCCACGTGAACACCGTCAGCGCGGGAAATGATCCGCCCGGCGAGAACTGGCCCTGCCCCTGAACTTCTTCATCGTTGTACACGCGGTAGTGATCGAACCGGAGTCCCGGGCTGACGGTCAGCCGGTTCGACACGCGCCACGTGTCCTTGACGTAGAGGCCAAACGCGTTCTGCTTGCCGGCGACGCTCAGGGGGAAGTTGTAGGTCAGCACCTGGTACGGCGTGATGACGCCGTTGATCGTCTGCACCTGGAGCTGGTAGTTGCCGGCCGGGTGGTTCGGGTTCTCCTTGGTGTCGGACTGCGGAAAGAATGCCAGGTAGCCGAACTGGTACGAGTGCTTGCCGGATGGCACGTAGGTCAGGCTGCCAGTGGACTGCCAGCGATTGTGGCTGCCGATGTCGCCCGAGCTCACGTTGATGATCGGGCCGGTCGATATGCCGGTCGTCTGGTTGAACGTCCACGGGTTGCCCGCGACGTTCTGGCCTGCCTGATTCGGATACTCGTAGGGCTGCCAGTAGTAGCCGCCGAGCAGGTCGAGCATCATCGTGGCGTTCGGCGTCCAGAGCGCTTCGCCCTTGGCTGTGCGGAAATGGTCGGAGAAATTGTAGGTCGATGCGTACGCGACCGTCGGACTGCCGTTCCGCTCCGGCTCGATCTTCGACGCGTCCTCGAAGAAGCCGACCAGCTTGACGTTCTTCGACGCCTGGAACGTAGCCTTGCCGACGTGGTTGTCTTGATGCAGCAGATCGAATCCCGGGTTGCCGTCCTGACCGATATAGCCGATGACCGCCGTGTTCTTCGTTTGGAAGTGCGACGCCCAGTAGAACCACAGCCGGTCCCTCACGACCTTGCCGCCGAAGTCGGCGAAGATGTCCGAGAAGTCCTGCAGGCGGTTCGCGCCCGACCCGCCGGGAAACGTACCGGGGAGGTTCGTGGCCTGAAATCCTGACCACTGGTGCATGATGCGGCCGTCGCCGTGGTAGTCGTTGCCGCCGGTCTTGATCACGGCGATCATCACCGTCCCGGGCGGGCCGGCTTCGGCGTCGGCCGCCGTCGAGATGACCTTCAGTTCCTGCAGCGAGTCGTAGTCGACGAAGTCGCCCGGCGACGAACCGCCGTTCAGCGAGTTCGCCTGCAGCACGTTGACGCCGTCGACCAGCGGCACCATGTTGCCGCTGTAGCCATAGGAACCCATCGCCTGCTGATTCCCCAGCTGGCTGCCGCCGACGTCCGGCGTGTTCGTCGGGCGCACGCCGGGCGCCAGATAAACCGCCTGAAAGATGCTCCGGCTCGTCGGCACGCTGTCGAGGTTGGTGCGGTTGAAGGTGTTGCTCACGACCGACGTCGACACGTCGACGATCGGCGACTGGCCGCTGACCTCCACCAGTTGCTCGACGGCGCCGAGCTTCATGGTCAGGTCGACGCGCGCGTTGAATCCAACGGCGAGCGTGAAGTTGCTGCGCACGTCGGTTTGAAAGCCTGACAGCGCGTACTCGATCCGGTAGACACCGGCCGGAAGGTTGGCGACGCGGTAGGTCCCCTGGGTGTCGGTCACCGCCGTCTGCGCTCGTTGCAGCGCGGGACTGGTGGCCGTAATCGTGACGCCGGGGAGCGGCGCGCCCGTTTCGTCGAGAATCGTGCCGAACACGGCGCCGTTCACCACCGTTTCCTGGGCCATCGCGGATCTGCCGGTACCCAGGACGATCGCCGTCATCAGCATCAAGGAGACCAGGGATCGCAACACGCGTGACATCGGCTGCATTTGATCCTCCACAATTACCGTCCGACGATCGGTATCCGCACTCACTGCTTCGTGAGTTCCTGTCGGGACAACGTGTTGGCCTGGTCGACGATGCTCGCGAAGGTGCGCGCCGACGCCTCCAGGCCTGGCATCGGCACGACAGCCGACGTGTCGCCGGTCGTGTGGTAGTAGGTCGACGCGTCGTTTGAACACGAACGACGGCGCGTCGTTGCGGATCGCCGCCATCGCGCCGCCCGCGTTGGCGTCCGGCTTCGGCATACGTCGTCACGCCGAACGCCTCGAACGCGCGAACCAGCAGCTGCTCCAGCGCGGGGCTGCCGTAGAGGGCCCAACATTTGGCGCCGACCATGTTTGAACGCCGGAGATACGGACCGTGCAGGTACACCTCCATCGTCGATGTGTGCTCGATGTTGAAAATCAGCGCGGTCTTCTCGAGCACCGTCGCGCGCTGGTCGTGCATCCGGCGCGCGATCGCCGGCATGATGCGCGGGTATCGCGGCGACGCGGAGCGTGCGCCGGCGCTTCGCCGCCGGCTGCTTCGCGTAGTACTCGACGAGCGCGAGCAGCGTCGACATGCCGGACGCGTTGTCGGTGGCGCCTTCGAAGCAGCCGTCTCCCCAACTGACGCCAGCTCACGGGCTCGACCGACGCCGGTTTCGGCCACGCGAGCGCGACGACGAGATACACCGCCACAATCCACAGGAGGCCGCGCGTCCGCGAGGACGGCGACGACGTCATCTGCTGCAGTGGACATGCGATGCGCTACTCGGGACCGACAGGCCGCGCAGGCGGTCGAAGCGCGTCTGCCGATCGTTCAGCCGTCCCGCGGATGCCAGCTACGCGACGTCGGCGAGCGTGATGCCGACGCCCGCCTGGCACGATTGAAGCGCCTCGACGGTGCTCACCGATCCACCGCCTTCGGTGACATCGGCCGATTGCGGCGAGTGAGCGGTCGCATAGGCCGGCGCCATCTCGCGCGCCAACCCGTAATCCCGTCGCCAGCGTCGGAAGGAACAGCCGGGGCCTGTCGTTCATCGAAGCGCGTTGCGTGCATCTCGTGCCTCCTCCGGCTGCTCAAGCGAGCGCCTCAGGGCCGCGGACCATAGTGCGGCGGCGCGGTGCCGCGCTCGAGCGCGCCGAGATCGGGCGCCTGCCCGGTGAATCCGTCAGTGACGTTTGCGAGGACGACGCCGCGATCGATCGCCGCCGATCCAGGCCTCAAACTGAAATCG
>DATFWL010000507.1:0-9730 GCA_035259385.1 Vicinamibacterales bacterium | reverse complement strand
CGACTATCATTGCGCACGTAAGCATCTTCAACAGCGGGCTTATCACAATACCAGCCGTTGACAAGGCATCGCGAAAGGAGTTTGTTCTGGAACATCGAGAGCTTGCCCCTGACGAAGACTTGGCTGAGCTCTTGGACCGCTATGTCCAGCAAATCGCCTCATCGAGGTGATCAAGGTCAGCATGACGTAGGTGATTGTTGAAACCAGGCGTTAGCACAACTTTGCGCTTTTCATTCGCCTTTTACAGGGTTGATGAGTGCCGAATACCAGATCGTCAGCTCGACTGGAAGCTATGACGCGCACTGGACCGACAACTCAGGCGCAGGCGACTTTCTGGTACAGCTTGCCACGTTCAAAGGCGCCGTCATTGCTCCTGACATATGGGCACTCGTGAACGTCGCCCGATTGTCTATTACAAGCCGCAGCCGATTTCAGGCTTCGGCTACAGCGAGCAGAAAAAACAGATCGCTCGCGGGCGAGGCGTGGTCCGACTCGCCGGCCAGGGCGCAACGGTGCAACGAGCGCAGCGAGTCGAGGCGTGCGGGAGTTTGATGCTGGCTGGATTCGGAAATTCTTTTCAGTCTCTCGGTAGCGCGTCGGGAGCGGGCGACATGCTCGACATCGAAGTCGTCTTCGCTTCAATTCTGGCAGTCAGCCAATAAAAGGAAAAACCAAACATGAAGTACTCACACATCCTCTCGGAAGTGATGGCTACGCCCTGGGCGATCCGCCCGGAAAAACTCAACGCAATCATGGCGTTCCTGCGCCTGAAGTCAGAAGGTATCAACCTGACGGCCGACGACGTTGCTTTGGTCAAGCAGCAGCCACGCGAGCCCTACCTGCTTGAAGCGAGCGGCGAGATGGAAGCCGAAGGACAGCCGGGCACCGCGTCGCGTTCCCGCGCAGGCGCAGTTGCGGTCCTACCGCTGTTTGGAACGATCCTGCATCGCATGGGCACCCTGAGCGAGTTCTCGGGAGGAACTTCTACCGAACGGTTTACGGGCTGGCTGCGGGCGGCGCTGGCCGACGACGGCGTTTCCTCCGTCGTCATCGACGTCGACTCGCCTGGCGGAACTGTCACCGGAGTTCCCGAACTTGGCGATGAAATCTACAAGGCGCGCGACTCGAAACCGATCATCGCCGTGGCCAACGGACAGGCCGCCTCGGCGGCTTATTGGCTGGCGTCACAGGCCAGCGAGTTCGTTGCCACTCCTTCCTCCGAAGTCGGCTCGATTGGCGTCTTCGCGGCGCATGAGGACATCTCGAAAGCCGCCGAACGCGAGGGCGTGCGAGTGACGCTGGTGTCGGCTGGCAAATACAAGACAGAGGCAAACCCGTTCGAGCCGCTGAGCGATGAGGCGCGGACCGCTCTTCAGAGCAAAGTGAACGACTACTACGCGCGTTTCACGAAGGCAGTCGCGCGCGGGCGTGGCGTGACCGTGGCAGCCGTGCAGTCCGGTTTCGGCGAGGGCCGGATGGTCTCGGCCGACAAGGCGAAGTCTGATGGAATGATCGACCGCATCGCGACCCTCGATCAAACCCTGCGCAGGCTAGGCGCGCGTCAGGGCGTCCGGAAACTGCCGGAGAGCTTCCGAGCGGAGCAGGTAACGACTGCACCCAAGCTGCCGAGCGCTGCCATGCGCCGGCGGGAGCATGAACTCTCGCTCTACCAGTGAACTCCTAAACAAGTTCGACGTGCCGTCGCACGTCATGCGGTGAAACGCGTTCCGAGTCCGTCGATTCGGGCGGCGCGCAGTTGTACGGCCACAGCAAAGTCGAGTCCGTCGATTCGGCGGAGCGTGGAAGAAAAAACTACAAGGAGAAATTGGATTATGAGAGGTACGAACATTCTCGCACTCCGGCAGCGCAAAGTTGAGCTGGTCAAGAAACAGCGCGCGCTGCTCGACGCTGCGGCCGAGCAGGAACGGGACTTCACCCAGCCGGAATCGGCGCAGTACGAAGACAACATCAAGGCACTTCAACGCCTGGAAGTTCAACTCGAACGGGAAGAGCAAGTGCTCGCAGCCGAGCGCTCGATGCTAGCCGTGCCGGACGACAACGCTCTCTTCTCTGGCGCTGACCCGGATGGTCGTGGGGCTCGCGGCGCCGGCCACGGCACCCATACGACTAAACAGGAAAAACCCTTTGCCTCGCTCGGCGAGCAGTTGCTCGCGGTGGTGAAGGCTTCGATGGGCAACTCGCGCGATGTGGACCCAAGACTCGTCAAGGCCGCGGCTTCCGGGACGAGTGAGTCGGTTCCCTCTGACGGCGGCTTCCTCGTGCAGAAGGATTTCAGCGAGATGCTGCTGCAGCGGACTTATATGTCGGGACAGGTTTCCCAGCGTGTGTTCCGCGTGCCGATCTCGGCGAATGCCAACGGCGTGAAGATCAACGCGATCGACGAGGACTCGCGCGTTGATGGAAGTAGGTGGGGAGGTGTGCTCGCCTACTGGGTGAACGAGGCAGACGCGTTCACGGCGAGCAAACCAAAATTCCGGCAGATCAATTTGAGCTTGCAAAAATTGATCGGCCTCTGCTACGCGACCGACGAGCTGCTGCAAGATGCCTCGGCCCTCGAAGCCGTCATCATGCAGACGTTCCCAGATGAAATGACCTTCAAAGTCGAAGACGCCATATTCCAGGGGACTGGTGCGGGCCAGCCGCTGGGCATCCTGAACTCCGGCGCGGTCATCACCGTCGCGAAAGACTCAGGCGACGCGACCGCGACTGTGTCCACGCCCGACGTGCTGAACATGTGGGCGCGTATGTGGGCGCGCAGCCGTCAGAACGCGGTCTGGTTCATCAACCAGGACGTGGAGCCGAAGCTCTACCAATTGACCTTAGGCTCAGGAACCGCTACGCAGTTGCTCTACACGCCTCCAGGCGGACGCGGCAACGAGGGCAGCCAGTTCGGCCTGCTGTTGGGCCGTCCGGTTATCCAGACCGAGCATCAAGCCACGCTGGGCACGCCGGGTGACATCATCCTCGCCGACCTCTCGCAGTACGTGATGGCCGACAAGGGCGCACCACAATCGGCGAGCAGTTTGCACGTGAGGTTCCTCAACGACGAGACCACCTTCCGCTTCGTTTACCGTGTAGATGGTCAGCCCGTCTGGAAGAAACCTCTCACGCCGAAGAACGGCACCAACACTCAGTCACCGTTCATCGCGCTTGCAACCCGTCCGTAATAACTGAGGAGTGGGCGGCGGCGTGAGTCGTCGCCCCCTTCTTCGGTTCTCAACAAAATTTTTGATGACAAGGAGAAAAAAGAAATGACAGCAAGAGGCGGTTTTGTAACGGCGGAGATGGGGCACGTAGTCCAAATCCTGCCTGCCGTCGACATTACGGGCGGCAAGATATGCCAAGCGTTTTCGATGGCGAACTACCAGCACGCGACCATCATCATCTCGGTCGGCGTGTCGGCGGCGGCGTGGACTGCAATTCTTTTGCAGGCTGGCTCAGCCACGGCAGCCATCGGAGTGAACGTTGCCAACGCGGTCGCACTTCCTTTCGCGATCTACAAACAGGAAACGAGCGGCGCGAACAACGACGTGCTCGGCGCTCGTGTTGCGAAGACGACGTCAGGTGAGACCGCGCCCTCGGCCAACGACAACATCTTCTATGTGATCGAGGTCGACGCGGCGGAGTTGCCGGACGGGAAACCATACCTGCAACTGTCGCTGACGAACGGCGTGAACTCTGTCATCGCATCTGCGGTGGCGATCCTCTCCGGAGCGCGTCACTCGTCAGTACAGAGCGCGACTGTTACCACTTAACCTTTGCCGGGATCACAGTCGTTTGCTGGCTGTGATCCCGTTTTTTCGGAGAAGCGAATGTATATCAAGCACCTGATCGGCGCTCGTAAGGGCGAAATCGAGGATGTCGCGTACGAAGCGGCGCGAAGCCTCGTCGAGCACGGACACGCCGAGGATATTTACGACCAGATGCATTTGAAGGTTGCAGCCGTGGTGCAGCCGGAAGTCGTGAGCGAACGCGCCGATCTGGTGACAACCGAAACGCAAACGGCGCGACGCAAGAAGCGCTGAAGGGAAAACCTGAATGCCCGATCTTGTCGCACTCTCCGACGTGAAGGACTGGCTCAGCCTGACGGACACGTCAGAGGACACGAAGCTGGCACGGCTCATCACGGCGCTCAGCGCGGAATTCCTGAGCCGGATTCGGCGCCCGAGCTTCACGCCTGCGGCGAGCTTCACGGACACGCTGGAGGTCATAAGCTGGCAGAACGAGAGCCGCATGACGGACGTGTTCGTGCGGAACTACCCGGTGAACTCGGTCGCGAGCGTGACCATCAACGAGCAGACGCTGCCCGTGTACGATCCGTTGCAACCCGACCTCTTGGGCTGGGTGTTCGACGCGTCGCTTGACCCGGAGAACCGGCAGAAGATTACGCTTCGCGGTCTTTACTGGCCGATCTTCGAGACGTGGCTCTCGCCGCGGCGCTCGATCTACCGGCCATCTCCCATGCGCGTCGTCGTCACCTACAACGCAGGCTACGCTGCGAATGCGATTCCTGCCGACGTGCAGCAAGCCATCATCGAGTGGATTGGGTGGAAGCGAGGCGTTTCGCAGTTGAACGCGGAGAATCAGACGGCGCAGTCACTCTACATCGGGGCCTATCGACAGGACACGATGGTAGCGAACGCGACCTTTAAGACCGCGAGCGTCGACATGCCGGAGAGCGTCTCCCGCGTCGTCGAAGTCTATAAGCGGGCCATCGTCGGATGATTGACCTCTTCGACTCGTTGCTGAAGGACCGCTGCTCGGTCTGGAAGAAGGGCGACGTTACCACCGTCGATGCGTACGGCATCGTGTCGCAGGCGTTTACGCAGGTCGCGCAGGACATCTCCTGCCGCATCCAACCGGGACCGGGCAAGGAACTTGAGACCGAGGCCGCTTACGGCATCCAGCAGTTCCTGTTCTACATGCGCCCGCTGCTCGTCGAGATGCCGCCCGTGCCGCTCACGATCCACTACTGGCTCCAGATCAACCTGACGCGCGACCTCGCGGGCAACATCGTCACCCAGACGAGTCCCAGCGCGGTGGGCACGATGTACGACATCAAGAACATCAAGAACCCCGACATGCTGAACCATCACCTTGAGATCCTCGCGGAGCTGGTGGAACCATGAGCGATCTCGGAGCGACGGTCGAGATCACGCTGCGTACGCGCGAGGCCTACAACGCGGCTTATGACGCGATCCTCGAAGCGCTGCACCTCGTATTCGAAGGCAAGATTCTGCCTGACGCGAAAGAGCTGTCGCCGGTAGGGCACGAGCCGCTGAAAGGCGAGCACTTCATACGCAACCGCGAGTCGCTCAAGGTCAACGTGTTCGGCACGCGTCGCGGACCGTTCGCCAAGCTCTATTCGACCTCAGGGCACGGCGGCTTCCTGGAACTAGGGACGATCCACATGAGCGCGCAGCCGTACGTGTGGCCCGCCTTCCAGATGAACCTCGGCAACATCCTGCTCCAGATCAAAGAGTCGCTCTCCGGCCCGGAGTTGGGCGAACTCGGACGCGTCGTACTCCAAGAGACTGAAAGATGATTGATCCCAACGAGCTGCTGCGCACGTGGCTGCTTCTGCCCTTGCGCACCATCGGCGGCGTACTCGTGCCCAACCCGATCCTCGCCGTGCTCGCGGACCCGGCCAATACCCCCGCGGCTCCGTATCCGGTCACGCCCATCTTTGCCGGCCATCTGCCGGAGGGATACGACCCCAAGCAGACGGGCAACGGCATGGCCATCGTGCTGCGCGTCGGCGGATCGGGGACCACCGCAGGCGGCACAGCGCACTCGGAAATTCCGATTATCGACCCGCGCATGCAGCTCACCGTGTGGGCGGGGATCAACGAGTACCGGCGGGCTCGACAAGTGGATCGCGCCATCTTCGATTGGATACACGCGAAGACGCCGCTCGACCTCGGCGTCACTGGATACGTGATCCAGTGCCTGAACCAGGTGTTAGGGCAGGACATCAACGATCCGAAAACGGGACTCGCGACCGTGGTTTCGTTTTGGCACTTAACGCTGCGAGAAAACTGAAAAGGAGAATGAAGCGATGGGAAACGTAGCAAACGTAATTAGCGGTCCGGCGTCTCTGTACATCATGCCGGATTCGCCGACAATCGTCTACCCCACGCTGACGGGATCAGCTAACGACTTTAGCGCGTTCTCGCAGCTTGGATTCACCGACAAAGGAGTGGAATTCGACTACTCCAGCACCGATAAAGACATCGACGTGGACGAGATCACTTCGCCGGTCGATGTTCTGATCACTGCCGAGAAACTAACCATCGGCGTCACGCTGGCCGAGACGCAGTTGCAGAACCTGTACTACTCGATCTCTGGCGGCACGCTGGTCGGCACCAACGAGATCACCATCGGCGGCCTGGTGCGTCCGGTGCGCTTCGTCATGGGGCTGATCGGACCTGCACCCGTGTCTTCGAGCACGCCGCTCGGCATCCGCGAGATCTTGATCTATCGCGTGATCTCCAAAGGTACGGTCAAGATGCACTACCAGCGCAAGGACAAGCTGATGTACCAGGCGCAGTTCCAGGCGCTTGGCTTATCAACCCTGCCGCTCGGCGCGAACCTGTGCGACATCAAGGATTTCTGAGCTGTCGTAATCGTCCGGATTCTGTTTCACAAAACTTTTAGAAGGAGAAAACTTCGATGGGAATGCTAACCAATAATCAGCTACAGACGATCATCGACAAGCTCGCACGCTTCGCGACTGAGTCTGTAGGCGACCCGGAATTTAACGCTGCTTTCACCGCTGGAATGGAGACCGCCTCTCAGCACGTTCTGTCTGGCGCGGGCGGGATCGCCACCTACCTGCTCACTCTGAACGACGAGGACATCGAGGCGGACCTGCTGCCTTCCGCTCGCGACCTCGACGAGCAGCATCCGACCTTGGCCGATGGGACGCTGCTGACGATCACGGGCGTGAACGCGATCATCAACGCGCTGAATACCCACTTCAAGCGCAACAACTACAAAGGGCTGGATGATTACATGACGATCATCAACACGGCCACGCCGACGCTGCGCGCGCATGGACACTTCAAGAAGTATCTGAAGACCCTCAGCGCGAAGAACAACTTCATCCCGAACGACATCCAGCTTGCGACGCTGACGATGACCAGTGCCACGGCCGGAACCTACGGGCACCTGAATAGCATCGACACCACGAAGTACGCTGGCGCGAAAATCGTTCTGAAAAACCTGACTGCGCTGGGCAGTGCGCCCGTGGTTTCGGTGACAGCCAAGAAGCTGGACGGGACCTCGTCGGTGCTGACAGCGACGATCTCGACGGCGACGATCAACACCGAGACCAACCTCTCGGACGTGACGCAGCTTTACGTTGACGTGACCGCGATCTCGATCACCACCGGAACCTCTGGCAATCAGATCGCGGTAGTTGCCAAGACCGACCGCAGCATCGCTTCTGCCTGATCCTCTGCCGCTTAACTCGATGACTTGGGCGGGCAGGTTGGACCCTTCTGTCCGCCCGTTTTTTCTCCCTGAAAGGCGCCTAATGCAACAACCGAAGCCGTTCATCACCAAACGTACGGAGTCGGACATGCTGGCCATGACGCCGATCCGCGTGCGCCTGGGCCAGGCCGATTACTCCATCCCGGTTCTGAACAACCGCAAGTCCAAAGAGTGGCGCGACAAACTCTACGCCGCGCTCGCGCCCATCGTGGCCAACTTCGACTTTGGCACCATCAACCTCAACGACAATCACGAGCAGGTCTCGCAGGCCATGTCCACGAAGCTCTCGCAGGAGCTAATCGCGTTCCCGACCAAGCTCGCCGACTTGCTATTCGAGTACGCCGGCGACGTGTTGCCCAAGGAGGAGATCCTGGACAACGCCAGCGACGAGCAGATCGCGCTCGCTTTCTCGCAGGTCGCCGAGGTGGGCTATCCCTTTTTTTTTCATCTTTGGGCCACGAAGAGAGCGCTCGCGATACAGGCGATCCCGACGACGACGCCCGCAGCGGTACAATAGCGCGCGCTTACTTCGTAGCCCTCGCCGAGTGGCACCTCACCCCGCACTACATCAATGAAGAGTGGTCGCCGGAGCTGCTCTGGCTCATGTTCCATGAGCGGCACCTCGAAATCCAGCGCATGCGAACCAAAGCGGAACCGCGCGGAGAGCAGGACGAGGTGCGCCGCGTGGTCAGCGACGTAGAACTGTTCAAAATGATGGGCATAAAAACGACGAGAGCATAACCATGGGAATCAACGTAGGCGATGTGGTGCTGACCTTCCTCGGGGACACCACGCAACTGCATCAGGCGTTCGAGCAGGTCGAGGCGGAAGCCACGCAGAGGATCAGTCCGGCTGCGGCACAGGTGGCCAATCTGGGCACGACGTTCACCACCGCCGGAGGCAAAGCGGCAGAGTCCGCGCTCGCGCTCAAAGGCGCGCAGTTGGAACTAAAGGCTGCGCTCGAGGCGGTGCTAAAGGCAGGCGGACAAACGACCGAAAACCTGACGCGTCTCGCCGTGGCCGAACAGAAACTAGCGCTGGCTGCCAATGAATCCAAAGTTGCCCAGCAGGAACTACGAGTCAATTTAGGTTTAACTCATGCCGAAGGCGGACTCCTGGCCGAAACGTTGGGTGAAGTGCAGTCCAAGATGTTCGCCATGCTGGGCGCGCTGGCCGTGGTGGAGATGTTCAAGGGCTTCACCGAGGAAGTGATCCACAGCGTCGTCGAACTCGACAACCTACACCTCAAGACCGGGATCAACATTCAGACGCTGGCCGGGCTGGAACACGTCGCCAAAGAGACCGGAGTGCAGTTCGAGGCCGTCAGCTCCGCGCTCACCCGCCTGGGCCGCGCGCACACGCTTGCCCTCGAAGGCAACAAGCAGATGATCGCTGCCTTCCACCGCATCGGCATCGAGGTCAATGAACTGCGCACGCTCGGGCCAGAGGAGCTTTTCTTCCGCGTCGCCAAAGGGATGCACGAGGCCAAGAACGCGGGTGACGCGGTCGCCTCCGGGCAAATACTCATGGGTAAAGGCGCGAGCGCCTTGATCCCGGTATTCGCCCGCGAGACGGAGGAACTGAAGAAGCAGGTCGAAGAAGCGGGCAAGGCCAGCGGGGTCAACCAGCGGGCGGCGGAAACGGCGCGCAACTGGGAAGCCGTCACGGCGCTCTTGGGCCATACCATGCGGGCCGCTGCCATCCCTGCCATCGAAGCCCTGCTGCCGGTCCTGCGCGTGGTCATCGAGCTTGGTGCAGACGTGTGGCTGGTGTTCAAGGAACTGGCGACCGTCATCGTCGAGTTCGCGCAGATGACCATCCATCAGGCCATCGGCGCCTATCACGTGATGGGCGACCTGATCCACGGCAACCTGACGCAGGCCGTCGCCACCGCCAAAGCCACTCAGGAGCAGGGAAAGAAGGACTGGATCGAGTTCGGCAACCAGCTCAAGGCCAACTACGAAGAGACGGTCGAAACGATCAAGAACGTTTGGACCAACGTGAAGCCCCTCAAGCCGATGGGCGACGACTATTCCGACGTGGTCAACACGGCCAAACACGCGGCCAAAGACCTCGCCGCCACGCAGAAAGCGATCCTCGAAGACAAGCTGGCCAACATCGAGAAGGAGCGGGCTGCGGCGAAGCTCGCTTACGACCAGAGCAAAAAGTTGGAAACCGACACCGCCGCGTTCGTCGCCGCGGACATGAAAGCGAC
>DATFWL010000506.1:0-24103 GCA_035259385.1 Vicinamibacterales bacterium | reverse complement strand
ACCAGCTCGGTCTGCAGATCGCCGACGTGCGTCACGCGCACCTGCAGATCGACCACCGCGTGCGGGCGGCCGCCGAGGTCGATCGCGACGACCGCGAGCGTCTCGTCCATCGGCATCACGAAGTAGCCGGCGCGGTTGATGCCCTTGCGCGCGCCGAGCGCCTGCGAGACCGCCTCGCCGAGCGCGATGCCGAGATCCTCGACGGTATGGTGCTGATCGACGTCGAGATCGCCGGCCGCGTCGATCCGGAGATCGAAGGCGCCGTGGCGGGCGACGAGCTCCAGCATGTGATCGAGAAACCGGATGCCGGTCCGCACGTCGTACCGGCCCTTGCCCTCGAGGCCGAGCCGCAGGGCAATCTGCGTTTCCGTCGTTCGCCGATCGATTACCGCGCGGCGCACAGGACTTCTTCCATCACCGCGACGGCCCGCTGCGTGTGCGCCACGATGCCGGTCGCGATGCGCAGGCACCCGGCGCATCCGGGTTCCGTCGATCGGTCGCGGAGATAGATCCCTTTCTCGAACGCCCCCCTGACCAGGGCGTCGATGCGATCGCCGGCGCACACCAGCACGAAGTTCGATCGGCTCGGGAAGTATTTCAGTCCGAGCCGATCGCAGGCGGCATAGAGGATCTGCTTCGAATCGGCGACTTCCTGCAGGTAGGTGTTCAGGTAGTCGAGATCGGCGAGGGCCGCCTGCACGGCTGCGACCGCCGCGATGTTCACGCTGTAGACGGGAATCGCCTGCCGGATCGGGTAGAGCGTGTCCGGCGCGCCGACCAGGCAGCCGATGCGCAAGCCGGCGAGCCCGAATGCCTTCGAGAACGTGCGCCCGACGATCACGTTGGGAAACGCGTGCAGCTCCGGAATGAAGGTCTCGCCGGCGAATTCCGCGTACGCTTCGTCGACGAACACCACCGCGTCCGGCGGCACCTGCCGCGCGATCGTGCGGATGGCGTCGAACGGCATCCCGACGCCGGTCGGGTTGTTCGGATTGGTCAGAAAGACAACCCGTGTTTGCGGTGTGATCGCCGCCAGCACTTCGTCGAGCGGGAAGACGAACCCGGGTCGCGGCATCACCTGAACGAGCCTGCCGCCGGCGACAGCCGTGTCGAACCGGAAGATCTCGAAGGCCGGCTCGGGCACGATCGCTTCGAGCTGCGGTCCGCCGATCGACGCGCGCAGACAGGCGACGGCAGTCGCCATGATGCCTTCGTCGAGGCCGTTCGCGAGCGTGACCTGATCGGCGCTCACGCCGAGGTAGTTCGCGACGGCAGCGGTCGCGGCCGCGTACGGCGGATAGAAGCCGACCTGTTCGGGCCGCAGCCGCGCGAGCGCATCGAGGACGCGCGGCGAGCAGCCGCCGGTGTTCTCGTTCTGGTGGAGCCGCAGGCCTTCGTACAGTTCCGGCGGTTTCTGATAGTGACTCATCTCAAGCGGACCTCGACCGACTCGGCATGCGCTTCGAGTCCCTCGGCGCGCGCCAGCGGCAGGATGGCCGGTGCCAGCCGCGCCAGACCGCCGGCAGTCAACCGCTGCACCGACATCACCCGCACGAAGTCAGCGGCCGACAGGCCGCCGCGGACGCGTGCCGCTCCCGCGGTCGGCAGCACATGATTCGATCCGGTGGCGTAGTCGCCGGCGGCCTGCGCGCTGTACGGACCGATGAACAGCGCGCCGGCGGTGATCGGCCGCCTCGTCAGCGCCTCGCGATCGACGACGAGATGCTCCGGCGCAAGGCGGTTCGCGAGCGCAATTGCCTCGCTGGCGTCGCGCGATACGACGATCGCGCCGTTCGCGCGCAGCGACCGCTCGACGATCGCGCGGCCGCGGCTTCGCAGCGCGACCTGCGTCAGGACGCGCCGTGCCAGCAGGCGGCTCCAGGTGATGAAGACACTGCGCGCGTCGGGATCGTGCTCGGCCTGCGCGACGAGATCGGCGGCAATCCACGCCGGCTGGCCGGCGCCGGCGACGATCACGATCTCGGTCGGACCGGCGTAGAAATCGATCGCGCAGTCGCGCGCGACGATCGCCTTGGCCGCCGCCACGTAGCGGTTGCCGGGCCCGACGATCTTGTCGACGCGCGGCACGCGCCGGGTGCCGTAGGCGAGCGCCGCAATCGCGTGCGCGCCGCCCATGCAGAACAGCCGCGTGACGCCGGCCTCGATCGCGGCCGCCATGATCGCCGGCGCGGGATTCGGACAGGCGACGATCACCTCGCGCACGCCGGCGACGCGGGCCGGAATCGCCGTCATGAGGAGCGAGGAGGGCAGCGGAAAGCGGCCACCCGGGACGTAGCAGCCGACGCGCGCCAGCGGCTCGACACGCTGCTCGACCGACACGCCGTCCGCGACGTCGAGATCGAAGTGACGGGGAATCTGCTTGAACGCGACCCGCGCGATGTTGCGGGCGGCCTGGGCGATGGCGCGCCGCACCGCCGGGTCGACCCGGGCCGCTTCGGCTTCCATGGTCGACCGGCTCACTTCGAGCGCGCCGGTGAAGTTGTCGAGCCGCCGCGCGTACGCGGTGAGCGCGCGGTCGCCGTCGCGGCGCACACGATCGACAATCGCCTGCACCCGCCGCTCGAACACGCGGTCGCGACTCGCCGAAGGCGCGAGCAGGCGTCCGATCGCCCGTTTGTCGCTCGCCTCGAAAATCCGCATACACGACCACGTTCCGGCCGAAGCCGGACACCCATCCGTCCTACAACACGATCTTGTTGAGCGGGTACTCGACGATCCCCTGCGCGCGCGCCGACTTCAGACGCGGAATCAAGTCGCGAACCGTGCGCTCTTCGATGATCGTGTTCACGGCGACCCAGTCCGCGTCGCTGAGCGCGGAAATCGTCGGCCGCTGCAGCGCCGGAAGCAGCTGGAGGACGCCGTCCAGATCCGCGCGGCGGACGTTGAGCATCAGCCCGACGCGGCCGTGCGCCTCGATCGCCGCTTTGAGCAGCAGCGCGACGTTCTCGAGCTTGGTGCGCTTCCAGGGATCGGCGAGCGCGTCCCGGTTGGCGATCAGCTGCGTGTTCGACTCCATCACCGTGTCGATGATCCGCAGGCGGTTGGCCCGCAGCGACGATCCCGTCTCCGTGACCTCGACGATCGCATCGGCGAGCATCGGCGGCTTCACCTCGGTGGCGCCCCACGAGAACTCGACCTTCACCGTGACGCGCTGCCGTTCGAAGTACGCCCGCGTCGCGCGGACCAGCTCCGTCGCGATGGTCTTGCCCTCCAGATCCTGCGCGGATCGGATCGGGGAGTCTTCAGGCGCGGCCAGCACCCACCGCACCCTGCCGAAGCTCTGCTTGGCGTAGATCAGATCGGCGATGCTCTCCAGCACGCCGGTGCGGCCGTCGCCTGCCTCGTGCTCCGCGATCCAGTCCTGCCCGGTGAGGCCGGCGTCGAGCACGCCGTCCGAGACGTAGCGTGCCATTTCCTGCGCGCGGATCAGCATGCACTCGATCTCGCTGTCGTCGATCGATGGAAAGTACGAGCGCGTGCTGACGTAGATGTTGAAGCCGGCGCGCGCGAACAGCTGGATCGTCGCGTCCTGCAGCGAACCCTTCGGGATGCCGAGCTTCAGCGTCATGCCAGCGTCCGGTAGAAGCAGGTGCGCTCGCCGGTATGGCAGACGTTGCCGTCGCCGAGGCGCTTCACCTTCACGAGCACCGTGTCATCGTCGCAGTCGACGAGGATCTCGACGACGGCGAGCTTGTTGCCCGAGGTCTCGCCCTTCATCCACAGCGTATTCCGCGATCGGCTGAAGAAGGTCGCGTACCCGGTGCGGCGCGTCTCGGCGAGCGCCACTTCGTTCATGAAGCCGACCATCAGGACCTCGGACGACTCCGCGTCCTGGATGACGGCCGGGATGAGCCCATCGAGTTTCGAGTAGTCCATAAAAACAAAAAACCCCGCCATGTCGGGCGGGGCTCGGTCGGTCCTCAGTTCCCAGTCGGTCAGTCGTCAGTCCGGAAACCTAGATCACGCTGCTCCCGCCGCCTCGCCGGCGTGGTGGCGACGATGATGCGCGTGATGGTGGACCGGAAACATCGAGCGAGGAGCGTAGCCGATCGCGAATTGCTCTGTCAATCGAAGAGGGTGGGACCAATGGCCCACGCCTGCCCACCAACCTCATGGGCTCATCGGTCCAACACTCCAGTGGGTGGCCGTCATGTGCGGTGAGAGTATACAGAGATGAGAGTCCTGCTCGCGCCGCACGGGACGCGCGGCGACGTCCAGCCGATGCTTGCGCTCGCGCACGCCCTGGCGGCACGCTCTCATCAGGTTGCGTTCATTGCGCCGGGTAACGTCGTCGCCTGGATCCGCTCGCACGGCTTCGATGCCGAGTCGAACGGTGTCGACGTCGAAGCGGTCCTCAACGAGCCTGGCGCCGATCTGCAATCGATACGATGGCAGCGTCGTCATCTCGAGACGTTGATCGCACGCCTCTTCGACTCGCTCGGCCATTACGGTGGCGATGCCGACCTCATCGTCGGGGCCGGTATTCAGATGGCCGCGTCGTCCGTCGCGGAACGGCGCGACGTGCCGTACGCCACGGCCGTCTTCTGTCCGTGTGCGGTGCCGAGCCGCTGGACGCCGCCGCCGCCGATCAGGACGCAGACGCTGCCGCGGTGGGTGAACCGGCTGCTGTGGGATCTCGGCGGACCGATGACGTCGCTCGCGCTTCGCGGTCAGATCAATCGCGGCCGCGCGACGCTGGGATTGCGCCCGCTGCACGATGTCGTCGATCAACTCGCCGGCGATGTCATTCTCGTTGCGGCTGACCGCGACCTCGGACCGCTCGGCACCGACGCGCCGGCGCGGGCGGTGGCGACAGACGCCTGGGTGCTCGCGGAAGACGCGGTCCCGCTCGACCCGGAGCTGGAGCAGTTTCTCGAGCTCGATCCTCCGCCTGTCTACGTCGGCTTCGGCAGCATGGTGGCGCCGCGCGCGCGCGAGGTGGCCGCTCACGTGGTTGCCGCGGTGCGCGCCACCGGCCGCGCGGCGATCATCGGAAGCGGCTGGGCGGATCTGGGCCGCCACGTCGCAGGCGGCGACGATCTCCTCATCGTTCCGGCGCTGCCGCACGCGGCCGTGCTGCCGCGAGTCGGAGCCGCGATTCACCACGGCGGCGCGGGGACCACGACCGCGGCCGCGGCCGCCGGCGTGCCGCAGGTGGTGCTGCCGCACATCCTCGATCAGTTCTATTGGGCCCATCGCGTGGCCCAGCTCGGCCTCGGACCACGGGCGATGCCCGTTGATCTCGTGATGCCCGACACGCTCGCCGAACGCCTCGACGAGGCGTTGACCAATCCGCGGTATCGCAGTCGCGCGGCCGAGATCGGCCGCGCGGTTCGCGTTCGCAACGGCGCCGCGGCGGCGGTCGATCATCTCGAGGGTCTCGTGTCGGCGTCCGCCGCGCCGTCCGGACTGGCGAGATGACGCGCGCGGTCGTGCCGATCGCAGCCGCACTGATCGTGCTTGGCGGAATGCAGTCGACGACGCCGGACATCGATCGCGGCGTTCGCGACGTGCTCGCGGGTGCGCTGCAGTTCTCCGCGGGCGAGCTGGCCGACCTGCAGCGCGGACGGGCCGTGAAGCATGGCCTCGAGGCGCGGGCGCCGGGGGAATTCGGCGTCGCCGGCGGCATCCGGATCGCAGCGACGAAAACCGCGTTCCTCGACGCAGCGCGCGACATCGCGAGCTTCAAGGCTGGTGAGCAGGTCCTGCAGATCGGCCGCTTCAGCTCTCCGCCCGCCATCGAGGATCTTGGCGCGCTGAACGTGGGCAAAGCCGACTTCGACGCGGCCTCGTGCCGGGTCGGCGACTGCGACGTCAGGCTGCCGGCCGACGTGATCCGCCGCATCCCGACGGAAATCGACCTCGGGGGACGAGCGGCTCAGGACCAGACGGCGGCGTGGTTCACGCGCGTGCTGCTGGCTGACGTCCAGGCCTATGTGTCGGGCGGCCCCGGCCGATTCGTGCAATACGACGATGGCAGCCGGCCGATCCGGCCGGTGGACGCGTTCGACGGAGTTCTCGCAGCGACGCCGTCGATCGGGATGCTGGTCCCCGGGCTGCCAGCACACCTGTCGCAGTTCCCGTCGAACAGTGTGTCCGGCTCTGAAGACTTTCTCTACTGGTCGAAGGAGAGCTTCGGTCCCGACCCCTTTATTACAGTCACGCACGTGACCATCGTCTGCCCGACGACGAACACCTGCGTGATGACGACGAAAGACGTCTACTCGAGCCGGTACATCGACGCGTCGCTGGCGCTGGCGATCGTCACCGACGCGGCGGCCGGCGATGCGATCTACGTCATTTACGCCAACCGGTCGCGGGTCAACGCGCTTCGCGGCGCGCTGAGCGCGCTGCGTAAATCGGTCGTCGAGCGCCGCGCGCGCAGCACGCTCGAACAGAGCCTGCTGCGGCTGAAGGCGCGGCTCGAAAAGAAGTAGATTTCACGAAAGGCGATCTGAACGCTAGAATCCGCGGCCGCGACCGCGCCCGGCGGGCGCAGGTGGCGCCGCGTCGAGCGACACCGGTCGGCCTTCGACGAAGACGCGCACGATCTTCGTCTTCTCCTCGAGAACATTCCCGTCTGTGACAATGAGGTTCGCGATCTTGCCTCTCTCGATCGATCCGAGCCGATCGCCGACGCCGGCGATTGTCGCGGCCGAGATCGTCATCGCGCGAATCGCGGCGTCTTCGCTCAGGCCGTCTTTCACCGCCTTCGCGACGTTCTTCAGGAAGTCCTTCGGATCGCTCGCGCCGGCGGAGGCAAAGCCGAACCTGACACCGGCAGATGAGAGCGCCGCCGGTACCGTTGGCGCATCGGCCCGCTCGCGCAGCGCGCTCAGCGGTTCGTCAGCCTCCGGCGCGAGCGCTCGCGGCCTCACCGGATAGTTGACGCTGTAGATCACCCGCACGTTCTGCGCCTTCAGATCCGCGACGACCTCGTCGGCGTGCCGCGCGCCGGTGACGATCGGGTCGAGCCTGAGCTCCTTCGCGAGCTTCAGCGCGCGCAGGATCTGGCGGCTTTCGTTGGCCTCGAACGCCACCGGCAGCCGGCGCTCGATCGCGGGCCGCATCGCCTCGAGCGCGGGATCGTCTTCGGCGCGCGCGCTCTCGGCGTGATGCTGCGCGTCGAGGAACGTCTGCCGGACAAACGCGATCACGCCCATCAGCGACTCGGGATAGCCGTTCGCGGCGGCGCGCGGCCGATCGGGAAACGACACGTGCAGCGCGATCGGCGACTTCAGCACGATCAACCCGCGCCGCGGCTCGACGATGTTGCCGATCTGCGGCTCGTCGGGCGGCGCGACGACGTTGACCAGCGCGCTCTGACCCGCGATGACGTCGCCGGAGGGAAGGGCGAGCACCGAGGTCAGGCCGGCCGCCGCGAGGCGCGTCAGGTCGGCGTCGTCCACCTTGACCGCATCGGCGGCTCGCGCCTGCGGCTTCAGGATCTGCTGCCGCTTCCAGCGTTCGAGCTCGGCCGTCGTCCGCAGGTTCTGCGGCGGCTGCGGCGTCGGCTGGTCGGCGGCGCGGGTGTTGCCGAGATCGATCAGCCCTGGATACACCGTCTGGCCGCTCGCGTCGATCACGGTCGCGTCCGGTGGAACGGCGACCGACGCGCCGACGGCATCGATGAGACCGTGGCGGATCACGATCGTGCCCGATTCGATCGGCGCGCCTGCGGCCGTCACCAGCCGGGCGCCGCGGATCGCGTAGACGTTCGGCGTCTCGGCGCGCAGCGCGAACGGCAGCGCGAGCGCTGCGCAGACGAAGAGAGAGCGTCTCATGGCTACGGCCTCTTCGAGTAGCGCTCGTAGAGCGCGAGATGCCGGTTGTCCATCGGAACGTCGCGGCCGGCGATCACGACATGGCTGATCACCGTCCGCACCTCGAGCGGATCGCCGTTGGCCACGAACAGGTTCGCGATCTTGCCCGGCTCGATGCTGCCGATGCGATCGCTCACGCCGAGAATCTCGGCCGCGCTGATCGTGACCGCCTTGAGCGCCTCGTCGCGCGGAAGTCCCCACGCCACCGCTTCGGCGGCGTGGTAGGGGAGTTGCCGCGCGTTGGTCTCGCTCGGCACGGCGATCGCGAACTTCACGCCCGCCTTCGCAAGCGTGCCGGCCGCGGTGTAGCTGGCCTGGTGCGGCAGGTCGCGGCGTGACGGCAGCGTGAGCACCTGGAGCAGGATCGCCGGGACGTTTTTCTCTTTCAGGAGCGGCGCGGCGATCGCCGCTTCCGCCGGCGGCGCCGCGATGACGAGCCGGACGCCGGCGCGATCGGCGAAGCCAATCGCATCGCGAATCTCCGGCTCGCTCGCCACGCGGGTGATCAGCGGCTGCCGCTTGTCGACGATGGGGACGAGCGCCTCGAGAACAAGATCGCGCTGGCGGCCCGGACCTGCGGCCTTCGCGTAGGCGCGCGCGTCGTCGAGCAGGCGGGCAACGCGATCGAGCCGCGCGTCGCGCTCCTTCTTGAGGTCGTCGTAGGTGCGATCGGCCGGCGGTCCGCCGCGTCCGCCGCCGCGTCCGCCACCGCCGCCGAGGCGCGGGAACTGGAAGGTGACGCCGATCGACGCCGCGACCGTCGATTCTTCCCACGTGTAGCCGTCCAGGTCCATGACCGCCGGCTGCCCGCCGAGCAGTCCGCCGCCGGGCGTGGCGACGACCGTGGTCAGACCGTTCGCGCGGGCGACTGGAATCGCCTCGCTGTCGTTGTGGAACGCGACCTGCGCGCGGAGCTGCGGGTTGAAGTCGAGGAGCTCGTCCGCGTCGCTGAAGTTGCCGGCGCCGGGATCTTCCAGCCCCATCGTCGTCTGCGCGTCGATGAACCCCGGATACACCTCGGCGCCGGATGCGTCGATCACCTGCGCGCCGGCAGGCACGGTGACGTTCGCGCCGACGTTTTCGATGATTCCGTCGCGCATCACGACCGTGCCGCGCTCGATCGGCGGCCGCGCCACCGGGAATATCTTCGCGTTGGTGATCGCGAGAACGCCTCTTGTTTGCGGGGCGAAGACCGGCTGCGAGCGGCCACTGTTGGCCTGGCTGCGCGCGACACCATCCGTGCCCGCACCGCTCGTCGCGACGGCGGCGACCGTCGAGCCCGGCTGCCGCGGCTGCGGCTCGGTCGTCGTCGGGGCGCGGCGGTCGGGCCGCTCGGCGTTCACGAGCGATTCCTTCTCGCGCGCCAGCTCGGTCATCCGCTTCTGGTCGTCCTGACGGTCGTAGTACTTCTGGCCGTCGATGTAGACGCGCTCGACGATCGCGTAGGAGCTGAGCGGATGACGATTCCAGATCACCACGTCCGCGTCCTTGCCGGCCTCGAGCGATCCGACGCGGCTGTCCACGCGCAGCTGCTTCGCCGGATTGATGGTCACGAGCGCGAGCGCCTCGTCTTCGCTCAGCCCGCCCCATTTCATCGACTTGGCCGCCTCCGTGTTCAGGTGCCGCGCCAGCTCGGCATCGTCGGAGTTCACCGACGCGACCACGCCCTTGCGCGTCATGAGTGCCGCGTTGTACGGAATCGCGTCGATCGCCTCGATCTTGTAGCCCCACCAGTCGGCAAACGTCGACGCGCCGGCGCCATGCGCCGCGATCTCCTTTGCCACCTTGTAGCCCTCGAGCACGTGCTGCAGCGTCGCGATCTTGAAGCCGAACTCGTCGGCGACGCGCAGCAGCATCAGGATTTCGTCGGCGCGGTACGAATGCGCGTGGACCAGCCGCCGTCCCTCGAGGACCTCGACCAGCGGCTCGAGCTGCAGATCGCGTCGCGGCGCGGCCACTGTTTCGCCAGCTTTCCTGCGGCGGTCGTATTCCTGCCACTCATGCTGATACGCCCTGGCGCGCGTGAACGCGTCGCGGATCACGTATTCGACGCCCATCCGGGTGCCCGGATATCTCGGCTGGTTGCCGGCCGGCGCGCCGGCGCCGCCGCCGCGACGCTTTGGATTCTCGCCGAGCGCGAACTTGATGCCCGGCATCGCGCCCTCGAACGCGAAGTCCTCCGCCCGCGGCTTGCCCCAGCGGAGCTTGATCACGTAGTTCTTGCCGCCAATCGGATTCGCGCTGCCGTGGAGCACATTGGCCGCGGTCACGCCGCCGGCGAGATCCCGGTAGATGTCGACGCCGGTCGGATCGAACACGTCGTCGATCCCGGTCATCGAGCTCACCGTCGTCCCGCCTTCGTTGATCGAATCGGCGGCGATGTGCGAGTGACAGTCGATGATGCCAGGCGAGACGAACAGCCCGGTGCCGTCGACGACGTCGGCGCCGTCGGGGATCGGGAGGTTCGTGCCGACGGCGGCGATCTTGCCCGCCCGCAACACGATCGTGCCGTTCTGAATCGTGCCGCGGGTCACGGTGAGGATCGTCGCGCTCCTGATCGCGACGACGTCCGGCGTGCGCGTCTGGGCCTGCGGCCGCGATGCAACCGAGGCAATCGCGATTGACGACAGCAGGAACACGATGGCGGCGAAGCGACGTGTGGTCATGACTCCTCGGCGGCCCGGAGGCCGGAATTACTTCTGACCGTTGCTGGTCTTCGTGCTCGACGGGAACATGTACTGATCGAACCAGTCGAGGTTGTGGTCCATCGTCGCGCGGTTGCTCTTCGGCTTCGACGGACCGTGGCCGATGCCGCCAAAGCCCTCGTAGACGATCAGCTTCGACGGCACGTTGTTGTCGAGCAGCCCGCGATAGAGCTCGAATGCGTTCGGCAGCGGCACGCGCTCGTCGGCGGCGCCGTGTTGAATGAGCGTCGGCGTCTTCGCCTGCTTGATGTAGGTGATCGGCGACGTCTTCGCGTACACCTCCGGATCCGCCCACGGCGTGCCTTTCAGGTACTGGCGCGTGAACGGCGTGATATCGGTATTCACGTAGTAGGTCATCCAGTCCGAAATCCCGGCGCCGACCGAAATCGCCTTGAACCGCCCGGCATCGTGGGTGGCGAGGAACGCCGAGATGTAGCCGCCCTGACTCCAGCCCATTGCGCCGACCCGCGACGGGTCGACGATTCCCTTCGCGATCAGGGAGTCGATGCCGGAGAGGACGTCCCAGGCGTCGCCGACGCCGAGGTTGCGGACGTTCAGGGCGCGGAACTTTTCGCCGTAGCCCGCGCTGCCGCGGTAGTTCGGCTCGAGGACGAGGACCCCGCGGGGCACCCACACGTCGATCGGATAGATCGTGCTCGTGAACGGAATCGCGCGCGACACGCCGGTCGGGCCGCCATGGATCACGACGAGCAGCGGATACATGCGCGACGGGCTGAAGTCGATCGGCTTGTGCAGGACGCCTTCGATCGTCGCGCCGTCCTGGCTCTTCCACGACACGACTTCCAGCGTGCTGGTCGTCCAGTTCGTGGTCTGGGCATTCATGTCGGTGAGCTTCGCAGGCGCGGTGAAGCCGGACGTCGCCGAGTAGTTCGGCGACAGTGCGGACGTCGCGGCGACCTCTACTTCCGCCATCGCTTGCGTGTTGCTGTCGAGGAACGCGACCTTCGAGCCGTCGGCGGAAACCGAGAAGGACGATCCGACGGACCCGTCCGCCGGCGTGACCTTCGCGATCGCCTTCGTGTTCGGATCGATCCGGTACAGATAGGCGTACGTCTTCTGCGACGCCGCGAAGAACAGGCCGTTCTGCCGCCACCCGACGACCGATGCGTCTTCGTCGAACGCGTCGGTGATGACCGTCGGCACGCCGCCGTTCGACGCGACCGTCGCGATGCGGCCGTTCGAGTAGAAGTAGTCGGGGCTGGCCATCGTCGTCTCGAAGGCGATGCGCGAACCGTCGGGCGACCACACCGGATGCGTGTCCGGCCCGTCCTGCGTCACCAGCTTCCGGACGGAACCGTCGGCGACGGTCACGACGGAGATGTCAGCGGATCCGCCGAACCCCGGGCTTGGATTGACGCGGTGATCGAACGCGATGCGGCTGCCGTCGGGCGACCACGCGAAGCTGCCGACGGTGAACGCGCCGCTGGCGAGCGCCTGCGTCTTCCTGGTCGCGAGATCGACGGCGAAGAGCTGCGACATCCGGTAGTCGTGCTCGACGACCTTGAACTCGCCGTACTTCTTCTCGCGCTCCTTGAGCGCAGCCGATTTCGCTTCGGTGGCGGTATACGCGATCCGTTTGCTGTCGGGCGCCCACTCGAAGCTGTTCACGCCGTCTTCGACCGACGTGACGGCGTCCGCCTCGCCGCCGCTCGGGTTGATCACGTAGATCTGGGTCTTGTCCGTGCGATCGGAGAGAAACGCGAGCCTCGACCCGTCCGGCGACCACGCGGGGGCGCGGCTCGACTTCCTGGCGTTGGTCAGCTGGCGTGGCGTCCCGCCCGTCGCGTCGGCGAGCCAGACCTCGGTCTCGTACTCGTTGTCGTCCCAGTTGGTTTCGCGGACCGTGTAGGCGACGCGCCGACCGTCCGGCGAGATCGCCGGCGAGCCCACGCGCTTCAGCGACAGGATCTGATCGACCGTCGGCGGCGCTTTCGGGAGCCCGATCGGCGCCTGTGCCGAAACGATTGCCGACGACAGTGTGCACGCCGCGATCGCGATCTTCTTCATCGTCAGTCCCCTAGTCCTCAGCGAGCCCCAGCCCCGAGTTCCCAGATCCGTCGCCAGACAGCTGGCCCCCAGCCCCGAGTTCCGAGATCCGTCGCTAGACAGCGAGCCCCCAGCCCCGAGCCCCGAGCCCCGATCATGTCGTCAATACCACCTTGCCGATGTTCGATCGAGACTGGATGAAGCGATGCGCGTCCGCCGCGCGATCGAGGGGGAACGTCCGCGCGACGATCGGACGGAGCCGTCCGGCCGCGACCTCGTCGATCAGCAGCGTCATCGCCTCGGCGAGCCGTTCGCGCTCGCTCCACAGATGGCCGAGGTTGAGTCCGAAGACGCCGCGGTTGCGATCCATCAGCGACAACGGGTTGAAGCGCGGCATCGTCACGATCGTTGTCAGCGCGCGCCAGAGGTTTCGCCGCTCCCCGGTCGCGACGCTCGAGACGCCGTAGGCAACCATCCGGCCGAGCGGAGCCAGCATCCGGTAGCTGCTGGCGAAACTGCGGCCGCCGATCGGATCGAGCACGACGTCAACCCCCCGGTCGTTCGTGAGGCGTCGCACTTCGGCGACGACGTCCGTGTTGCGGTAGTCGATCGCGTGATCGACGCCAAACGCGCGGATCGCGTCGTGCTTCGCCGCTGACGCCGTGCCAACGACCGTCGCGCCGCGCAGCTTGGCAAGCTGCGTCGCGGCGATGCCGACACCGCCCCCGGCGCCGTGCACGAGCACCGTCTCGCCGGTCGTGATATTCGCCATGCGGTACAGCGCGATGAGCGCGGTCACGTAGTTCACCGGAATGGCCGCGGCTGTCGCGGCATCGATCGCCGCCGGCACCGGGAACGCGAACGACGCCGGCACGACCACTTGATCGGCGTAGCCTCCGAACCGCGTCAGGGCGATCACGCGATCGCCGACGCGGGGCGTGGTGACGCCGGCGCCGGTCTGATCGACGATCCCGCACACTTCATAGCCGACGACAGCGGGCGGCTTGGGTGCGTCGGGATACAGGCCGAGCCGTGCCAGGACGTCGGCAAAGTTTACGCCCGCCGTCTGGACCGCAATGCGGATCTGGCCATCGCCGGCTTTCAGGTCAGGCTGCTCACGGGTGCCAAGCACATCCGGCGGGCCGTATCGAGGAATGACCACCTGCCGCACGGGACATTGACAGTATCCGAGCCCGAGGCGTATAAGCGAGTGATTTTTCGTTCGTCTCAGCAAAGGAGTACGTATGCGCAACATCTGTGCGGGATTGATCGCCACCGCCTTCGTCGTCGCCTTGAGTGTGCCGGCGTTCGCGAAGACCGAGACTGTCAAAGGCAAGATCGTCGACGTCTCCTGCTACAACATGGACAAGGCCAACAACGCCGGCAACGACCACAAGATGCCGAAGGGCGACACGCCCGACTGCGCCACGGGCTGCGCGAAGGCCGGCCGTCCGATGGCGATCCTCACCGACGACGGGAAGGTGTATGAACTGACCGGTGGGCTGGCCGCCGACAAGAACGCGAAAATCGTTCCGCACGTCGCACACACTGTCGAAGTGACCGGCGATGTGACCGAGAAGGACGGCAAGACGATGATCGCCGCCGACTCGCTGAAGATGATTTCGAAGTAACGCGGGATCGAACGCAGGGAACTCGAGGGCGGCTCGCGCCGGGGCCGCCCTTTTTATTGGTTGACTTGTATTAATGAACTAGTACAATAGGGCAATGACGGTCGTGGCCATCGACCCGCGCGACCCGACACCGATTTACGCGCAGCTCGATCGCGCGCTGCGCGCGGCGATCGCGGCGGGTCGGTTGCATCCCGGCGATCAGCTGCCGACCGTGCGGCAGCTGGCCGTCGATCTCCGGGTGAATGCGAACACCGTCGCTCGCGTCTACACCGACCTCGAGCGCGACGGCGTCCTCGAGACGCGGCGTGGCGTCGGATCGTTCGTCGCCGCGACACGCCTGCAGGCGCGGCCGGCGGCCGAACATGCGCGCCGGCTGCGCGCGTTCGTCACGCGCGTCCTCGCCGACGCGGCTGCCGCGGGGTTCTCGCGGGACGAGCTGGTCGACGAGCTGCAGCGGAAGTAGCGCAGGCCTGAGGTCCTGCGCCGAAAGGAGCATCCATGGTGCCCGTGATCGTGCGGCGTGGTGAGTCCGGCGAGGGCGGTGCGTCACCGCCGCGAACGAACGTCGTCGCGCTGTTGATCCTGCTGGCGTGCATCGCGATCGGCGTCGTGATCAGCATTCCGTACGGCAACCCGGTTCCGGTGCTGGTTGCGACGCCGATCGGCGTCGTCTTGGCGCAGTCGCCGAAGATCGCCAAGCAGTGGGAACGCGCCGTGGTGCTCCGGCTCGGGCGGTTCACCGGCCTGCGGGGACCGGGCGTCTTCTGGATCGTGCCGTTCGTCGACAGCGTGACGTCATGGATCGATCAGCGCACGATCACGACCAGCTTTGCCGCCGAGCAGACGCTGACCTCGGACACGGTGCCGGTCAACGTCGACGCGGTGCTGTTCTGGATGGTCCACGACGCGCAGAAGGCGGCGCTCGAGGTGCAGGACTACGCGCAGGCGGTGAGCTGGGCGGCGCAGACGGCGCTTCGCGACATCATCGGCCGCACCGCGCTCACGGATCTGCTGCGCGGCCGCGAGCGGATCGAAAACGAGCTGCAACAGCTGATCGACGCGCGATCGAATCCGTGGGGCATCACCGTGCAGTCGGTCGAGATGCGCGACGTCGTCATCCCCAGTGCCCTGCAGGATGCAATGTCGCGCGAGGCGCAGGCGGCGCGCGAGAAGCAGGCACGGATCATCCTCGGACAGGCGGAGCTGGAAATCGCGCACTCGTTCCAGGAGGCGGCGAAGTCCTATCGCGACAACCCGACGGCGCTGCATCTCCGCGCGATGAACATGCTCTACGAGGGCCTGAAGGAGAAAGGCGCGCTGATGCTCATCCCGAGCAGTGCCGTGGAATCGATGGGCATGGGGGGCCTGCTTGGCGCCGCCGCGCTGCAGCAGCAGAAACTGACCCGCACCGATCAGCCAACGGAGTGAGCCGATGCCACCATGGGTCGTCATCGTGATCGTTGTCGTCGTCGTCGCGTCGCGGATTCAGTGGATACGTCAGATCTGGAACAAGGGGCGATGAAAGGAGGACGTCATGCGTGAACAGTTTCCTCCCTTGACGATCAACGTGGCCCCGGTGAAGGTCGTGGGCATTCCCGGCTTGTCGCTGGTGGCCCTCGCCATCGCGATTGCGTTCCAATTCTCTCTGGCTGGATGGCTGCTGATGCTGAGCATTGGCGCCGGCTTCGCGGTCGGGGGCACCCTGATCGCGCTCCGTAGGAGACACGTATGACGCCGGGCGCGCTCCGCGGCGCAGCGCTCTGGACCCGCGGACTTGTCTTCACGGCGCTCGTTCCGCTGGTGGTCGGCGGTTGGGTGCCGGCCGTCGTCGATCCGTTCCGGCGCGCCGCCGGCGGTAGCTGGAATGCCGGCTGGTTGCTCGTTGCCTGCGGCGCAGCGATCTATGCCGCCTGCCTGACCCGTTTCGTCGCGTCGGGCGGAACGCCGGCAATCTTCTTCACCCGGCCAGTGCGCGCCGTCATTGGCGAGGAGCCGCATCAGCTCGTCCAGAACTGGCTGTACTCGGCGTCGCGCAATCCGATGTACCTCGGCGTCGCGCTGGCGGTCTTCGGCCAGGCGATTGTCTTTGGTTCGCGCCCGATTGCCGTTTACGGCGCCGCGCTGTGGCTCACGTTTCACGTTGTCGTCGTGGCGCTCGAAGAGCCGCACCTGCGAGACCGTTACGGGCCGGCCTATGATGCCTACTGTCAGCGTGTGCCGCGCTGGTTCAGGCTGACGCGGTCGGCCGGGTCGATGGTAGATTAATGGAATGCGAGCTACCATCGACAAGGCAGGACGCCTCGTCATCCCGGCCGCGATTCGCGAACGCGCCGGCTTCGTGCCGGGTTCCGAGCTCGAAATCGTCGAGGACGAAGGCGGCATCAGAATCGAGCGCGTGGCTGCGGCCCCGCGACTGGTCAGAGTCGGACGACGTCTGGTCGCGCGGCCGGCTGCCGCTCATGGCGGCCGTCCGGGCATCGACGTCGCCACGCTGGTCGAAGACGAGCGCAACCGCTGGCCGTGAACCCCTTCTTCGACACCAGCGTGCTGCTTGCCGGCCTGGTCGACTTCGGGCCGCAGAGTGCGCCCGCTCAGACCGTGATGCACGCGGTCGCCGAAGCGCGGATCGACAAGCCCGCGACGGCCTGGCACTGCTGCCTCGAGTTCTTTTCCGTTGCCACCCGGCTGCCGGCCGAGTACCGGCTGACACCGGCGGACGCGGTGACGCTGCTCGAAGAAGAAGTCTTCGCGCGAATGACCGTCCACGACCTGCCCGTCCCGGATCGCACGCGCATGCTCCGCGCCGCGGCTCAGGACACGATTTCCGGCGGACGCATCTACGACGCGCACATCGCTGAAATCGCGCGCGCGGCCGGCGCCGATATCGTCGTCACTGACAACCGCCGGCACTTCCTGTCCGCGCTGCGCTACGGTCTCCGCGTCGAGACGCCCGCTGAATTCGTCGCGTCGCTGAAAAAGAAGCCGCGGGTGTGAACCTATCGCGCGGCCTGGGACGTGGGTGCAGGCCGCCGCGCCACGGTCACCGTCAGCGACGACGGATACTGCTTCGAGTGATGTACGGCATTGTGCGCGACGGCGCCCTTCGACTCGTCGTAGTTGTTGCCGCCGGTGTTGAGATTCCGATCGAACCGCGGGAAGTTGCTGCTCGTGACCTCGATGCGCAGCCGGTGCCCTGACGCGAAGTAGTTGCTCGTGTTCAACGGCTGCAGCGTGACCTTGTACACCTTCCCCGGCTCCATCCAGGCCAGCGGCTTGTCGTAGCCGTCTCGATAGCGCATCCGCTGGATTGACTCGTCGAGGTTGTAGGCCCGTCCGTCGGGATCGACGTCGAGCACCTTGACGGTGAAGTCGGTGTCCTTCGCATCCGACGAGACGTAAAGCGTCGGCGTGATCGGGCCGCTGACCTCCGTTCCGTCCTTGAACGCGTCGGTCGTGTAGACGAGGATGTCGTCGCGCGATTCCATGCGGCGCTGATCGAACGCGCCGGCCTGCACCGCGTTGCCGGTACAACAGACGTTTCCTCCGTACGACAGCACCGGATTCATCGGATCGTAGGTGAACGAGTCGGGTTTGTCGGCGTCCGGCGCCGCTAGGGCGAGCGCGCCGTCGCCGTTCAGCGTGTTGGCGCGGCCTCCGCTGCCGAGATAGAACGTCATCGGCTGGGCGCCGGCCGGCGGCCAGGTGTCCGCGCTCTGCCACTTATTCAAACCCATCGTGTAGTAGGTGACCTTCGGCAGCGAATCGAAGCGCGTGTTCTTCTCGCCCTTGAGCACGCGATCGAAGAACCCGTAGACGATTTCGTTGTAGTCGAGCCGCGCGTCGCCCATGCTGCGCTCACCGACGATGGTGTCGGCGGTGGCGCGGGTATACGAACAGTGCGCCACCGGCGCGATGACCGCCCACTGCTGGTCAGCGACCTCCGGCGACGCCGTCTTGCGCACGTGGTTGTAGAGCGCGAGGTTCGGGCCGACTGAGACGTCGTACCACGACATGAACCACAGGCCAGGCACGTTCAGTTTCTGATCGTCGTGGTACAGCCCGCCGCGATACCACGCCGCGTCGTTCGGCGTCCGCTGGATCATCCGGCCGCCGGTTTCGACCGGCATCGCCGTCTCGAAGATGCCGTGCGGCCCGTCGACGTTCCGGATGATGTCCTGCACCGGCAGGTGCCACAGCGCCTGCGACCAGTCGACCGGCGGCAGATGCTGTGCGAGATCGAACGACTTCGACGCGCGAAGCAGATCGTCGCGCGAGGTGTTCGGCGGGAACATCGGGCGCACCTGGTTCTGTTCGCCGTACAGCCACGCGATGAACAGCATCTGCACGGCGCCGCCGCGATACCAGTTGCCCTGCTCGTAGTACGGACCGACGCGGCCGACACCGGCGCCGAATCCCTGAACGTTCATCGCGGCGAAGCCGGGATGGCCGAGTGCGGCGACGCCCATCTGCCACTCGGCGGTCGACGAGCAGCCGGTCGTGCCGAGCTTTCCGTTCGACCAGGCCTGCCTGGTCAGCCAATCGATCGCGTTGTAGCCGTCCTGCCGCGACCCGAGGATGTCGTAGTTGCCTTCGGAAAAGAAATGGCCGCGCTCGTTCTGCACGACGTAGGCGTAGCCGCGCTTCACCGCGGCCAGCTGTGCGCTCATGTCGGCCGGCACGCCGTTGTGCACGTCCCAGAAGTTGAAGTTGTACGGCGTCCGCACGAAGACGATCGGCGCGTTCGCGACGTTCTTCGGACGATAGATGTCGGTCGCGAGGCGCACGCCGTCGGGCATCGGCAGCATCACTTTGCGCTCGACGATGGCGAGCGACTGGAGCTCGTTCTCCATGTCGATCCGCCGCTGCTTGTCGGCGGCGCTGAGGGTCCCCTGCTGCTGCGCGCGGACGACGCCGACCGCGGCGCATGCCGCGATCGAGGCGGCCATCAGATATCGGACGGCAAATCTCGGCATGCGGTGATGATAGCGCCCGGAGCCCGTCGTGCGCACGCCGCCTGCCTGTGCCGTTCGCCGAGCCCCTGGCCCGCCCTCAGTACCGGTAGTGCTCGGGCTTGTACGGCCCCTCGACGGGAACCCCGATGTAGTCGGCCTGATCCTTTGTGAGCTTCGTCAGCTTCACGCCGAGGTGATCGAGATGCAGCCGTGCGACCTGCTCGTCGAGGTGCTTCGGCAGCATGTAGACCTTCTTCTCGTATCTGCCGGTGTTCCGCTGCAGCTCGAGCTGCGCGATCACCTGGTTGGTGAACGAGGCCGACATCACGAAGCTCGGATGGCCGGTCGCGCAACCGAGGTTCAGCAGACGGCCTTCGGCGAGCACCATCACGCTGTGGCCGTCGGGGAAACGGAACTCGTCGTACTGCGGCTTGATGTTGATTCGTTCGATGCCCGGGAACCTCTTCAAGCCCGCCATGTCGATCTCGTTGTCGAAATGGCCGATGTTGCCGACGATCGCCTTGTCCTTCATCCGCCTCATGTGATCGACGGTGATGATGTGGTGGTTGCCGGTCGCCGTGATGAAGATGTCGGCCGTTTCGAGGACGTTGTCGATCGTGTCGACCTGGTAGCCTTCCATCGCCGCCTGCAGCGCGCAGATCGGATCGATCTCGGTGACGATCACGCGGCAGCCCTGGCCGCGCAGCGCCTGTGCGCAGCCTTTGCCGACCTCACCGTAGCCGAACACCACGGCGACCTTGCCGCCGAGCATGACGTCGGTCGCGCGGGCGAGGCCGTCCGGCAGCGAGTGACGGCAGCCGTAGATGTTGTCGAACTTGCTCTTGGTTACCGAGTCGTTGACGTTGATCGCCGGGAAGAGCAGCGTGCCTGCGGCCATCATCTGATAGAGGCGATGCACGCCGGTCGTCGTCTCTTCGCTGACGCCGCGGATCGTGGACGCAATCCGCGTCCAGCGCGACTTGTCGCGAGCCATCGAGGTGTTGATGCAGTCGAGAATCACACCCCACTCCTCGGGCTCGCTCTCCGGTTTGAACGCCGGCACCGCGCCCGCTCTCTCGAACTCGACGCCCTTGTGCACCACCAGCGTCGCGTCGCCGCCATCGTCGACGATCAGCGTCGGACCGCTGCCGTCCGGCCACTCGAGCGCTTCGCTCGTGCACCACCAGTATTCATCGAGCGTCTCGCCTTTCCAGGCGAACACCGGCGTGCCCTTCGGATCGCGGGCGGTGCCGCCGGTTTCCGGGCGGCCGACCACGACGGCAGCAGCCGCGTGATCCTGCGTCGAGAAGATGTTGCACGACACCCAGCGGACGTCGGCGCCGAGCTCGACAAGCGTCTCGATCAGCACCGCGGTCTGAATCGTCATGTGCAGCGAGCCCATCACGCGCGCGCCGGCGAGCGGTCTGGCGGCGCCGTGCTGCCTGCGCAGCGCCATCAGCCCGGGCATCTCCTGTTCGGCGAGGCGGATTTCCTTGCGTCCGAACTCGGCGAGCCCGAGGTCCTTCACTTTGAACGGTTCGCGGCCGGCGGCCCTTGCCGCCGCGAACGGGTGCATCTTCTCGGTCACAGTTGCCATCGTCTCTCCTCGTTGTCGAAATGCCGTCGCGCGTGCGGCTGCCTTCATACCTTTTTCGCCGTCGCGACGAACAACCCCGGACCCTTTGCGCGCGCGTCCGGCGGCAGCGACACGAGGCGCGTGTCGCCAAGGCCGGCGGCGGTCAACAGACGGCTGATCGCCGCCTCGTCGAACCCGAGCCACACGTGGCCCATCTGCTGCCGGTAGCTCTCGCGATCGTGCGGGAGCATGTCGACGATCAGCGCGCGGCCGCCCGGCTTCAGCACGCGGCTCGTCTCCGCGATTGCGCGCTCGGGCTCCGACACGTGATGCAGCACCAGCATCAGCAGCGCCGCATCCAGCTTCCCGGCGTCGATCGGAAGCGCTTCGAGCTCGCCGCGCCGCAGCTCCACGTTGCCGATCCCGTGCAGCCGCTTCTTCGCCGCCTGCAGCATCGCAGCGGAGCCGTAGACGGCGATCACGCGGGCGACGAACGGCGCGAGCGCGGCGCTCACCTGACCGCTGCCGCATCCGAGATCGCCGACGAGCCAGTCCGCTTCGGCGAACGCCGACAGCGCCAGCAGATGGAAGCGGTCGCCGAACAGCTCGTCGCGCAGCTTGTCCCATTGTGCTGCGGACGAGGAAAAGAACTCCTGCGATTTCGTCCGCCGAGCCGTCAGCGCGGCCTGCAGCCGTCGCTGATCCTGTCCGGCTGCCGGTCCGGCTGCGACCTGTTCGCGCACGAGCAGCCACAGCCGGCGCGGCGCGGCGTCGAGATCCTCGCGGGACATCGCATAGAGATTGCTCGGCCCTTCCGATCGCGCGGTGATCCAGCCGGAGTCGGACAGCGCCTTCAGGTGCCGGCTCACCGTGGACTGCGGCAGCTGCATGATCGTGCAGAGCTCGGAGACGGTCAGCTCGTGCCCGTCGAGCAGCAACAGCGTGCGGCTGCGCGTCACGTCGGCAAGCGCGGCAAGATGATCGAGAATTTCCGGTGCGCGAACGTTCATCCGTTAAACCGGATGGAAGGATACACCTGGGCGGCCGCGAAGATCAAGTGCGGCCGCCCGTCGGGCTTGGTCCCGGGATCCGCTGTCAACTTGCCGGAGCACCGGCCAACGCGAAGACGATGATCGTCGGAGCGCCGGGACTGCGCTCGACCCAGAAGTTCGATGGGCTGCCCGACGCGACGGCGATGTATTGTTTGCCGCCAGCCGCATAGGTCACGATGCCGCCGCCCATCGGCCCGCCGGTGTTGAAGCGGTACAGCACGTCGCCGCTCCTCGCGTCGAAGATCGTGAAGTCTCCGGTCAATTCTCCCGCCATCACCACGTTCCCGGCGGTTGTCGTCACGGCGGCGACCATCGGTCGGGGCGACCGATACTTCCATTTCACCGCGCCGCTGGCCGCGTCGATTGCCGTCAGCCACCCCTGCGACTTGTCGATCGGATCGAGATCGGTGCGGCCGCCCATGTAGCCCTTGCCGGGAATGAACCGGACCTGCTCGTAGGCCGTGAACGTCGCGCACCAGTCGACGGCTGGCACGTAGAGCATGTTCGTTGCGGGGTTGTACGCGGGCCCGTTCCATTCGGTGCCGCCGAGGACGCCGGGGCAGGCACGCGTCGGCGTGGTGATCACCGGCGTCTCCGCGTTTTCCCGCGTGGTCACCGGCGTTTCGTACAGGACGCCATGTGTATCGCGATCGAGCGCGCGCAGCACCCCGTCCTTGCCGGTCGTCACCACGAGGCGGTGAGCGGCGCCATTGATCGTGGTGCTGAACATCGGCGTCGCGTGGGTGAGGTCCCAGTCGTGCGAGTCGTTCGGCACGACCTGCCGGTACCACCGCAGTTTCCCCGTGCGCGCATCGAGCACGATCATCGAGTTGGTGTAGAGGTTCGCGCCCTGACGCAGATGTACCGGGAGATCGGGCGCCGGATTGGTGACCGCGACGTGCAAATCGCCGGTCTCGGTGTCGAGTGCGAACGAGGTCCACACGGCGCCGCCGCCCATCGGAATGCCTTTCGGGTTCTTCCACGTTTCAAACCCCGGCTCGTCGGGCTTCGGAATGGTGTTGAACCGCCACACCGGTGTGCCATCGGTCGCGCGGAACGCGCCGACCCACCCCTGGACGTTGCGCTCGCTCAATGCGGGTCCAATCAGCACGAGGTCCTCGAAGAGGATCGGCGCCATCACGAAGATCTCGCCCTCTGCAGGCTGGCCGATGCGGCGCGCCCACAACTGCGAGCCGGTCTCGGAATTCAGCGCCAGCAGGTAGCCGTCGGGCGTGCCGCGAATCACCCGACCGTCCTTGATCGCGACACCGCGATTGCGCTGGAAGGCGACGCTCTCGCGCGGCTGCCACGCGTGCCGCCATTTCACCCGGCAGGTCGACGCATCGAGCGCAATCGTGCTCGTCGTCGTCGTGATGTACATCACGCCTTTGTAGACGATCGGCCCGGTCTGAAAACTGTCGCGTTCGCCGACCTGGAACAGACACGCCGGCGCGAGACGCGCCGCCGTGGCGGCATTGATCTCCTGCAGCGGCGAGAAGCGCGTGCCGCCGTAGTCGTGCGTGTGCACCAGCCAGTCGGTCGATTGCGCCGCGCGCGTGAGCATCGCCTGATCGGGGCCGGTCGTCGCCGGTGTGGTCCCCGGTGAACCAGGAATGAAGGCAGGCGGCGCCGGCTTCGCCACCGGACTCGCGATCGCAAGATGCGCTGACTCGAGCTGCTCCGAGGTGGCGGTCAGCGCCGTCGCGCCCGCCGGGAAGCCATTGATCTTGAGGATGTAGGCGAAGATCGCCGCGTGATCCGGCGCGGTCAGCGTATTCGACGCACGCGGCGGCATCGTCGTGCGCGCAATGAAGAAGACGTCCGCGAGCGTCACGCGCGGATCGCTCCAGCTCGTTTCGAATCCGGTGCCGGCCAGCGGCGGGGCCGTGCCGCCGGTGAGCGTCGCGCCATGGCAGGCGGCGCACGACTGCCGGTACAACGCCTCGCCCGCGCCCGCCTGGGCGTCGGTATACAACGCCGCGCGTGCCGGCACCGGCGCCTGTGCGCCGCGCAACGCGGCGGCACCGACCACGAGCACGCCAACGATTCCAGCGAGGAGGAAACGCGCCGCTGAAGTGCTGAAGCTCATGCGGCGGAGCATAACCGAATTGGGCAATTAAGAGTGCGTTGCAAAATTAACTCAAGGCGGGTCCTGTCCGCGAACAGCCCCCACCGGGTCGTCAGAAAAGCACTGGTCACGGCCCACGGCTCCGCGCCCGGCGGGGCGGCCCCGTTCGCGGCCACCCGCGAGCGAGCTAGTTTTGCAACCTGCTCTTTGAGATCGTTGGCGCCGATATCTCGACATCCCCACGCGTCTAAAGAGGAGCGCGCCGGCC
>DATFWL010000505.1:0-13400 GCA_035259385.1 Vicinamibacterales bacterium | reverse complement strand
TCCCGAAACGTGTCGTGATCGAACAAGTCGTCAGGCCTAACGACTTTAGTCTGCTGGAAGGTGGAACCAGGCATGACAGGCACGGCGGCGCCGTTGCGGCCGGGCGCCGACCGATGGCGTTGCCACGCTGACTCGCCAACCCTCTCAACCTGTCGGTTGATCCACAACTCGTGCATCACGTCCAAAAGACCCTCAGCACTGATGTCTGCAGCAAATGCGCGGAGATCCGACACCTCGTAGCGGCGATCCAGTTCCATTCGATTCAGGATCGAGCTGGCGTCTCTGCTCAAGGCATGCATGGCGATAGTGGACGAGAGATCCTGTCGTCGTCGGTTCGCATCCAGAGCACAGCAGATGCGACTCGCGGCCGAGTCCGGCAGGTTTCTTGTCACTTGCTATGACCGTCGTGAGAGCCCATTGGCCGGGGACGGAAACTACAACTATCGGGGGCGGCACTCGACAACGAGCCCTCCCTCGACGGGATCATCAATGTCGGTGTTGGCGCCGCCCCTCGTGGTCTTCACCTCGATGAATCGCTGGGAGCAGTCGTCACGAGGACGAGCCAGCACGCCGTCGCCGTTCACACGAGCGTGTTGCTTTGACGCCGTAGAGCGGCGTTTCAGCGAGGTGGTCCACGCTCGCGCCGAGTTCGTCCAGCAAAGGCGCGGCATCGCGCCACCAGTTCAGAACTGGAATGGCTAGAGCCCGGGGGGACGTCGGGGTTCTGAACCCCTTCAGTGGTAGCATCGGGTATGGCTTACCAGGACATTTCCACTGACGCCCGATTCGCCACTGCGCTTCCCGCCGCAGAGCGTGTCAACGCATTTCTTCGAGCCGTTTACGGATGGATGTGCGCCGGCCTGGCCATCACTGCTACATCGGCATGGTTCATCGCGGGCTCGCCCGGAATCGTGAGAGCGGTCGCCTCGAATCGACTGCTTTTCTGGGTGCTGATGGGTGCGCAGCTGGGACTGGTCGTTGTTCTTTCCACGCGCGTGGAGAAGATGGCTTCATCCACTGCGTCGTTGCTGTTTGCTGGTTATTCAGCCCTCACGGGCGTGACGATGGCCTTCGTGCTATTGGCGTTCACGGGCGAGTCAATCGCGAACACCTTCTTCGTCACAGCCGGCATGTTCGGAGGGCTCGCCGCGTATGGCACGATGACGCGACGAAGCCTCGCAGGGATGGGTTCGTTTCTCTTCATGGGCCTGATTGGTGTCGTGCTGGCATCCGTCGTCGGCATCTTCTGGCACAGCGATGCCCTGCAGTTCGTCATTTCGTTTATTGGCGTTATCGTGTTCTCGGGTCTGGCGGCTTACGACGCCCAGCGCCTGAAGGCCATGGCCCTCACCTCGCCTGGCGGGCAGACCGGCACGTATGCGATTGTCGGGGCGCTGGCGCTCTATCTCGACTTCATCAATCTGTTTTTGTTCCTGCTTCGATTCACTGGCAGCAGGCGAGACTGAGCGCGTAGACGATGTCGCTCGCATCGTGCCGCTCTCGAGCGCCGCTCCGCTCCTCGAGGCGAGCTGAACTGCCGGGCCGAAGCACTCGCGCACACCAACAGAGGCGGTACCTCGCCAAGAGTACGTTGGCGTCGTCCTGTCGCGAGCCGACGGCAGGCAGTCTGCTTTCAAGACAAGCGATTCAGAATCGACACCTTCTGGTGGCTGGCACTGAGGTCGTCCGTCAGCAGGTGCAGGTAGCGCTGCGTGGTCGTGGTGAATTGCGTATGCCCGAGCACCATCGATCGCCGCACGATGTCGGCGCCCTGGCGGGGGAGCTCGTGTCGAAGGTGTCAGGAGGCAGTGTCAGCTGAATCACGGAACAACCGTTGTCGCAGCTTCATCACCAAAGTCTGAAGAAGCAGCTTGGCCAACGGTGATCGCTGCCCGACGATCGGCGACGCTAGGAACGCGGTTTGGCACAGACGATCTGCATCCCTTCCGGCGGGCAGATTTTGACCCCAATTTTGACCCCAACGCCGGTGGATTTGGGTGGACGCTACGGGACGCAGCGGACGGCGAATTCGCGAATTTCCGAACAAACACGAAAGGGCGGCATCCAGTGGACACCGCCCAGCCGAACTCTTAATCTGCGGGTTGTGGGTTCGATTCCCCCCGGCTCACCACTTTCCACTCCACGCCGCCAACAACGTACCTCACCGGCGAGAGATGTTCGAACGGTAACGGGAATCGAACCGTGGCGCGAGCTCGGACGGAAGACCGCACGTCGCGGACGGAGGTGGTTTCTCCGGCGCGTTCAGGTCGGGCCGATGGCGACGATCTCGTGGCAGCCCGAACAGTCGATCGCTCGCGTCGCGTGCTGACCCGATGACAGCCAACTGTCGCAACAACCTCCGTCTATTCTTCGCGGAGCGTTTTGGCCGGGTCGATACGTGCGACTCTCAGGATGGGCGTGGTGGCGAGGAGCGTGACAGCGCCGAGCGTCAGGACGACCGTCAGCATGGTGGGCGCATCGTACACATCTACGCCGAAGAGAACACTACGCATCGGCGGAAGCGCACCGGCACAGAGAATCAGGCCCAGTCCCAAACCCAGCGCCGAAGCGCCAACTCCCGCCCTGCCGACCTGGATCATCGTCTCTCCGATCGTCGAGCCCAGAGCCATGCGGATGCCGATCTCTCGCCTCCTCTGTGCAACGATGTTCGCCACCAGCGCGAAGATCCCAACCGCGCTCAGCAAGAGGGCAAGCGATGAAATCCCTGCCAGGATTGCGACCGCGATCCGGTGTGTGGCGAGTGTCGCCGCCATCAGGTCGCTCATCCCGTAGAAACCCGAGACCGGAAGCTGCGGATCGGCGCTCGCCAGGGCACGCTGGACTTGGGCAGGCACACCCGACGGGCTGGCGCTACGGACAATCCAGCTCGGTTGAAAGAAACCATGAACGAGCGAGAGCTGTTTGGCATCGACCTGCGCGGCAGGGACGTAGATGGTTTCCTCCCGTGTCAACGGGGCCGCTCCCGCATTCAACCCGGCGGCGGAAGACAGCACCGTGTCCGCGACGACACCGACGATCAGAACGTTCGTGTTGAGATATCGTCCAACCGCATCCTCCTGATGGAGGAACTTGCGCGCGAATGTCTGGTTGACCACCACAACGTGCTGCGCATCAGCATTGTCGGCGTCAGTGAACGTCCGGCCCGCCAGCACGGCGATCTGCAGGGTCTCGAAATAGCGAGGGGTGACGTACACCTGGTTTGTCGTGATCTGCCGTCCCGCCTCCTTGCCGTCATCGAGCGTGACCGCATTGAGCAGCGCTCGCTCATACGGCAGCGTCAATCCAACGGCAGCGCTCTGAACCCCGGGAGTCTCACGCAGCGCCGTCAGGCTGTCAGTGAGCAGCTTTCGAAACGCGGCAGGGTCGTGATAGCGGACGTCGTCGAGCGATGCCTTTGCCGTGATCACACCGGTCGGATTGAAACCTGGCGGTATCGTTTGAAGACCGATGAGCGTCCGAATGAGCAGCCCGGTTGCCGCCAGCAGCACCGCTGTCAGAGCCACTTCCCCGGCAATCAACGCCTGGCGCAGCCGAAGGCTGCCACCACCGATGACACCGCGGCCGGAGGCAGAGGACCGCAGGTCCCATTGCTTGGAGGAGAGCACAGGCAACACGCCCGACAGGACGTATGTCAACAGAGATAGTGACAGCGTGAAAGCCAAAACGCGGCCGTCGAGAGGCACGGTCGCCACGGTTAGAACCCGTTCCGGCACGAGCCGCAGCAATCCGCGCAGTGCGAGCAACCCGACGCCTATACCCGCCGTCGCTCCCAGACACGCCAACAGCAAGTGTTCGACCCATAACTGTCGCTGAACCTGCCAGGCCGATGCGCCGAGCGCGAGGCGAATGGTGATTTCACCAGTGCGTTGCCGCATGCGCACGAGGGTGAGCCCAGCGATGTTTGCGCAGGCGATGAGCAGGATGGATCCTGTCGCGAGCATGAGGGTCAGCACCTGAGGCCGGAGCGCATCGGTTGCGGCTTTCTGTAGCGGCACAGCGTAGTAGGTCACCTGAGCGCCAGGATTGGTGCTCGCAAAACGTCGCGCGCGAACGGTTCCGCTCAACGCTCGACCCAGTTCGGCATCGGCCTGCTGCCACGTCGCATCGTCGCGCAGCCGCATGATGGCAACAAAGTTCGCGGCCTGACCTTCGCCCTCACGACTCGGTTGAAGAGCCGTGTACACATCCGCATTCAGCGGAGTGGTCGCGCCCTCGGGCAGGACGCCGATGATCGTGTGCGGCTCGCCCTTCAGCAGAACGGTTTGCCCCAACACGCTCGGCTGCCCGCCAAGAGCAGTCCGCCACAACCGATAGCTCAGGATCGCTGTCTTGGGACCGTGCGGACGATCCTCATCCTCCGAGAAATTACGACCGATGAGCGGATCGATGGCCAGTACGTTGAAATACCGGGCCGAGACTCGACCGGTCTGAACATATTGCACAACGGAGCCGACGCGAACGTTCACGCCGGAAACCCGCATTGCGGACACAGCCGAGAGCAGCGAAGGCACATCCGCGCGCACGTGCTCCCATTGCTCGCCATCGACGGTCCTCCGCCGATCAGAAGGTTCAGGGCCTGACGTTCGAGCATAAAGGGTCCCGATGCGTTCTGGATGCGCGTACGGCAGAGCCTTCAGCAGCAGCGCATTCAGCAGTGAAAAGCTCGCGGTGTTTGCGCCGACGGCGAGCGCAAGGGTCAGGATCACCGTACCGGCGAAGCCGGGGTTCCGCCGTAGCTGACGGACGGCGTAGCGGCAATTACGTTCAAGCGCATCGAACCCCCACAGGCCACGTGCCTCGCGGCACTCTTCCTTCACTGTATTGATGCCGCCTAACTCCATGCGCGCGCGCCGACGCGCTTCCTCTGGTGACAAGCCGGAGCGAACACGATCCTCGGCGTACTGCTCGATGTGAAAGCGGAGTTCCTCCGTCAGACCAGTTTCAAAGTCGCCGCGTGACGTGAGGGCGCGAGCCAGCGACCGAAGGCGTGCGAACATCTCACACCTCCTCCGATGTTGCGCCCAGGGCCGCGGCAATCGCCGCGGCGAGCCGGGTCCAGCCCGCGGCTTCCTCACGCAGTCGGCGCCGCCCCGCCGCGGTCAACGTGTAGTACTTCGCCCGCCGGTTGTTGTCGCTCTGGCCCCACTCGGGCGCGATGAGTCCCTGATGTTCCAACCGATAAAGCGCCGGATACAGCGATCCTTGCGGAATCTCGAGAGCGTTACCTGAGATCTGCTGGATGCGTAGCAACACACCGTACCCATGGAGTGGTTTTAGCGAGACCGCTTTGAGGATCAGCATGTCCAGGGTGCCGGGAAGGAGGTCGGCGGTTTTACTCACGATTGTTCGGCTCCTAGTCTGCCTAGGAATGGTAGTTGTGGCTTTCCTAGTTTGGCAAGTGGAACGGGTGGCGCGACGGTGATCTGAATCGACTTGTGCCCCAGCCTCACGGACGTGGGCCAGACTCTCACCGTTCTGAATGAGCTGCGAGGTGAACGTGTGTCGCAGATCGTGAAATCGAATGCACCGCAGACGCGCCGTGTCGAGAGCGGGTGGGGAACGTCGAGAGCGCGCGCCGGCGCACTCACCGACGGTCGAATCAGGTGATCGTCAAAGGGGCGTCGGGTCGATGCGACGCGCTCGATCCGGTTTTCGATTATCGTGCCTCCTATCGTCGAGTCACAGCTTCAACGGCTTCGAGTGGCAATCGTTGTACCGACGAAGCAAGCAGACGTGGCGCAGAGCCCCTAACTTAGGAACGGGACATGAGTGACGACACATCGACGCGTTCGTGGGACGAGATCGCCGACGACTGGGTCGCACACGCAGACAGCAATGACTACCGGAATCAGTATTTGATGCCGCGCCTGCTCTCCATGCTCGGCGAGGTCGCCGGAAAGACGATGCTGGATCTGGGATGCGGCGAAGGGGCGTACGCACGCGAACTCTGGCGACGGGGTGCCCGGGTCACGGCTGTCGATGGCAGCGCGCGACTGATCCAGGTTGCCCGTGAGCGGGCGGCAGCCGAAGGCGTGGTGGTCCGGTTCGTTCACGCCAATGCGAATGCGCTTCACGACCTGGACTCAGCGCGATTTGACGTCGTCGTCGCGGCGATGAGTCTGATGGACGTCGAGGACTACCGTGGGGCGATCGTGGAAGTGCAGCGTGTCCTTCGCAGCGGTGGCGAATTGGTCATGAGCATGACGCATCCATGCTTTTCGGCGCCAGTGTCCAGGTGGATTCGTGGCGGCGACGGCTCGCTCGAAGTATTTGCCGTCGATCGCTACTTCGAGCGCCTCGCCTGGAATGAGAAGATCACGCCAGCGTTTCATGCACCAGTCGTTCGCCGCCACCGTCCGCTCGAAGACTACATGGCCGCCCCGCTCGAGTGCGGTCTGCGACTCCGAGCATTCCGTGAACCAAGCGCGACGAGCGAGGAACTGCAGCTGTCGCGCCGGTTCAGGAAGCTCGTGCGCATCCCATACTTTCTGTTCATGCGTTGGATTAAAGAATGAGGGAATCTTGGGATTTGACCGTGGCCTGATCACTTCATCGATGCTCGTCCGGCGTGACGCTCGACTGCAACGGGTCGTCGTTCGGCTCCGGCGTCGTTGCTGGGTCGAGATGGGAACGGTCATCGACATCCGAAGAGATGATGGCGGTTGACGGGCCGGAGAAGCGGCCGTGCCAGACGACGGCGCCTCCGCTATTACCATCGATTGATATGGACGCTGTCGTGAAGGAGGTCGTCTCCGGCGAGCGTCGCATCGTCGTCGTCGACGTCGAGGCGACCTGTTGGAAGAGAGGGGTGTTCAGCCGGAAGAAGGAGACTATCGAACTGGGCGCCGTGTTGGTGCCGGATCGCGAGGCATCGGCGTGGGCCGAGTTTCAGACGTTCGTCCGACCGCAGCGGCTGCCGCGTCTGTCAAACTTTTGTCGCGAGCTCACCGGGATCACGCAGGAGGACGTCGATGCGGCTCCCAGTTTTCCGGAAGCCCTGCGGATGTTCCTGGTGTGGGCGCAGCCCTTGGAGCGCGTCGTGCTGGCCACCTGGAGCCACTACGATCTGTGGCAGCTCGATCTCGATCTGGAGGCGCACGGGCTCCCCAAACTCGACTTCCCGTTTCTGGATGTGAAGAAGCTCGCCGCACGCATGGTCGGCGGGAAGAGTCTCGAGGAGACCGCGCGCGAGTTGGCGCCCGAGTGCGTCGCGATGCCTCGCCACCGCGCCATCAATGACGCGCGTTGCACTGCACAGATCCTGCATCGCCTGCTCCGTTTCCTTGGCTGACAGGCGACAACAGGAGTCAGTGTGAACAAGCTCTCGTCGCCTTCGGGAACGATCTGAACTACCCCTCGCCGCAACTGCCAGGCGTCTTCTTCAGGCAACGCGCTATCAGTCGACGAAGACCCGCCGGTGTGACGGGCGGCAGCGCCTGCCAATCGGGATCCGTCTTCAACACTGCCGCCAGCGTGATCGACACGTCGTCGCCCTCGAACGGGCGACGCCCGGTCACCATCTCGTAGAGCACGCAGCCAAATGCCCGGATATCCGCTCGCTTGTCGACGCTCCTGCCACGCGCCTGCTCGGGAGCCATGTACGCAGCCGTTCCGAGGATGATGCCCGCCTGCGTGGCATGGATCGACAGCGTCGGCGAGTTCGTCGCGCCGACGGGCGAAGAACCGCCGGCATCGAAGGCCTTGGCAAGGCCGAAATCGAGCACTTTCACCGTACCGTCGTCGCGGACTTTGATGTTGGCCGGCTTGAGATCGCGATGCACGATGCCCTGCTCGTGCGCGGCTTCCAGCGCCTCCGCGATATGCTTTGCCATCGACAATGTCTCGTCGAGTGGTATGGGACGCTGCGCGATCCGATCCGCGAGCGTTCGAAGCCGTAAATGTGGGCGATGGACGGATGATTCAGTGCGGCGAGCACGTGCGCTTCGCGTTCGAACCGCGCCACGCGGTCGGAATCGGTCGTGAACGCCTCTGGCAAGACTTTGATTGCGACCTCGCGATTGAGCTTCCTGTCGCGCGCGCGATAGACCTCGCCGATGCCGCCGCTGCCCACCAGCGACAAGATTTCGTACGGACCGAGCCGAGCACCAGCAGAAAAGGTCATGCGTGGACTTTCGCGACGCGATCAGTCCGGCTTCGGCTGCCTCAACTCGCGAAGGAGCCACGCCTTGGCCGTTTTCCAGTCCCGCATCACGGTCTCCGGTGAGACGTGCAACACATTCGCGGTCTCTTCGACGCTGAGGCCGCCAAAGAACCTCAACTCCACGACCTGGCTCATACGCCCGTCGAATGTCGCCAACGCGGCCAGTGCGTCACTGAGGGCGACAACGTCGCGCTCTTTCGGCTCCGGCACATCGCCGAGGTCATCGAGACTCACGCGAACTGCGTCGCCGCCGCGTTTCTGCCGGCGCCGGTTGCGGGCAGACTCGACCAGGATCCGCCGCATCATTTGCGCCGCCAGCGCCAGGAAGTGCGTCCGATTGCGCCACTCGACTCGATTCACATCGATGAGCCGCAAGTAGGCTTCGTTCACCAGCGCTGTCGCCTGCAGCGTATGATCCGGTCGCTCCTGCCGCATGTAGCGTCGGGCAAGCCGGTACAACTCGTCGTAGAGCAGCGGAATCAGCCGCTCGCGAGCGGATTCGTCCCCCTGGCTCCAGGCGCGGAGGAGCTCGGTCGGCTGACGGTCGTCATTCGGCAGCATGACAGTTTTTGCGATCCGATGGCGCCTTCTCGATCAAGAGGGCGGCAACGCATGTTACACCCCGGCACACCGACATTCGACCCTGCGCGTCGAGGAGTCCGATATGAGACCGGAAGCGATGGACCGTTGGACGACCGTCAAGCGCATTCATCAGTGTGCTCTGGACAAGGACCCCTCCGAGCGTGAGGCGTTTGTCCGTGAATCGTCCGGCGGCGACCAGACGGTGCTGCGCGAAGTGCAGTCGCTTCTCGCGTACCAGGCGGATGCCGAGTCATTCCTCGAGCGACCGGCACTCGAGATCGCGCCCGGACCAGCGAGTGACCCACACGGAGACACGCTCGTCGGCAGAACGATCAGTCACTATCAGGTCCTGTCGCTGCTCGGCGCCGGCGGAATGGGTGAAGTCTATCTCGCGCGGGACCCGCGACTGGACCGGACCGTCGCGCTCAAAACACTCCCCGGTGAGCTTGCGGGAAACCGCGAACGGATGCAGCGCTTTGCGCGTGAAGCACGGGCGGCGTCGGCGTTGAATCACCCGAATGTCGCCACCATCCATGACGTCGGCGAGAGCGACGGCATTCACTTCATCGTCATCGAGCACGTCGACGGGGAGACCATCGCGGCAAGAATCGGCGGGCAGCCGCTCGCGCCGCGGGAAGTCATCGACATCGCCGTACAGGTCGCCGACGCGTTGGATGTCGCACACGCGAAAGGCATCACCCATCGTGACATCAAGCCAGCCAACCTCATGCTGACCGCGCGCGGGCACGTGAAAGTGCTCGATTTCGGCGTCGCGAAGATGACTGCCGGCGATGAGCCGAGCGAGAACGAGGACTGGAGCGTCGAGCCGCGGACCGCAGTCGGAAGCGTCATCGGATCGGGACCGTACATGAGTCCCGAGCAGGCCGCCGGCCGCCACGTGGACCCGCGCAGCGACATCTTCAGCCTGGGAGTCGTCATCTATCACATGGCAACCGGGCAACGTCCGTTTTCTGGCGCGACGTGGGAGGAAATGAAGGAGGAAATTCTTCACGCCACGCCCGCGTCTCTCAGGCGGCTCAACCCCGACATTCCGTCGGAGCTGGAACGGATTACCTTCAAATGTCTGGAGAAAAATGTGGACGACCGATATCAGTCGGCGCGAGAGCTGTTGACCGACATATGGCCGCTGAAACGCCAACTGGACGCAACCCAGGGCATCCCTGGGGTCATCCGCGTAGCGACACAGGATGCAGCAACTGCCGATGCGTCGGGGACCTCCGACGCATCCGAGTTCGTCGCCCGGGGACGGGCGCATCTGCGCTCCGGATCGTTCTTCGAGTTGTCCCATGCCGTGTCGGCGTTTCGGGCGGCAACCGGGATCGCTCCGACCTGCGCCGCCGCGCATGCCGGTCTGGCGCTCGCGAAAGTCGCGCAGGCGACGAGCCGCGACGTGCCCCACGTCGAAGCGCTCGCCGAGGCCAGGGCCGCCGCGCTCCGCGCGCTGGCACTGGACGACGAGAGTGCGGACGCGCAGGTCGCGTCGGGCCAGGTGATGTTCTTCAGTGAATGGGATTGGATCGCGGCGGAGCGCAGCTTCCAACGCGCCATCAGGATCGACCCGAACCACGCGGAGGCGTACCTCCACTACGGCGGTTTGATGGAAGCGCTCGGTGACCTGCCGCGCGGACTCGAGCTGAAGCTGCAGGGTCTCGAATGCGACTCGACGTCGGCGCTGGCACATGTCCTCATCGCGGTCTCGTTCTGGAATCAGCGCCGGTACGACGACGTGATTGTGTGGGTGAGCAAGGCGCTCGATCGCGATCCGCAACATCTGTTCGCTCGGGAATTGCTTGGCGGCGCGTACTATAAGAAAGGGGATTTGGCGCGCACCCTCGAGGAGGACCTGAAACGGGTCGAAGCGCGCGGTCCGAGCGAGGCCGTCCTGGCCGCCGTCAAGAGAATGTACGCCGAAATCATCGACGTCTATCGCCGCGACGGCAACGCTGCAGTGCATCGCTGCATCCTCGAATATCGTCAGCGTGCCGGTGAGCTGCTGTCGGATGGCGCGTTACCGGAGCGTGGCAACGCAGGATTAGGCCTCGTGGTGCACTACGCCGAGGCGGGACAGCTGGACACCGCCTTCGAGCTTCTCCAACGCGCCATCGAGGTCCGCGATCCGTCGTTGGTTCACCTCGCTGTCGCACCTCAGTGGGACGCCTTGCGCGCCGATCCACGGTTCAACGAGTGTCTCGCACGGATGAAGTTGCGGCCTGTAACCTTGCCGGCGTGATTCGTTCAGCGCGTTCCGACCTGCGTGACCGCACCGACCATCCGGTCGCGCACGTTTCCGACCGCGCCGGCGCCTTATCGCGACGCAATGCCGCAGGCCGTGCCGAGGCTAGTAGGACGCATGCCAGTCGTACCAGAACGCATATGGCTTGACGTCAGGTCGCGAAAAAAACTGATCTCGAAGTTGGAGATAGATGTTTCGCGCATCCGCATAGCTGGACCACCTGCCGAGGAGACCATCGGCCCACGGGCCGCTGCCGCCGCACTCAAACTGATACCCGTCGTTGCGTTTGCGGAGCCGCTCCCAGGCGGTAAGTGGCTTCGCCAGGCCTCCGACGCCGAGCCGGCTGAGCTTCCCGAACGCGACCGAGTCGATCACGCTGCGAACAAACCGCCATCGATCGGGGTATCTCGCCGTCGTAAAGTCGCACTGCGAAACGAGCTTGAATCTCGTGTAGCCGGCATCGCGCAGCAGGTCGAGCATCCGGATCGCCGACTCGTTGGCGAGCACTTCGCCGTCGCCGACACACTCGCTTTCGACGGAAATGAATTTGGGCAGCGCGTCACGCCGCAGGTCTCTGACGCAAAGGGCGTCGGCGCCCTCGATATCGATTTTCAAGTACACAGGAACGCCGAACCGATCGATCACTTCGCCGAATCGCCACGTCGAGATGCTGATTGGGTGGTGCCGGCTTCCGTTTCTGCTCGCCACCTGCACATCGAACGAATTCCAGACCGAGTGGTCTTCGCAGATCCAGAAGGACGCGGTGCCGGCAGCCTCCGCGATCCCGACGTTGAGGACGTGCAACTGACCACGTGCCACGGCGTCCGCGAAGCGCCGCGCACCGGCCTCCGCGAGTGCTGGATCGGCTTCGATTGCGAGGACGGCGTGCCCTTGATGGAGGTAGAACGCCGTATCTGTCCCGTCATGCATCCCGACGTCGAATACCGGCGATCTGAAGTTCTTCGGCTTCCACGCCGCGGGTGTAGGCGAATCGTCGGTCAAGAAGTTCGTCTCCAGCGGCCGCGCCGGTGCAATCGCGAGGCCGTCGTGCAGGGACCTTTCGTCCTCGGAATTGCTGAGCCACAACGCATCAGTCAGGCTCATCCGTGACGGACCACGTCGGCCTGCTGCCTCTGGTGAAGCCTTCGCGGATCTTCCACGCCGTGTGCACGTGCTGGCTGACGTCGAGCGCCGGGTTCGACGCGAACGCGGAGTGCGCCGACGCCACGGCGATGCACGCGATCATGACCCTGTTTTGCCTGCAAGGAACCACCGGCTGCCCGCGCGCGGCCTGGCATACACGGCGGCGCCGGGAATCGTCAGCTCCACTTCGGTGCCGAGGCCGACCTTGCTCCACACGTCCAGGTGACCGCCGACGAGCTCGGCGCGCTCGCGCATGCCAGACAGACCGAAATGCCCGGGCCGTCCTTCATCTCTCAGCGCCGGGTCGATGCCCTTTCCATCGTCGCGCACGACGACTTTCAGCTGTCGATCGTCGTAGCTGACTTCCACTTCAACCCGACGCGCGCCGGCATGCCGGAAGGCGTTGCGCAGCGCTTCGCCCGCGATGCGGTAGACGTCGTCGCGCAGGATCGGATGAACGTCCTGCGGCGTGCCCCGCACGGCGACGTCGACGACGGTCGGCGCGACGCCCGCCTCGCGGACCTGCGCGGCGGCGAGCTCGTCGGCCAGCGCGCTGAGCGCCTCGGCCAGGTCGTTGGTGATCGTCGTGGACGCGCGAAGGTTCTGGACCGCGTCGCGTCCTTCGGTGATCGCCTGCGCCGCCTGATCGATCGCGTTCTCGAACTTCTGTCTGGCTTCGACCGGCCGGTCCGGGAGCATGTTGTTCGCCGCCTGGAAGCGGAACAGGAGCCCATGAAAGCTTTGCAGCAACGTGTCGTGCAGCTCGCGCGCGATGCGGGTGCGCTCGTTGACGCGCTCCTGCAGGCGCGCATCGAAATCGTACGCAAGCCGTCGAAGCCGGTATCGGTGCGCCGCCCACAGGAGCGTCAGGCCAGCGATGACAACCGCGGCACGGAACCACGTCGTCTGGTAGTAAGCCGGCGCGATCGAAAATTCGAGCGCGTCCCCCGTCTCGTTCCACGCGCCGCTGTTGTTGCTCGCGATCACGCGGAAGCGGTAACTGCGCGGCGGGAGATTGGTGTAGAAGGCCTGCCGCCGGTTGCCGGCGTCCTGCCAGTCGCGATCGAAGCCGTCGAGTCTGTACCGGAATTGATTCTTGTCCGGCGCGACGAGGCTCAGCGCCGTGTAGTCGATTTGCAAATCCCGAATTCGCGGAGGCAGAGGCACCTCGTGGTTCGCGGCTGACGTCAAGCCGTAGACATGGCGGTCCGCGATCATCTGCTCCACGTGCACCGGCGG